>JAGNKU010000002.1:300000-408719 GCA_017999985.1 Phycisphaerae bacterium | reverse complement strand
GTTGGCGTCGCGGCCTACCCATGCGGGAGATAATGCGCAGGCCTGAGGCAAAGCGCAAATTAAGATCGTGTTAAACCCGCGTGTGTTTTTCGCATGCCCTAGCAAGTCGAGTGCCGAACAGAATTGACGATGTCCCCGGATTAGCGGCGTACGTCGTTCTGGTCGAGCCGTGTCCGCCGGTGGGGGCCGGGCCGGGGCGAGTCGTGCTGGCGACAGTCACGAACTACAACAGCTTCGTGCTGCGACTGTGGGTGGCGGTGCTGGACGAGCCGCTGGAGCCGAAGGCGGAGCACCCGCTGTACTCGGAGGACCGGCAGGCCTGGGTGCCGGCGGGCGAATTGCGCGTCGGGGAGCTGCTGCGCACGGCGGCCGGTCCGGCGGTGGCGGCGGTAGAGCGCCGGCCGGGGACACACCGGGTTTATAACCTTGAGGTGGAGGGCGAGCACCGCTACTTTGTAGGGGCGTCGTCGTTCGCGCGGTGGTCAATGATGCCTCACGTTAACCTGCAGAAGCTGACGCCGGCCCAGGCGATTGCCGGCGAGGACGCCGAGGAAACCCGTCTGCTGCGAGAGATGCTGCAGAGCGCGACGGGCTACGTGCAGAGTTTCCGGTGGTGCCCGTCGATTAGCGAGGTGTATCTGGGATGTGGTGTCGGGGGTGTGGTGGCAGTATTCCTCTTTCATTTCGACCAGCCGATAGGCGAGACCGACGAATGGCTTTGGGTCATCGAGGGTGATTTGCCATCCGCCTACCTGGTTCTGGACCAAGCTGAGGACCCTGCCTCGGCGCTGGAAGTGTACTGTCAATTGATGGACGAGTGGGCTCAGGCGATTCTCGCAGGGCGGACAGTGAAGGACGTGTTTCCTGTTCGGGCCGCTCCGAGCCGCGAGAACGCGATGGCGCTGCTCAAACGTCTGGAATTCATCAGATCACGACTGCTTCCGAATTGGCGTGCCGATTGGCCTGCGGCGGATGGAGACAGACAGTCACCAACGCAGACGACCTAGGACCCGCGGCCTGCCGGAGATCGGCGTCGTCGGGCTGGCGTACGTCGTCACGGTGGCGCCGCGTCCGCCGGTGCAGGCTGGGCCCATGTCAGGGACAGCCACCTACAATTTTGGCATACCGAGCAAAGGCAGTGGGTTATTCAGCGCGCTGCGCGGACCCGCTCGCTCGCGCTCGGGGCTCTGAGTGCGTCGCTTCGTCGCTCCGGCTCAGCCGGAGCTTCGCCCTCCCCTCCGTGCCTCTGTGCCTTCCTCACCGCGGATACGCCGCCTCGAGCGCCAGCATGCTGTACGCCGTCGTCAGTGCCGGCAGGCCTTCCATCCAGCGGTCGGCGTCGTTTACCCAACTGCCGTCCGGCTTCTGGTCTTTCGCGAGCTGCTCGACCAACTCGTGCCGCCAGATGTGTTCGCGGCCCGACGGCTCGCGGATCACCGCTTCACCAAACGCATCCAGGGCCCGGCCGAAGACATGGTAGTAATAGAACAGCCCCTCGCGCGACTGGGCTTCCGGGCTGTTCGGATTGTGCGTCAGCGTCCAATTCCCGCGAATCCAGTCTAAGGCCGCCTGCACCCGCCGATCGTCGCGTTTCAGGCCGGCATAAAGCAGACTCTTGAAGCCGGCGTACGTCATCGAGCCGTAGCAGCGCAGCTCTTCGTGACCCTCGGCGTCCACCGTGCCCATCTTGCTTTCGCCGCCGTTTGCGGGGGAGTAGATGAAGCCGCCCTGCGTCGCACCCTTGGCGAATGGCTGATCGTTCGTCTCGCCGAGCATCTGGCAACGCCCGATGAAGACGAGTGCTTTCTTGTACGCCGGGTCATCGGGCGGCAGGCCGCTATCGCGCAGGGCCTCCAGCATCATCTGCGTGTTCGAGACGTCCGGGCGTTTGCCGTGCCCGTAGCCAGCGCCGCCGTACCAGGGATCATCGACCGACTTGCCCTCGCCTTCGTCCCACTGGTCGTTCTTCAAAAAGGTCTGCAGCGCGGCGATCTGCTTCTGATACGCGGGGTCCTTCAGCACGCCGAGCATCGACAGCACGACGCTGCTCTCGTAGTTCTTCAGCAGCCCCTCGGCGGAGTAGACGCCGCCGTCGTCGCGCTGGGATTTGAGGACGAACTCGATGCCGCGCTGTACGGCGGCGTGCTGCGGCCCGACGCTCGGCTCCTGGATGAGTGCTTTGAGGACCAGCGCCGACACGCCGGGGCCGGCCTGCGCGCCCCAGCCGCCATCGGCTTCCTGCGCGGAGAGCAGGTACTGGGCGCCGCGCTCTATCAGCTTGCGGGCTTCGGCTTGCATGGCGCGGTCGCGTTCGGCGGCCACGGCGTCGCGGCTCGATGGTTGCGACGTGGTTTGCGCAGCGGCCGTGAGAACGCCGGCGAACAGGATGGCCCCGATCAGAAGCATTGCAACATACGAGTCACGGAGCATCTTGAAACCTCCAGCCCCCCGATGGCCGGCCGACCTGTCGCACCCTACTCATACCCGAGCTCTTCCAGCCGGTCCTCGTCCAGCCCGAAGTGGTGCCCGATCTCGTGCAGCACGGTAATCCGAATCTCGTCCACCAGCTCGTCCCACGACTCGCACATCCCGCACAGGTTGTCGCGGAAGATGAGGATGCGGTCCGGCAGCGGCATGGGCAGAGCGTCGATTCCCTTATCCTCCAGCGGCACGCCCACGTAGAAGCCCAACACGTCGTCCGGGACGTCGTGCTCGCGCATCAGCGCCTGGTCCGGCCGATCCCGTACCTCGATCACGACGTTCTCCAGGTACGGCTGAAACTCGTCCGGCACCTCCGCCAGCGCTTGCTCGACGGCCCGGTCGAAATCCGCATGGGACGCGTGTATCATCGCGGCGGCTCACCTCAGGTCGCCGGCCGGAGCGCCGGCTGCGGGAAGTATAGGTGGGCCTGCGTCCTCAGCCAAACGGAGCGCTCATGCCTGCGACTCAAGCCTCGCTGTCGCCGACACGGCAGCCGTGTACGACCGCCGTTATCGCTGCGTTACTGCTCGTCGTGCTGGGCGGCTGCGGCCCGACCTCGTTCCTGATCACGCCGGTCTCGGCGCGGCAGGCCTTGACTGAAGAGGTCGTGCTGCGCGAGAGCTTCTGGGCCACCCAGAAGCTCGCGCTCGTCGACGTCGACGGTGTGCTGCAGAACGCCCGGCCCACGAATCTGCTCAACGCTGGCGGCGAAAACCCCGTGTCGCTGTTTACGGAGAAGCTCGACAAGGCAGCGTCGGACCGCAACGTCCGCGCGGTCGTGTTGCGCATCAACTCGCCCGGCGGCGGCGTCACCGCGACCGACTTGATGTACGGCGAGCTCAAGAAGTTCCGCGAGCGCACCGGCAAGCCGGTCATCGCCGCGATCCTCGATCTGGGTGCGTCCGGCGGGTACTACCTCGCGTGCGGCGCGGACAAGATTTACGCGCTGCCGACGTCCGTCACTGGCAGCATCGGCGTTATCATGATCGCGCCGGAGTTCTCCGGCACGCTCGCGAAGCTCGGCGCGCACGTGAACGTAATCAAGAGCGGCGCCATGAAAGACATGGGCTCGCTCTTCCGTGAAATGAACGAGCAGGACCGCGCGGTGTTCCAAGGTCTGATTGACGGGATGTACACGCGGTTCCTCGAAGTGGTCGCGCAGGCGCGCCCTGGCGTCGACGCCGCAAAGCTGCGGCAACTTGCCGATGGCCGCGTCTATCTCGGGACCGAGGCGAAGGCCAATGGGCTGATCGACGACGTCGGCACGTTGCGCGATGCGATCGTGGCGGCGAAAGCGGCCGCCGGCCTCGCCGACACAAAGGTGAAGGTGGTGGAGTACGGCCGCCCCCTTGCGTATCAGCCGAACATCTACGCCCGCAGGGACGGCCCCGGCCAGATAAACCTCGTGAACGTGCAGCTCCCCGACTGGCTCAGCAGCCCCGCCCCACAGCTCATGTACCTGTGGGCGCCGGCGTGGTAGAGACCCGGCATGGTCGTCCTGATCGACAACTACGACTCCTTCACTTACAACCTCGTCCAGCGCATCGGCGAGCTGGACGCGGGCCTCGACATCCGCGTCTACCGCAACGACGAGATCACGCCGGAGCAGATTGAGGCGCAGCATCCGGACCACATCATCATCTCGCCGGGGCCGTGCACGCCGCGTGAGGGTGGGATCAGCAACGACGTGATTCGTCGGTTCGCGGGGAAGGTGCCGCTGCTGGGCGTGTGCCTCGGGCATCAGTGCATCGGGTTTGTGCATGGCGCCGAGGTGATCCGCGCGCCGCGGCTGATGCACGGCAAGACGAGCTTCATCCGTCACGATGGGCAGGGGATCTTTCGCGGCCTGAGCAACCCGTTCGTGGCGACGCGCTATCACTCGCTCATCATTGCCAACGGAACGCTGCCGGACGACTTCGTTGTAAGTGCAACCGCGGACGACGACCCGACGGAGATCATGGCGATCCGGCATCGGACCTGGCCGCTGGAGGGCGTGCAGTTTCACCCGGAGAGCTTCCTGACCGTCGAGGGGCACAAGCTGCTTGCGAACTTCCTCGGGATCGGGTAGGGGTACGGCATGAGTTTTCGTCTGATCCTGATCGGCGTCACGATCGGCTGCCTGGCAGGCGGTTGCGCACAACAGAATCCAGGCCCGGCCCCGACGGTGACCGCGCCGCCCACCACTGAAGAACTGCCGCAGATTCCGGAGCTCGTCCGCCGTGGCACCGTCAATGTAGTCGTCCAAGGCCGGACCGTCGCTCCGCGCGCGGCGCTGGTCCCCGATTTCACGCTGCCCGAGCTGACCCGGGAAGAGCGCCTCGTGATGGGCGAGCGGGTCGTGGACTATAAGTTCCTGCCTTACAACAACGTTGCGCGTGCGCCCGATTCGACGGCCGGACCGTGGTTGGGAGGCGTGAGCACGTTCTCCCACGGCCGCGCGGGTGCGCTGATATGGCACGATGCGCCGTCTCGCATCGCCGGGAGCTACGGCTGGGGCGGCCCCGTTACCGCCAGCGATCCGCAGGGGGCTCGAACGTGGGGCGTGTTCGGTCCCCACCCGGGTGTCAGTTCGGTCGGCCCCCGCGACCCGATCGTAATCGAAACGGATCCGCAAGCGGCGCGTGTAGCGGAGCGCCGGCGGTACATCGACCCCTGACAGCAGTGGGGCGACTAGCGTGCACCTCAGCGCGCAGTGCGTCTCGTGCGCGGTTACGGTTCCGCCCAGTTTCCGCTCGGTGCGCCGCACATCCAGGTTCGCGGGGAGAAACCAGGTAGTTGTAGTTGTAGCGCGCGCGGCCGATCGGCATAATCTCACGCAGCGCGGGTGGAGGCGCGCCCGCCGCGGTCTGGCAACTCTCCGCGCGGGCCTCGATGAGCGTCACGGCCGCCGGCCGCGCGACGTGACCGGCTTCGTCGGCAGCGGGCCGACGATCCGTGCCGATGGATCGAATCGCAGTTCTCCAGTTGAGGGAGCGCCATGGCGAAGAAAAGGGCCTCAGCAGGCAGCACGAAGCGAGCGAAATCCAGCCGGAAGAAGGTGAAGAAGACCGCGGCGCGCAGGGTCAAGAAGACCGCGAAAAGGAGAGTTTCGCGCAAAGTCGCGAAGAAGAAGTCCGCTCGCACGGTCGCCAGGAAGAAAGTCGCCCGTAAGTCTGCCACGAAGAAGCCGGCCAAGAAGGTTGCCAAGCGCGCGACCCGCAAACCGGCGGCCAAGGCTGCCCGCCCCAGCGCCGCCGCCCGCCCCAAGCGGCCGCGCCGCACGATGCAGGCGCTCCCCCCGGCGACTCGCATTACGCCGCCGCCCATCGCGGAGGCCGAGCCGCTGACTCCGCCGCCCGCGCCGGCCCGGCCACCGCTCGATGCCGAGGTGATTACGACGCGACCGGTTGTTGCGGCGCCGCGCATGCCGGCGATCGGCGATCTGGCCCCCGAGTTTCAGCTCAAGGACGAGCGCGGCCAACTGCACGCGCTCTCGCAGTATCGCGGCCAGCGTGTCGTGCTCTATTTCTATCCGAAGGACGATACGCCCGGCTGCACCACGGAGGCGTGCGGCTTCCGTGATCGGCTCGGCACCTTCCGCGACCATAACGTGGTTGTGCTCGGCATCTCGCCGGATTCGGTCGAGAGCCACGACCGCTTCGCGCAGAAGTACGGCCTGACGTTCCCGCTGCTCGCCGACGACGGCCACCAGGTCGCTGAGCATTACGGCGTCTGGGTGGAGAAGGACCGCGGCGGCGTGAAGTCGATGGGCATCGCGCGGACGACGTTCGTCATTGACGCCGGCGGACGCATCGAGCACGTGTTCCAGAATGTGCACCCGGACGGACATGCGCAGGAGGTCCTCGCGCACCTCGGCGCGTGACCCGCAGCGCGAACGAGAGTAGTCTTCGCAGAACGGCGAGGCTGTCACGGGCGTGACAGCCTCTGCTGCAACGGGTGCCACTCGATGGCTCCGTGCTGAGCAGGGTCCGTATGCCGACACACTTCGCTGACCGACTGGAGGCCGCGGTTCGCCGCTTGCGCACGCCGGCCGTCGTAGGTATCGATCCTGTGCTCGAGCAGTTGCCGCCCAGCTTGCGCCCGGCCGATGGGACGCTGCGGGCGGCGGTCACCGCGCTGGAACAGTTTTGCCGTGGCGTCCTGGACGCCGTCGCAGCCGTCGTGCCGGCGGTGAAGATCAACGCGGGGTTCTTCGAGGCGCTCTACGCGGAGGGGCTCGCGGCGTACTACCGGCTGGTGCAGTACGCGCACCAGCGCGGGCTGCTGGTAATCGGCGACATCAAGCGCGGCGACATCGGTTCGACGGCCAAGCTGTACGCGCGCGGGCATCTCGCCAAGCCGGCGTTTGCGGACGTCGACCCGGCGTGCGTTCCGGACGCCGTCACGCTCGCGGGCTATCTGGGCGAGAACGCGGTGAAGCCGTTCATCGAGGTGGCGAGGGCGCATGGGCGCGGTGTATACGTGCTGGTGCGGCCGTCTGATCCGGGCGCGGACGAGGTGCACGAGTTCGGCACGCCGAAGCGCTTCTATGAGCACATGGCGGCGCTGGTGGCGCGGTGGGGGGGCGCGGCGGATTTGCGGGGCGAATGTGATCTGTCATGCGTGGGGGCCGTGGTGGCGCCGAAAGACGCGGCGAGCACGGCGGCCCTGCGCAGCGCCTTGCCGTACACGCCGTTTCTCGTGCCGGGGTACGGTGCACAGGGGGCGACGGCGGAAGGCTGCCGGCCGTGCTTCTTGGCGGATGGCCGCGGAGCGGTGATCAACGCGTCGCGCTCCGTGATCTACGCGTTCGGCAAATCGCCATACGCGGAAAAACACGGGGCCGATTGGCAGGCGGCGGTGGCGGCGGCGTGTCGCGCGTTTGCGGCGGACGTGGGGGGCTTGATTGAATCGCCGCGCGCGTAGTGTGGCGCCAGAACAATTGGGACGAACATGACGTCTGTTCCAGTGGGCTCCGGTCTGATCGACGCCCAGGGCGTGTTGATCAGTGACCTTGAGTGCAAGCGCTGCGGCTACAACTTGCGCGGATTGCACCAGGAGGGCCGTTGCCCCGAGTGCGGCACGCCCGTCGGCCTGTCTACGCTTGGCGATTTGTTGCGCTTTGCCGACCCGAATTGGCTCGACAAGGTGGCGCTGGGGCTGACGATTCTGCTCTGGATGATCCTGGGTGGAATCGTGGTGGTCGTGGCAGCCGCCGTTCTGCAGAATCAGGGTTCGCTGTTACAGGTGGCACTCGCTTTCGGCGTAGCCCTGATCACCTTCTACGGTACGTGGCTGGTGACGGAGCCCGATCCCAGCGGCATCGGCGAAGACCCGAATCTCACCGCCCGCAAGGTTCTGCGCGCGTCGCTGGTGATCGGACTCGTATTCGACGCGGCGGAGGTCGCTGCCGCGGCCGCCACCGGGTCTATGACCTCGACACTGCTCCAATGGCTGGCAGCAGGCGACCAGGTTGTCGGACTCGTGACGATGTTCACTACATTCATGTACTACGAGCGACTCGCACGCCGCATTCCCGACTTGGCCCTGGCGGCGCGCGCCCGGCTGTTGCGGTGGGGCAATGTCATCGCACTCGGCGTAATTGCGGTTGGGGGCGCCGCGGCGGCGTTTCTCACGACCGCAGGCGGTACTTCGTCCGGTGCGGGCTTCGGCGCGGCGGTGTGCCTGCTCGCGCCGGCGAGCCTTGCTGTGTTGGTCTTTGCCGTCATGGCGATCTTCCTGCTCATCCGCTTGCGTCGCGCGATCGCCGAACAGGCCCGGCTGGCGCGTGTTACTTGGGCGGCAGCGCTGGAAGGTACCCCCACGGCGCCGATCGGTCCCGGCACTGGACGTTAATGTAGGGCTGGCTTGAGGGTGACCCGTCACAGGAGTGGTGCGGGCGACCGCCCGCCGGAGGAACGGGCAAGATGCTCATACCACCCATGCACTGACGACCCGGCGGCATTCGTCTTCAGTCTGTCAGCGGAATATCATCCAGCGTGTACGCACGCAGGTCATCGGGCCCCTGCGGGATCCGGCGATGGATAAGACCTCTCCAGCGAGCTCTGACTGCAGCTTGACCCAAACCGTCGCCACGCCGCCGGCACCGGAGCCGGGCTGGCGGCGTGCGACCGGCGTGCCGTCGCTGGCCGAAGTGCATTCCAGCGTGCGGATGCCGCATATCGCGAGCTTCTGGCGGCGGCTGCTGGCGTTCACCGGGCCGGGCCTGATGGTCGCGGTCGGCTACATGGACCCCGGCAACTGGGCGACGGACCTCGCCGGCGGGGCGCGTTTCGGCTACACGCTGGTCTCCGTCATCCTGATCTCCAATTTCATGGCGATCCTGCTGCAGCATCTGTCGCTGAAGCTCGGAATCGTGACCGGACGCGACCTGGCGCAGGCCTGCCGCGACCACTACACCCGGCCGGTCGGCTTTGCGCTCTGGGTGCTGTGCGAGGTGGCCATCGCTGCGTGTGACCTCGCGGAAGTGATCGGGTCCGCGATTGCGTTGAATCTGTTGTTCCGCATCCCGCTCGTCTTCGGCGTCGGCATCACTGCGCTCGACGTCATGATCGTGCTGTTCATGCAGCACAAGGGGTTTCGGGTGCTCGAATGCCTGGTCACGGTGCTGATCGTCACGATTGGGGCGTGCTTCGCGGTCGAGCTTGTCTATGCCCGCCCGGACCTCGGGGCCTTCGTCGCGAACCTCGTTCCGCGGACAGAGATCGTGACCAACCCCGCCATGCTCTACATCGCGATCGGCATCCTGGGTGCGACGGTGATGCCACACAACCTGTATCTGCATTCGAGCATCGTCCAAACACGGGCGTTCGAGCGCACGCACGCCGGCAAGGCCATGGCGATCAAGTACGCGACGATTGACTCGACGGTGGCGCTGTTGATCGCATTTTTCATCAACGCCGCCATTCTCGTGCTCAGCGCGGCCGCGTTTCATGGCACGGAGCACGAGGACGTGGCCGACATCGGCGATGCGTACGCGCTGCTCGCGCCCGTGCTCGGGGCCCCGCTGGCGAGCACGCTCTTCGCGGTCGCGCTGCTGGCGTCCGGGCAGAACTCGACGCTGACGGGCACGCTCGCCGGCCAGATTGTCATGGAGGGCTTTCTCAACATCCGCCTGCGCCCGTGGGTCCGGCGGCTGATGACGCGCCTCATCGCGATCGTGCCGGCGGTGATCGTGGCGGGGCTGTACGGCGAGCGCGGCGTCGGCGAGTTGCTGATCCTCAGCCAGGTGATCCTGTCGCTGCAACTGAGCTTCGCGGTCGTGCCGCTCGTGCTGTTCACGGGCCAGCGCGCCAAGATGGGTGCGTTCACGAACCCGCTCTGGCTCGCCAGCACGGCGTGGTTCATCACCATGGTGATTGCGGGGTTGAATGCGTATCTGTTGTATGAGACGATTCACGCGTGGACGTCGGGTTAAGAGCCCGGCCGAGGATGAACGCTGATGTACCGCACCATTCTCATCCCGCTCGAGAATTCGCCGGTGGACGAGACGATCCTCGCGCACATCCGGCCGTTGGCGCGGCTGATGAACTCGCGGCTGATTCTCATCCACGTCGCCGACGGTTTCGCCGCGCGCAACCAGGACCAGCTCAATCTCGAAGACTCCGAGGAGATTCGTGGCGACCGTGCTTACCTCGACCGGCGATGCGCGGAACTGACCAGCGAGGGTTTCGCCGTGGTGGCGGAGCTGGCGTGCGGGGACCCGGCCACGCAGATCGTGGCGCTGGCCACGCGTGAGGAGTGCGACCTGATTGCCATGTCCACGCACGGCCACGGTCTCATCAAGGGCGTGCTGCTCGGCAGCGTGGCGAACGAAATCCGCCGCCGCACGGAAATCCCGGTGCTCCTGCTGCGCACGCCGGACAATCCTTGACCCGCGCACAACGCAGGTCATATAACCGAATGTGACAATCTCGAGACATCGCGGGGGCGTGGAGACCAGGGTATGCGCAGGAGCGCCGTTGTTGTGCTCGTCCTCGGCATTGGCATTGCGCCCGCCCCGGCCGATGCGATCGCCGACATCCTCGGCCAGGCGACGATCGCGCAATACCAGTCGTACCTGCGCGTGCTCACCGGCGTGGATCCGGTGACGACGGACCCGCCGTACTGCCTCACGAACCGCTACTCGCTCGGCTCCGACGCGGCGCTCGCCGGCAACTGGATCACCGATCAGTTTGCCTCCTACGGGCTGAATGTCACGCAGGAGTGGTTCCACACACTGCACGCGCCGAACATCGTGGCCGACCTGCCCGGCACGACGCGCCCCGATGATATCTATGTCATCTGCGCCCACTACGACACCTGGCACGAGATGAACCAGTTGCTCGCCCCCGGCTGCGACGACAACGGCAGCGGCACGTCGGCCGTGCTCCTGGCCGCCAAGATCCTGTCCCAGTTCCAGTTCGCGGGCACGCTGCGCTTCATCACCTTCGCCGGCGAGGAGGAGGGCCTGCTTGGCAGCGCCCGGTATGTGAGCACCCATTACGGTGAGAACTTCGTCGCGACCATTAACCTGGACATGATCCTGCATCCAGGCTGGGACAACGTTGACCCGGACCCGGATTACGATCTCGACATCGGCGTGAACGGCCCGTCGGCGTGGCTGGGGCAATACCTCGTCGCCCAGTTCAACCAGTACACGTCCATCGACGTCGAGACTTGGAATGACACCTACGGCAACTCCGACCACGGCTCGTTCTGGTCCTACGACTACCAGGCGATCCGCTTCGGCGAGCACACGACGCCGGAGAACTGGTACATGCACACCAACGATGCCTATCACCAGCTCACCGACACGATGGACAACCCCGACTACGACTATGAGTTCGGCATCGAGGTGGTTCGCGGCGGCATGGCGGGCCTGATCGGGCTGGCCGGGCTCGTCCCCGAGCCGGGTTCGCTGCTACTGCTGGCATTGGGTGGGATTATGATTCGAGCCCGGCGCGCTGCACGCTGCGTCGCCTGGTCCTGAAGCCGCCTTCGCTCAGAAGCGCACCGTTTCCAGCGCCGCCTGGACGACACGGCCGGCGTCGGGCAGGTACGTCAGCTCGTTCGCGAAATACGGGATGATCGTATCGAAGCCCGTCACCCGGCGGACGGGGGCTTCGAGATACATGAGGCTGTCTTCGACGATGCGGGCGACAACCTCGGCGCCGACGCCGCAGTGACGCGGGGCCTCATGGACCACGACGGCGCGGCCGGTGCGGCGGACCGACTCGTTGATCAGGTGGCCGTCGAGCGGGGCGACGGAGAGCAGGTCGAGTACTTCGGCATCCACGTCATGCTCGTCGGCCAGCTCCTCGGCGGCGTCGAGCGTGGCGCGCACGGTGGCGCCGTAGGAGATCAGCGTGACATCCTTGCCGGAGCGGGTGATCACGCCCTTGCCGATGGGCATGGTCTCGGGCTCGTCGGGGACCTCCTCGCGAAACGCGCGGTAGGACGCCTTCGGCTCGAAGAAGATGACCGGATCGGGGTCAAGGATCGCGGCGCGGAGCAGCGCGCGGGCGTTGCGCGGCCCGGACGGGATGACGACCTTCAATCCGGCCAGGTGCGCGTAGGTGGCCTCCGGCGCTTCGCTGTGGTGCTCGATGGCGCGGATGCCGCCGCCGTATGGCATGCGGATCACCAGGGGGCAGGTGTACGCACCGCGCGTCCGATTGCGGAACCGCCGGACGTGGTTCTCAATCTGGTGGAACGCCTGGAACGAGAAGCCGTCGAACTGCATCTCGCACACCGGGCGGAAGCCGGTGAAGCCGAGCCCGATACTGGCGCCGACGATCGCGGCCTCGGCGAGCGGCGTATCGATGCAGCGCTGCGGGCCGAACTCGCGGAGCAGGCCTTCGGTCACGCGGAAGACGCCCTCGTCCTGGCCGACGTCCTGACCGAGCACCACGACGTTCGGATCGGTGCGCATGATTTCGGCGAGCGCGAGGTTGAGAGCTTTCACCATTGTCAGTTGGGCCATGGTGGGTCTCCGGCTAGACGCGCGACAGGTCCGCCTGCGGACGGTCGGCCGGCTGGCGGCTCAGGTAGGCCTGGAGCTCGGCGCGCTGCCGCTCCAGCTCGGGTGTCAGCTCCGCGTACATGTGGTCGAACAGCTCGAGCGGGTTCGTGCGGTACGCTTCGTAACTCCGGATGGCCTCATCGATCTCGGCGGTCACTTCCTCGTCGATGACCTGCTCGACCTGGGCGCTGAGGAGCTTCTTGCGGTGGAGGTACGTGGTGAAGCGCAGCAGCGGGTCGCGCGGCTCCCACTCCTTGACCTCCTCCTCCTTGCGATATTTCTTCGGATCGTCGGCGGTCGTGTGCATCATCATGCGATACGTGACCGCCTCGATGAGCGTGGGGCCGCCGCCGGTGCGGGCCTTTTCGAGCGCCTCGCGCGTGCCGGCGATCATGGCGAGGATGTCGTTGCCGTCGATCTGGAGGCCGTCGAAGCCGTAGGCGACGGCCTTCTGCGCGATCGACTGCGACGCGGTCTGGCAACTGCGCGGGACGGAGATCGCCCAGCCGTTGTTCTGGACCACGACGACCAGCGGCAAGTTGTAGACGCCGGCGAAATTCAGGGCCTCGTGGAAGTCGCCTTCCGACGTGCCGCCGTCGCCGCAGAACGCGACACAGGCTTCGCCTTCGCCGCGGAGCTTGCAGCCCCAGGCGATGCCCATGCCGTACTGGCACTGGGATGCGATCGGCACGCACATCGGCAGCACGCGGGTCTCGCGTGGCATGACGTTGCCGGCCTCGTGGCCGCCCCAGACGAGCATGCCGTTGGCCGGTGGCCAGCCGCGCCAGAGCAGGCCGGCCGTCTCGCGAAAGGTCGGGACGAACCAGTCGTTTGGCTGCATGGCGTACGCGACGCCGAGCGAAGCGGCTTCCTGACCTTTGCTGGGGCCGTACGTGCCCATGCGACCCTGGCGCTGGAGCTGGAGGCAGCGTTCGTCGTACCGGCGTGACAGGCGCATGGTGCGGTACAGGCGCACCAGGTCGGTGTCGCTGAGTTGCGGTTCGAGAGCCTTGTCGACCTGGCCGTCGGGGGCGAGGATCGAGAGGGACTCTACCCGGCAGGGGATCTTGAGCGGCTCGCGGGGCACGGATTCATCCTCGGCTGGAGTACTGCGAACAGGCGCGTCGTCATGCGATCCCAGGCACGGGATTCTAGCCGGCGGGCGGAAAAGAGCCAACCGACGGGGGCCACGGCCCGGCCGCGCCGGACTGGGTCGCGCGCCGGCGGCGCTCACATTGTCACTTTGTCACCTGCGCACCTTGTTACGAGCCCACGGCCCGGCGGCGCCGGGCCGTGCCACCCCGTCGCGAGGATGAGCGTGCGCTCGTTGTCTAGTCATTCACGCAGTTGATGACCTTGCCGGTCTTCTTGAACTCCTGAACGATGCGGATGGTCTCTTCCGCAACGGCCGTCTGCGCCTGCTCGGTCGACGCGCCGATGTGGTGCGTGCCGTAGAGGTTCGGCAGATTGGTCAGCGGCGACTCGCACGTCTTCGCGTCGGCGGCGGGCTCGTTCTCGTACACGTCCACCGCGGCCGCACGGATACGGCCTTCCTTCAGGGCGGCGATCAGCGCGGGCTCGTCGACGACCGACGCGCGGCTGGTGTTGATGATCGCGGCGTGTGGTTTCATCGTCGCCAGGCGCTGGGCGTTGACGAGGTGCTTGGTGTCGCCGGCGCCGGGGACGTGCAGCGTGACGTAGTCGGACTGCTTGAACAACTCGTCCAGATCGACCCGTCGGGCCTTGGGGTGGTCGGGCCCCTTGAGGTTCGGCACCACGTCGTACCAGAGCACGTGCATGTCGAACGCGAGGGCGCGCTTCGCGACTTCCATGCCGATGCGGCCCAGGCCGACGATGCCCAACGTGCTGCCCTTCAATCCGCGGGCCTTGCTGAACTCCTTCTTGTTCCACTTGTGGGCGCGCAGCTCGGCCACGTTGTCCGCGATCCGGCGATCCAGGTTGATCATGTGCCCCATGACCAGCTCGGCGACCGCGACGGCGTTCATGCCGGGGCAGTTGGAGACCTTGATGCCGCGCTGCTTGGCGGCGGCGACGTCGATCGTGTCGTAGCCGGAGCCGGCGCGGATCACGACCTTGAGCTGCTTGCCGGCCTGGAGCGTGTCGGCGTTGACCTTCGTCGAGCGGACGATCAGCACGGCGGGGTCGAACTCCGCGACGCGCTTGGTGAGGGTCGCGTCCTTGAGGTCCGGCTCGCAGGTGACCTCGGTGGCGATCTTTTTCAGTTCGGCGATTCCGAAGGCTTCGAACTTGTCGGCGATGAGGATCTTCATTGGACTGGCTCCCGGCAGAGGCCGCTGGTTGCTCGGCGGGGGACGTGTTTCGCTGCACATCGCAACCCCAGCCGAAACCGGGATTGTACTGGATCCGCAGCGCAGCGCGTAGCCGTCCGGCCGGTTGCCGAACGCGGCGGTCTACGGCATGATGCCGCCTGAGTTTCCGCAAAGCACGGTGGATACGTGAGCGACGGAGAGAGCCCATGCTACGGATTGGTGGACTGATCGTGCTGTTGATGGTTACGTGCCTTGTGCCGGCCGCGGGGGCCGATGACGGAACGAAGACGGGGCCGCTGATGACGCGTTGGGCAGCCGACGTTACGCCGGAGCGGGCGCTGCCGGAGTACCCGCGGCCGCAGATGGTGCGGGCCAAGTGGCAGAACCTGAACGGCTTGTGGGATTACGCCGTCCGGCCGAAAGCGGAAGAGCGGCCGGCGAAGTTCGACGGGCAGATCCTGGTGCCGTTCCCGATCGAGTCGGCGCTGTCACGCGTGATGCAGCGGGTGGATGAGAAGCAGCGCGTGTGGTACCGGCGGACGTTCGAGGTGCCGGCGGACTGGCAGGGCCAGCGCGTGCTGCTGCACTTCGGCGCGGTCGATTGGGACGCGACCGTGTGGGTCAACGGGAAAGCAGTGGGCCAGCACCAGGGCGGGTACGATCCGTTCACGTTCGACGTCACCGACGCGTTGAAGACGCCCGGGCCGCAGGAGCTGGTGGTCGCCGTCTGGGACCCGACGGACACAGGGCCGCAGGCGCGCGGCAAGCAGGTCAGCAAGCCGGAAGGCATCTGGTACACGCCGACCACGGGTATCTGGCGGACAGTCTGGTTGGAGCCGGTGCCACAGAGGTACATCGCAGCGCTCAAAATTGTAACCGACGTCGACGCCCAGGAGGTGGAGGTCGCGTTCCAGGGAGTGCGGCCCTTCGGTGAAATTGACCGCGACATGTTCCAGGTCGTGGTTCTGGACCAGGGCAAGGAAGTGGCACAGGTGAAGGGGAGCCTCGGCGTTGCGCGCCTGAAGATACCCGACCCGAAGCTCTGGTCGCCGGAGACGCCGTACCTCTACGATCTGCGGGTGACGTTTAACGATGACGAGGTGACCAGCTACTTCGGCATGCGCCAGATCTCGCTCGGCAAGGACGAGCTTGGCCGGACGCGGCTGATGCTGAACAACAAGCCGATGTTCATGTTCGGGCCGCTGGACCAGGGGTTCTGGCCGGACGGGCTGTACACGGCGCCGACGGACGAGGCCCTGCGCTACGACATCGAGTTCACGAAGAAGCTCGGCTTCAACATGGCCCGTAAGCACGTCAAGGTCGAGCCGGACCGGTGGTACTACTGGTGCGACAAGCTCGGCCTGCTGGTCTGGCAGGACATGCCGAGCGGCGACAAGGTCGATACGCCCAAAGACTGGCAACGGCCTGCGGATTCGTCCAGGCAGTTCGAGCTGGAACTGGAGCGCGTCATCGACGCGTATCGGAACCATCCCTGCATCGTGATGTGGGTGCCGTTCAACGAGGGTTGGGGCCAGTACGACACGGCGCGGATTGTCGAACAGGTGCGCAAGTGGGACCCGACGCGCTTGGTCAATTCGGCCAGCGGCTGGCATGAGATGGGCGTCGGCGACGTGCACGATATCCACGTTTACCCCGGACCCGGCGCGCCGCCGGCGGAAGAGAAGCGTGCAGGGGTGCTGGGTGAATTTGGCGGCCTGGGTCTGCCCGTGTCGGGGCATACCTGGCAGGCGGAGAAGAACTGGGGATACGTCAAGTTCGCATCGCCGGACGAATTGACGGATGCCTACCTGCGGCTGATTCCGATGCTGCGGGCGTTGCAGGCCGAGCCGGGGCTGTCGGCCGCAGTCTACACGCAGACGACCGACGTGGAGATCGAGGTCAATGGCCTCATGACCTATGACCGCGCGGTGATCAAGATGGACGCCGAGCGCATCGCCGCGGCCAACCGCACCACGTACGGACCGCCGCCGGTCGTGCGCGTCGTCGTGCCCACGGCGCAAGCCGAAGCCATCGAGTGGGGCTACACCACGGAGCAGCCGGCGGCGGAGTGGATGCAGCCGACATTCGACGACACGAAGTGGAAGCGTGGTCCGGCCGGGTTCGGCGCAGACGGCACCCCCGGCGCCGTGGTCCGTACGAAGTGGGACACCGCGGACATCTGGCTCCGGCGGAAAGTCGAGTTGAAGGCGCTGCCGGCCCAGCCGCAACTCAAGATCTATCACGACGAGGATTGCGAGGTGTTCGTAAACGGCAAGCAGGCTGCAGCGATAAAGGGCTACGTGACGAACTACGTGCTGGTGCCGCTGACTGAGCCTGGCGCGCTGCGCGTGGGCGAGAACATCATCGCCGTGCATTGCCACCAAACCCGTGGCGGGCAAGGCGTGGACGTCGGGATCGTAGACGTGACGGAGCCGGCACTGAAATAACGAGCAGCGTGCACTCGGGTGGCCCAGGGACGCCCCAGCTTCAGATTTCTTTACGGTCTGGCGCGGCCAGGCCGAGGCGCCGTAACAAGGGGCGCAGGTAACAAGGTAACAACGCTAGCCCGCACGTCGGGTGACAGGGTCGCAGGTCTGGCACAGCCAGGACGTGGAGAAAGAGGGCCAGCGTCTCGCTGAGCCGCGGTCCCCGGTTCTGTGTGTACGCGTCTTGGTGCCTTCGCGCCTTGGTGGTTACCCCGGGAGGGGAATCCGCCACGCGCTCGGGGCAGTCGAAATCCCGTATAATGCTAATATGACCGATTTTCAGATCATCTCGCCGCTGACACCGCGCGGGGACCAGCCGGAGGCGATCGAAAAGCTCGTCGCCGGGTTCCAGGGCGGCAAGCGGTTCCAGACGCTGCTGGGCGTGACGGGCTCGGGCAAGACGTTCACGATGGCGCACGTCATCGAGCGGTTGAAGCTGCCCACGCTTGTGATCTCGCATAACAAGACGCTGGCGGCCCAGCTCTACGAGGAGTTCCGCGAGTTGCTGCCGCACAACGCCGTCGAGTATTTCGTCAGCTATTACGACTACTACCAGCCCGAGGCGTATATCCCGCAGCGCGACATCTACATCGAGAAGGATGCCTCGCGGAACGACGACCTCGATCGCCTGCGCCTGGCAGCGACCTCATCGGTTGTTTCCAGGCGTGATGTGGTCGTCGTCGCGAGCGTCTCGTGCATCTTCGGCCTCGGCTCGCCAGATGAGTACAAGGCTAGCGTCATCAACGTCCGCGTGGGCGAGACGTGGGAGCGCGACGAGCTGCTGCGCAAGCTCGTGCGCCTGCAGTACGAGCGCAACGACACCGAACTGAAACGGGCGGCGTTCCGCGTCCGCGGCGACGTGATCGAGCTTACGCCAGCGTACGAGGAGCACGCGATCCGCATCGAGCTGTTCGGCGAGACGGTCGAGCGCATCGTGCTGGTGCATCCGCTGACCGGTGCCGTGCTCCAGGAGCGCGAGCAGGTCTTCATCTACCCGGCGGTGCACTATGTGATGCCCGAGGACAACCTCGAGCGCGCCGTGGCGGCGATCCAGCAGGAGCTGGATGAGCGCGTCATGCAGTTGCGGCACGAGGGCAAATTGCTCGAAGCGCAGCGGCTGCTGGCGCGGACGAAGTACGACCTGGAGATGCTCCAGGAGGTCGGCTACTGCAGCGGCATCGAGAACTACTCGCGGCACCTCAACGGCACGCCGGCGGGCTCGAAGCCATACACGCTGGTCGACTACTTCCCGGACGATTTCCTGCTGATCGTGGACGAGTCGCACGTGACGATCCCGCAGATCGGCGCGATGTTCAACGGCGACCGCAACCGCAAGGTCGTGCTGGTCGAGCACGGGTTCCGGCTGCCGAGCTGCCTCGACAACCGGCCAATGCGGTTCGAGGAATTCGAGGGCATGTGGAAGCGGGCGCTGTTCGTCAGCGCCACGCCAGGGCCGTACGAGCTGAAGCAGTGTGGGGGCGAAGTCGTCGAACAGATCATCCGGCCGACGGGCCTGGTGGATCCGTCGATCGAGGTGCAGCCGGCGCGCGGGCAGGTGCCGGACCTGCTGCAGCGCTGCCAGCAGCGCGTGTCGGCCGGCCAGCGCGTGCTGATCACGACGCTGACAAAGCGGCTGGCGGAGGACCTTTCATCGTACATCCAACAGGCGGGGCTGCGTGGGCGCTACCTGCACAGCGAGATCGAGACGCTCGAGCGAATCGAGATTCTGCGCGATCTGCGGCTCGGCAATTTCGACGTGCTGGTCGGCGTGAACCTGCTGCGCGAGGGATTGGACCTGCCGGAAGTGTCGCTGGTCGCGATCCTCGACGCAGACAAGGAGGGCTTCCTGCGCAGCGAGACGTCGCTGATCCAGATGATTGGGCGCTGCGCCCGCAACGTGGATGCCCACGTCATTCTCTACGCCGACAAGATCACCGTCGCCATGCAGCGGGCCATCGACGAGACCAACCGCCGGCGGGCCGTGCAGCAGCGCTACAACGAGGAGCACGGCATCACGCCCGACACGATCCACAAGGCGATCCGCACGGGTCTGCTTGGCGAAGTCGCGGCGATGCGGCGGGTGCGCGAGGCCGTGCACGCCGAAGAGGGTGATTACGACCGCGAGGACCTGATCCGGCAGCTCGAGGCCGAGATGCTGCAGGCGGCGGAAGAACTCGATTTCGAGCGGGCGGCGGCGCTGCGCGACCACATCAAGGAGCTGAAGGACTCGCCGGAGCTGAAGGTGCCGGCCGCGAAGGCTCGTCCGGAAGCGCCCGCGGGTCGCCGCGACGCGGGCGAATGGACGCCCATGCACCAGCACCGCCGGCCGCAGGGGCGGAAGCGGTAGCGGTAGGCCTACGGGACGACCTCGATCACGCGTTCGAGCTCGATGCGTCTGGAGTACACCACGTTGGGTGGCATGACCGGCGTAAGATCGTCCTGCCACTGGATGCGCAGCGACTGAGTACCGGCGGGGGCAACCACGAACCAGAGCAGCATACGCACGCGGAGCGGACCGGCGTGCTGCGCCGCGAGCTGTGCCAGGGGGATGTACTCCGGATGCGCGGGCTGGCGCCGCTCTTCAGGCAGCCGGGCCGCCTCCTCCGGTTGCATGCCGAAGGGAGTCGTGTCCAGGAGCGATGCCAGCCCAGGCTGAACGCGGCGTGCCTGCGGCGTCGCGTCATCGCCGATGAAGAACCCGCTGAAGAACACGAGTGCTTCGGCACCCAGGGGGTTATCGGCGTTCCGGGCGTCGGAGCCGAGCGCCACGTGAAACGGCTGCCCACGGCGCACCTGTGAGGGAGCATCGAGCCAGGCGACGAACATCTCGTCGTAATAGCGCTGTCGGATACTTTCCGGCAGTCGTCCGGCCGCGAGCGCTTGTTCGAGCCAGGTATGATCGTCGCCGGAGAGGTGTCCGGTGCGCACGCGTCGGTCTAGCAATCCCTCCGCGAGGCGCAGCTCCTGGGTGGGCGTCAGGGTTCGCGACTTGAGTTCGGTCCATTGTTCCCGGGTGAAGCTGCGGCTGTTCACGATGTCGCTGATGAGCGCGTTGGTGGGCATCAGCCCCAGCAACGGGTCGAACTTGTGCTGCGTGAGCGGCACAAGGCCCGCCGCGGCTCCCACAAGCACGAGGGCGACGCCGCAACCAAGCATCCACGGTTGGCCGGTGCGCCGACCATGGACGACGCCGCCCGGGGCGCTCCATTCGGCGCCGCACTCGGGGCAGTGCGGCGGGTTGCCGCCGGTCGGGGCCTGCTGATAGTCGCACGCCGCGCAGTGCTTGCTATCGCCGGTTCGACGCCGGTAGCGCATGCACAGCGCGAAACCCCCACCCAGTCCCAGGAACATGAGGATCAGCGACGCATTGTGATGCAGGCTGCCGAGCACGCTGAGCCTGAGCCAGATCAGCGGGATGAGGACGAATGCGACGGGGACCAACAGGAAGCCGGCGCGTGCCAGTGCCGTCCGGCGCCGGGCATCGAGCGCAGTCGGCACGCCTGCCTGGCGGGCGTGGGTCGATCGGGAAACACTGCCTGCTGCGAGCGCGTACTGCTCCCAGTACACGCACAGCTCTGCCACGGTATAGGCGCGGCGGCAGCGCGGACATCGGGCCGGGCACTCGGCCGCGGGGATGACCGCAACGCACTTCGGGCAGACCAGACCGTCATGTGCGGGAACCAGACGCGCCACCCGGCGCTCCCGCCGGTGGCTCCAACTGGCCATGCCGGCCAACGCGCCGGCTGCCAGCAGCATTGGCAGGCCGACCCACGCATGGGACAGTGTGCCGCGCCCGGGTGCGCGGCTTAGGGATGGCGCACGGTACTTCTGATCCAGCGCGACACCGAGTCCCAGAGCTGCCATGGCGACCGCCGTGCCGAACATGGCGAGCACGCTCCACCTTCGCCGTCGCATGCCGCGGGCCCACGGTCCCTGCGGGTCGTGCCAACTCATCCGCGCCTCCCAGGCAGAACGTGCGCGGCCACCTGCGCAGTGGTCCGGCGGTCATGTTACCGCGCGGGCCGGCAGGGGGCTCCTCTGGGGCGCGCGGCGCCAGGCCCTGCGGGCCGGGGGGGCGACACGGGTATGCCGCGCCGGGAATGTCGGATTTTGTGGGAACGCCTGTTTCTGGGGCGCGCTCTAGTTACGCGCGGGCCCGGTGACGCTAACATACCCGCGTTTGGCCGAAAGACCGAGCGGTGGTGCCGCGCGCGGTCGGAAGCCCGCCGGCGGTGTGACCGCTGGGGCACGGACGTCCAACGCGACCATGCGGAAGGAGAGCGACCGAGATGAAATGCAAGGGTGCTTGGGTGATTGGCAGTCTGACGTTGCTGCTGGGCCTCGTGGTGGCGCAGCCAGCGGTGGCGGGCGGCATTGACGACTTCCGGCTGACGCGCGCGATTCCGGCGGATGCGATGGTGGCCTACCACACGCGCGATCACGCCGGCCAGGAGTTTGTCCAGAAACAGTTCGAGCGGGTCTGGGCCGCGGTGGAGAAGCAGGGCTTCGACCGCGACTTCAAGCGCCTGATGCGCGGGGCGATGCAGGACGCCGGCGAGGACGTTGAGCAGTTCGACGCGCAATGGCAGAAGATCACCGACCTGGCCGCGGGCATCCCGTGGTCGCAACTGTGCGCGCGTGAGTTCGCCTTCGCGCTGAAGATCGGCATGCCGGCCGGCGCCGAGTTCGTGTTCCTGGCCATGCCGGCCGAGGACCAGGTGTCCAAGGGCTTCGACGGGCTGTCAGCGATCCTCAAGGAACTGACCACGCTGGCCCCGCCGGACACGTTCGTGTTGAACACCGAGGGCGAGGGCGAGACGGTCACGCACAAGCTCTCGATCCCGAACTCCATGCCGCCGATGAGCCTGACGCTCGCGCGTCACAAGGATGTACTGGTCATGGGCGTGGGGGCGACGCTGGTCGAGCAGTCGCTGGCCCTGCTGAGCGGCCAGACCGAGGCTGGTGCCGGGGCGCTGCTGGCGAGCGAGCGCTTCCAGAAAGCGTTCAAGCGCCTGCCGGCCCCGAAGGACAGCCTGTACTTCATCGACGCGGGCAAGGTGATGTCGCAGATGCGCGAGTTCGCGAAAATGGCGGCGCAGATGATGCCGCCGGATACGCAGCCGGCCGAGGGTGAGACGCCGGTCAGCCCGCTGGCGTTTCTGCCGAAGGTGGTCGACGAGCTCGACCTGTGGGACCAGATCGCCGGCGTGGCGTCGACCGACGGCATGCAGACGACCAGTGAGCAGATCAAGGTGCTGCGCGAGGATGCCAAGAGCCGCCCGATGTTCAAGGTCGTCTACGGCAACGGCCCGGTGAAGGATCCGCTGAAGTTCGTGCCACAGGATGCCACGGCGGTGAGCGTCGGCAGCGGTCTGGACTTCGCCGCGCTGTACAAGCTGGCGCTGGACTTCATCACGCGCGAAGTGCCCCAGGGTAAGGACCTGGTGGCCCAGTGGAACGCGCAGCAGGAGGAATTCCAGTTCAACGTCGAAGAGAAGCTGCTCTCCTGGCTGGTGGGCAACTACGTGTCGTTCACGTCGGCACGCAGCTCGGCGTACGTCTCGGAATGGGTCTTCATTCTGGGCGTCCGCGATGAGGCCAAGGCCAATGCGGCCCTCGCGGACCTGCTGACACGCCTGAACGACATGCTGGTGCCGCAGAGCGGCGGCGTCGAGGATGCCGCAATCGAAGGCGCCGACGGCTTCAAGCGGATCATGCTGCCGGCCATGCTGGCGATGTTGCCGGGCCTGGGCAAGCCGGTGCTGGGCATAAAGGACGGGCACCTGTTTGTGGCCAACAGCCCGGAAGCGGTGAAGGCCGCGCTCGCGACGGGGGCCGGCCAGGGCGAGAACTTCTCCAAGAGCGAGCGCTTCCAGAAGGAAGGGCTGCCGCTGGGCAAAGACGTGACGGCGTTCGCGTTCAAGGACCTGACCAAGCTCGGCGACGAGCTCGCGCAGTCGTTCGCGATGGTCGGCATCATGCAGATGATGATGCCGCCGGAAGCGGCGAAGGATCCGGCGGTGGTGACGCTGCTGAGCGTGATCAACAAGATCGGTCGGGTCGCCAAGACGCTGGACTTCTACCGCTCGTCGTGCTCCATGACGACGTTCGACGGCAAGGCCAGCCTGACGAAGGAAGTCACCAACTACCAGGAGCCGCCTAAGCCGAAGGCGCCGGAGGCCACGACGGAGGAGGCGCCGGCCGAGGCGGAGCCCGCCGCGAAGCCGGCCGGCAAACCGGCCGCCGAGCCCGCTCCCGCGCCGGCGGGTGAACCGAAGAAGTAGGCCCGCGCCGGTGGGTGAGCCGAAGTGGCAGGCCTGCGACGCACGTGAGTTTCGCACAACATCGGCCCCGCGTGGTGACCGCCGCGCGGGGCCGTGGTTTGGAAAGGGAGCGAGGGATCCAGGGATCGAGGGATCGAGGGGCGGCGGGGAACAGGGAACGGGGAACAGGGAACAGGGAACAGAAAAGCGACGCGGCGACGTAGCGACGTAGGGGAGAGCCAAGCTCCGGCTGAGCCGGAGCGACGAAGCGACGAGGGCGAATAATCCGAGCTCGAAGCGCAAGCGAGGATCCGCGCCCGCGTCCGCCAACCGAGCCGCGAACAGTACTGAGCGAACGTTCCGCGCGCCGCCGGACGTCAACCGGAAATCGCTATGATGTTCCCGGATTAGCAAGATTGGCCTGCTCCCCAAAATCTGATCCAGGTGGTATGAAAGTCGATTGGCCGGCCGCGGCGTAGCCGCGGCCGTGGGAGGTGGCTCTCGATGAAACGCAAACGTCACAGTCCCGAACAGATCATTCACAAGCTCCGTCAGGCGGACGCCGAGCGGGCGGCCGGCAACCGTCGCGCGCCCCGCGGGCGAAGATGAGCGGCAAAGCAGAGCTTTGCGTTCCCCGGCTCCGGAAGAGCTTTGCCCGCCCTACACTGGCGGGACGCCCGTGCCACACACGCCCCGGCGGGGGCCGCGCCGTCCCGGGGTCGGCTCACCACGGATCTTCGGCGTCGTCGGATTTCTTGGCGGGGGCGTTGGGCTCTGCCTTGCGCTGATCGGCGGCCCGCTGCGCCGCGCAGCGGGGGCAGGTCTTGACGCCGCCGGGCGGGGCGGCGTACCAGTGCCGGCAGGTTGGGCAGACCTGGGCGCGGTAGACCGTCATCTGGCCACACTTCACACACTTCAGCGGCCAGGCCTTGAAGTCCATCGGCTGTTGCGTCGAGTACGCGGCCCGGCAGGCGGGGTTGGTGCACGCAACGTAGAGGGTCGCCCAGGGCGTTGCCTCCTCGAATACGCTGACTGTGCTCGCGGGCGTCGCGGCGGCGACCAGCCAGCGCAGCCCGACGATCAGCAGGACGCCGATGAGCACGAGGCCGATGACCCGGGGCACGGGGCCCTGCCAGAAGAGGGCGGGATCTTCTCGTAATCCCTCCCGCCAGGTCCGCCAGCGCCCAGGGAGGGAGTCGAGGAAAGCGCGCAGCCGGTGGGGCACGTCGGCGAGCGAGAGGCGCGGCTTGGGATCCATGGCCGGGCTCCGGTGGCCAATAAACTCGGGGCCGGGCGGCTACCGGCCCACCTTCCATTATGCCCGCGGTCGGCCGAGGGGGCCACATTTTTCCTTTTGACAAGCGGCGACGGGGGTTTAGAATGCTCAATTCCGGTCCGTCAGGCCGGCCCATAGCCGGGTTCAGACTGGCAGCCGAAATCGTGCGTTGCCGGGCAACGCTGCTGTAGCTCAGTGGTAGAGCGCCTCCTTGGTAAGGAGGAGGTCATGGGTTCAACCCCCATCAGCAGCTTTTTCGGCGCTATGGGTGGCTGCCGTACCGCGTACGCTGTTGAGGACCGATTGGAACACAGGTGATGGTGGCCGTGGACGTGCCACCCCGGGCAGAGTTCCCCCCGGACCGAGAGTGGAGAGCTTGTAATGGCCAAGGGCGTATTTTCACGTACTAAACCGCACGTCAACGTCGGGACCATCGGACACGTGGACCACGGCAAGACCACGCTGACCGCCGCCATGACCGCCGTCCAGGCGGCCCGCGGTCTGGGTGAGTACAAGTCGTACGACGAAATCGCGAAGGCGTCCGAGAAGGACGGCCGCCGCGACCCGACCAAGATTCTGACCATCGCAACAGCGCACGTGGAGTACGAGACCGAGAATCGCCACTACGCGCACATCGACTGCCCCGGGCACGCCGACTACGTGAAGAACATGATCACGGGCGCGGCCCAGATGGACGGGGCCGTGCTGGTCGTGAGCGCGGCCGACGGACCGATGCCGCAGACGCGTGAGCACGTGCTGCTGGCCCGCCAGGTCAACGTCCCGGCGCTGGTGGTCTTCCTCAACAAGGTGGACCTGGTGGACGACCCCGAGCTGCTCGAGCTGGTCGAGATGGAAGTGCGCGAGCTGCTCAGCAAGTACGAGTTCGACGGCGACAACATCCCCGTGATCCGCGGCTCGGCCACCGAGTGCCTGAAGGCCGCCTTCGCCAAGAACGAAGCGGGCTACACGCCGATCGTCGAGCTGATGAAGGCCCTCGATACGAACATCCCCGAGCCGCAGCGCGAGCAGGACAAGCCGTTCCTGATGCCGGTCGAGGACGTGTTCAGCATCAAGGGCCGCGGCACGGTCGGCACGGGTCGTATCGAGCGCGGCATGGTGCGCGTCGGCGACGAAGTCGAGATCATCGGCCTGCACGCCCCGAAGGGTCGCAAGACGGTCGTGACCGGCGTCGAAATGTTCAACAAGACGCTCGATTCGGGCATCGCCGGTGACAACGTTGGTTTGCTGCTCCGCGGCGTTGAGAAAAAGGAGCTGGAGCGCGGCCAGGTGCTCGCGAAGCCGGGCAGCATCACGCCGCACACCAAGTTCATGGGCGAGGTCTACGTGCTGAAGAAGGAGGAAGGCGGCCGGCACACGCCGTTCTTCCCCAATTACCGCCCGCAGTTCTACTTCCGCACCACGGACGTGACCGGCGGCATCATGGAGCTGCAGGCCCGTGACGGCGGCAAGGCTGAGATGTGCATGCCGGGCGACAACATTCAGATGCGCGTCGAGATCATTAACCCGATCGCTATGGAGGATGGGCTGCGCTTCGCGATTCGTGAAGGCGGCCGCACGGTCGGCTCCGGCGTAGTGACCAAGATCATCGAGTAGTCGCCGCAACCGGCGCGGCTCGATCAGCAGGCTGGGGGCCGGGCGCGGCGGAGTTCGGCCCGGCCGGACCGGCGGTGTGTTTGGCGTGAGAGGATGGCATGGCCAAGGCGCAGAAACGAGAATCGGTGTGGTTGCAGTGCACGGAAACGGGCGATCTGAACTATCGGACGACCGTCAACGTGCTCGGCGGTGTCCCGAAGCTGCAACTGAAGAAGTACTGCCCGCGCCTGCGCAAGCGCACGGTGCACAAGCTCAAGCGTAAGTAGTTCTTAGGAGCGTAGCTCAATTTGGCAGAGCAGCTGATTCCAAATCAGCAGGTTGGGGGTTCGAGTCCCTCCGCTCCTGGTACGTTGGGCGGCCCGTGGCGGTGACGCAGACCGCGAAGTTGTACCCGTCGGCGGCCAGCGGCCGGGTCGGCGGTCCCCAGGTTGATGTGGGTCGGTGACGCAGCGTCGACACCCCCGGAGCGTGACGAAGTATGGCAGAGCAGGTCCAACCCGAAAGCAGCGTGGAACGCGACAGCGCGCCGCCGGCGCGACCGCCGGCACCGCCCACGACCGGCCATGAGTACACAGGCGGCGGGGCGGGTCCGTTCAGGATTCTGAAAGCCGGGCAGGGCCTGCGCGTGCGGTGGGGGACGGCGATCGGGGCGGGCGTCCTCGCGGTGGCGCTGGCCGACTTCGTCTGGAACCGGCTCGCCCTGTTTGACTTCATCGAACGTAATTACACGCTGCGCACGGCGATCCCGGTAATCGTGCTGGTCTTGGCGGCATACCTGATTTTCTGGCTGGTGGGGCGCCAACCGAAGGTCGTCGATTTCCTGATCGCGACCGAGGGCGAGATGAAGAAGGTGAACTGGTCCACACGCAAGGAGGTGTGGGGCGCGACCAAGGTCGTGATCGTGACCGTGCTCGCGTTGGCGTTCATCCTGGCAGTCGTGGACGTGGTCTTCATCGTGTTCTTTTCCTCGATTCACGTGTTGAAGTTTGACCTGATGCGCCACCTCTTCGGGGCGGGAAACCAATGATAGCCGGGACCGACGAAGGACTGACGCCGGTTGCGCCGGACGCCCCGGCCGACGCCGGCGAGTCGCCCGCCCCCGCGGAAACAGAAGGTAGCAGGGCGGGGACCGAGTCGGTGGTGACCGAGCCGACGGCGCCCGTTGCCGAGGAAAAGGCCGCCGCGCACCACGGCAAGCCCGCGCCCGCGGAGAAGCCCGAGCTGGTCCGCCCGGGCATGGGCTGGTACGTTTTGCGCGTCGCGTCCAACAAGGAAGACCAGGTCCGCGAGGCGCTCGAACGCAAGGTGAAGATCGAGCAGCTCGAGGGGCGCGTCGGCCGGGTGCTGGTGCCAACGCAGCGCGAGAAGCGCGTCCGCGGCGGCACGTCGCGGGTCTACCACCGCAAGCTGTACCCGGGCTACGTCTTCGTCGAGATGGCGACCGACAGCGACGGACGCATCCCCGAAAATGTCTGGTTCGTCATCAAGGAAACCACCGGCGTCGGCGATTTCATCGGGTCGGGCGGCAAGCCCTCGCCCATGCCGCTGCCGGACGTGGAGAAGATGCTGGCGGCGACCGTGCGACCGGAGGAGTCGCCGGCGCTGGCGAACCTGGCGTTCAAGAAAGGCGACAAGGTCAAGGTCACCGAGGGCCCGTTCGAGAACTTCGAGGGCTCGGTGGACGAGATCAACACGCAGAAGGGGACGGTGCGTGTGATCGTGGCGATCTTCGGCCGGCCGACGCCGATCGAGATCGAGTATTGGCAGGTAGAGCAGTTGTGAGCGCACGGCGGGGGTACCGGGCGCGCAAAAAGGGGCGTTGGCGGCTGGAATCGGGGCCGACGGCGCGTTATACTTACTGATCTTGCCGCGCGGCGGCCCACGACCGGGTTGCGACGCGCGGCAGCGGCGAGCAGGAACGGACCATGGCGAAGGCGGTCATCGCGAAGATCAAGTTGCAGGCCCCGGGCGGCAAGGCGACGCCGGCACCGCCGGTGGGGCCGGCGCTCGGCCAGCACGGCGTGAACATCGGGCAGTTCGTGCAGCAGTTCAACGAGCGCACGCGGCAGATGGACGGGATGACCTGCCCGGTCGAGATCACCGTTTACAAGGACAAGAGCTTCGACTTCATCGTGAAGAGCCCGCCGGCTGCGGTGCTGTTGCTGAAAGCGGCGAAGCCGCTGGACGCCACGCAGGCGATCGTGGAGAAGGGCTCGGGCGAGCCGAACCGCACGAAGGTGGGTCGGGTGACGAGCGAGGACGTGCGCAAGATCGCGACGACGAAGGCCAAGGACCTCAATGCGTTCGACGCGGACGCCGCGGCGAAGATCGTGGCGGGTACGGCGCGGTCGATGGGGATCGAGATCGTCGACTGAGCATTTGACAATTGAATGGCCGCACCACGGGCCGGGTTGTTTAGTGGGAGCTTTGCGATGCGATTTCGCAGCAAGCGTTACAAGAAAGACGCCGAAAAGACCACCTCGCAGCTCGTGTCGCTCGACGAAGGCGTCAAGCGACTCAAGAGCTTCTCGAAGGCCAAGTTCGATCAGACCGTGGACCTGGTTTGCCACCTGGGCATCGATGCCCGGCAGGCCGACCAGATGCTGCGCGGTTCGATCAGCCTGCCGAAGGGCATCGGCGCCAGCAAGAAGGTGATCGCCTTCTGCGGCGAGGCGGATGTCGAGGCGGCCAAGGCGGCGGGCGCGATCGAGGCCGGGGCCGACGAGCTGGTGGACAAGGTGGCGAAGGGCTGGACCGACTTCGACGTCGCCGTCGCGCATCCATCGTTGATGGGCAAAGTCGGCAAGCTGGGCCGCGTGCTCGGCCCGCAGGGCAAGATGCCGTCGCCCAAGAGCGGCACCGTGGCCCAGGACATCGTCACCGCCGTCAAGGAATATTCGGCCGGCAAGGTCGAGTTCCGCAACGACGCCGGCGGCAACATCCATGCCGTCGTCGGCAAACTGAGTTTCTCCGAGGAAGACCTGAAGGCCAATATCGCGGCGTTCCTTGACCACATCCGGCGGCTGAAGCCGGCGACGGCCAAGGGACAGTACATGAAGAAGGTCTGCATCAGCGGGACCATGACGCCGGCGGTGCATCTGGACATCGCGACGGGTGCGACGGAGTAACAGGGCATGAGCAAGCCAGTCAAGGAAATGATCACCCGCGAGTTGTCGTCACGCTACGCGGAGCAAAGCAACGCCGTGTGGGTTGAGCTGCTCGGCGCCGACGGCATTACGACCAATGATTTCCGCCGCGACCTGCATGCCCACCAGATGCGCCTGGAGGTCGTAAAGACGGCGCTCTTCAAACGCGCGTGTGCGCAGGGCCCGCTGGCGAGCCTCGCGGCGGCGGCGACCGGGCCGGTGGCACTGGTGACCGGTGGAGAATCGGCGATCGACGTGGCGAAGCGGCTCGACGAGTGGCTGCCGAAGCTGGCGAAGAACCTGCGCCTGCGCGGGGCGGTGCTGGAAGGTGAGTACCTGGATGAGGTCGCCGTCAAAGACCTGTCCAAGATGCCCAGCAAGCGCGACCTGCAGGGTCGGATCGTCAGCATCATGCTGTCGCCGGCCGGCAACCTGATCGGCGCGGCGCTGGCGCCGGGCCGCAACCTGGCCGGCTGCCTGAAGGCGCTGATCGAGAAATTGGAGAAGAACGATACCGGCGCCGCCGTGGCGGCGGCCGAAGCCAACTGACAGCGCCAGCCTGGGCACGCCCTTGGGCGGCCCGCGTGGGGCGCAATAGCGAATCACGGATGCGACCCGACTGCTCCGCGACGCGGATTAAATGAGGCCGGCGGGGTCTCAGCTATCGGGGCGATCCAGGACGTTTCTGACGGAGTGTGATACCATGGCGGAAGCACCGGCCAAGGAATTCAGCGCAGCGACGAAAGACCTGGGCGACAAGATCGCCGCCCTGACGCTGATGCAGGCGAAGGAACTGGCGGACTATCTAAAGTCGGCCTACGGGATCGAGCCGGCGGCGGGCGGCGCGGTCATGATGGCGGCCATGCCGGGTGCCGGTGGCGCGGCGGGTGGCGCGCCGGCGGCCGAAGAGAAGACCGAGTTCAACGTCGTGATCAAGAGCTCGGGCGACAAGAAGCTCGCCGTGATCAAGGTGGTGCGGGCGGCGCGCAGCGATCTGGGTCTGAAGGAAGCGAAGGCGCTGGTCGATGAGGCGCCGAAGACCCTGCTCGAGGGTGTCAGCAAGGACGACGCAGCGAAGTGGAAGAAGGAGCTGGAGGACGCCGGCGCGACGGTCGAGATTCAGTAACCGCGCCCGGCCTTTCCAGCCTGAGACCATATCCGTGGGCGAGCCCGGCCTGGGGCCGGGCTCGTTTTTTTCGTTGGCTAACGAAGGGCGTTCTCCGACGGTCGAATACGTTGATGGGGGTCGCGGCGTCGCGGTGCGCCACGTCCACAGGGTACTGTTCGGGTGTGTTGCAGGAGTGAAACATGAAACGGGCTGCGGCGGTCGTGTTGCTGGTGGTGGCGGCTTGGGCGGCGGGCTGCACGAACGCGGTGCGGGCGACGCGTGATCTCACGCTCACACTACCGTGGGAGGAGTACCGGCAGGTGGCGGTGCAGGTGCGCAACGGGGCGGTCGAGCTGCGTTCGGCGCCGGTGGACCAGATCCAGTTGAAGATCCGCAAGCAGGTATGCGGCGACACCTTCGCCCAGGCGGAGGAGCACCTGGGCCAGATGGAGGTCTTCACGGGGCGCGATCCACAGAACGCGGATACGTTCCTGGTCGAGTTGCGCTACCCGGAGGAACTGGCCGGCCGCAACGTCGGCGCGTGCGTGACCATCGAGGTGCCGCAGGCGTGCGCCGCGCGTATCAGGACGAGCAACGGCGCGATCCGCGTGGCGGGGTTGACGGGTGATGTGTCGCTGGAGACGTCGAACGGCGGCGTGCAGGCCGACGACGTGCAGGGCACGCTGGATGCCCGCACGTCCAACGGCGGCATCGTGGCGCGGCGTGTCGCCGGTGCCGTGCAGGCGCGTTCCTCCAACGGGGGCATTGAAGCACTGGACGTCAGCGGCCGGTGTGTGGCGCGCACGTCGAATGGCGGCATTCGGCTGGTCGCGGCCACCGCCGAGGCGGCCCAGATCGAGCTAATCACGAGCAACGGCAATATTCACGCCTCCGTGCCGCAGACACTCGCGGCAGACATGCGGTGCGAGACCAGCAACGGGCGCGTGTCGGTGGATCTGCCCAAGGCCGTGATGCAGTCGATTCAAGCCACTCGGACGCGGTTCAGCGGCGTGGTGAACGGGGGTGGCGGGAAGCTGGTGGCAGAGACGTCGAACGGGTCGGTGACGGTGGACGCGCGCTAAGGCACAGCGATGGTATCCTCGCCCTGCTCTCCTCGAGAGAGGGGGAGGAGCAGGGGGGCCGACGTCACTGGCGGATGCGCAGCGCGACCAGCGTGAGGTCGTCGGATTGCTCCGCCAGGCCGACGAATCTGCGGATATCCCAGACGATGTTGTTCAGCACTTGCTGTGGGGCGAGACCGCCGTAGGTGCGCAGCGATTCCCACAGGCGGGCGCGGCTGAACTCCTCGTCCGCGAAGTTGCGGGCTTCGTTCGCGCCGTCGGTATAGAGCAGGAGCAGGTCATTCGGTCGGAGGGCCAGCGTGTGCTCGTGGTAGACCTCGTCGGGCGCGATGCCCAGGACGAGGTCGGCTTCCTCGCTGGCCGTGACCTCGCCGTCGCGCAGCAGCAGCAGCGGCTCGTGACCGGCGTTCGCGTAGGTCAGCGTCCGGGCCGGGGCATCAATGGCGACCATCAGCAACGTGACGAATTCGCGCGCCAGCGTTTCGCGATACAAGTGACGGTTGAGCTGCGTGAGCAACTGCCCGGGGCTCAGGCAACCGTCGGCCGCCGCCCGCAGGGCGCCCCGCACGTAAGACATCAGCAGTGATGCGGGGATGCCTTTGCCCGCCACGTCGCCGACGACCGCGACCAGGCGGTCATCGCACAGCGTGAAGAAGTCGCAGAAGTCGCCGGCCAGCGCGAAGGTGGAGTGAAAGGCCAGCGCGGTCTCGACGCGCGGGTGGCGCGGCGGCGGGATGCGGATCATGCGCTCCTGCAGGGCGCCGGCCAAGGCGAGCTGGCGTTGCGTCTCGGCGTTGCGCAGCCGTTCAGTGACCAGTTGGGCGTGAACGATGGCGGTGGCGGCCTGGTAGGCCACGGCGCGCAGCAGGTCACGCTGCGCCTTGCGGAAGCGGCGGCGCTGGCGCGTGTACACGCGAATGACGCCCACGGGCTGGCCGCGATAGATCATGCCCGCGGTGAGCATGCTGACGATGCCCTGGCGGCGAAAGTCGTCGGGATACTGGACGCGCGGGTCTTCGCGGGCGTCCTCGATGTAGACGCAGCCGCCGCGCAGGGCCTCGTCATCCACGGCGCTGGATGTGCGCCGGACGGCCCCCTTGCCGACGTAATCGGCCGGCAGGTTGTAGACCGCCGTGATGCGCAGCTCGTTGGTCTGCGGGTCGTACAGGCGCATGCTGCTGGCGGGGCACTGCATGACGCGGGCGGTGTCCGCGACGATTCGATTGAGGACCTTCTGCAGGTCCTGCTCGCCGGTGAGCAGGTCGGCGATGTCGCCGACGAGGGCGACCTGCTCGGTGGCAGTCATCAGACGCGCCTCGCGGCGACCCCACTGCGCGAGCTGCCGCGCGCCCCAGCGGGCGGTCACGACCGCCAGGGCATGCCCGCGGCGATCCAGCTCGGGCAGCTTCTCCCAGGCGCGCTGGAGTATGGTGCGGTCGAGCCCGTGGGTGCCCGGCGGCAGCGGCCAGTGCTCCGGTGACGGGGGCTGCGCGCGGAATTCGCCGATGGCTACGAAGCCGGCCTGGCGGTCGTCGGCATAGACGGGGGCGACGACGTACCAGATGGCCTGGCTTTCGACGAATGCGACGGCCCCCGGTGGGTCGTGGGCCGGCACGGGCGTCAGCGGCATATTCGCGGGCAGGCGCTGCAGAACATGCCGCGTGAGCAGCGCGAAGTCGTTGTCGGCGGGTGACGCGACAACCAATTCGCCGTGCCGGTCATAGACGCACACGCGCAGCCGGGCGGCGCGGGCCAGCCCGTAGACGAAATCCTCCAGCGAGGCGGTGTCGATGACTTCGCGCAGCATCCTGGTTGCCGGTGTAACGCATGCTGCCAGCGCCCTGCTCGGCAGATGAGCCAGGCGTCGACACACGCATTATCGCCGGCAGGGTCGGTTCCGCCAGCAGAGCAGGCCATCCGAGTGTCAAGTCGTTGCGTAACCCAGCTACGGCCGGCGTCGACGGAGTGCCGCCACCGCGAGTCCAAGCAGCGCCGGGAGTGCCACGGCAGTGGTAGCGCACAGGGGTGAGGGCGCCGCCGGGTTCGTGGGACTGCCGTCGTTCGGGTCTATGGAGTGGTTGGGATCCGTGGGTTCGTTGGGATCGGTGGGATCCGGCGGTGGCGGCGTGGTCAGGTTGCGCGTGATCGACCCGACATCACCGGCCGCACCGTCGCTGCCGGGAGTCGCGGGCTCGACGTAGGAGGCCACGTAAACGTCGCCGCCTTCACCTGGCAGGCCGCCGGTGACGACGATGTCCTCATCAACGACGTTGATCGTCGGGGCTTCGAGGGTGACGGTGCCGCCCTTGCCGCCGCGGCCACCGGCGCCGCCCGGGCCGGGTCGGCTGTAGTCCGTGACGTTGTACGCGCCGACATTTCGGAAGGCGTAGCCGCCGCCGTGGCCGCCCTTGCCGCCATTGCCGCCCTGCGCATCCACTACGACGGGATCTTGGATGGCAACGACAGCGCGTACCGTCACCGTGCCGGCGTCACCGCCGGGGAGACCACCAGGGCCGGCATGGCCGTCGAAAGGTTCCTGTTGCTGGCAGTGCTCATAGTCGCACCCGCTGCAACCGCCCGGCATGCCGGGCCAGCCGGCCGCTGGCGATTCGATGGCGTCCGCACCCTCCACGGAAAGGCGCAGGGCGTCGTAGCCGGGGTTGGACGCACGAATTTCGCCGCCGACGTGGATCAGGATACTGCCGCCGTCGCCGGGGGCCCCGGCGGCACCGGCTGCGCTCGCATCGGTGCAGGTGCTCGGTGACCCCAGCGTACCCCAAGTGCCGGTGCAGGTGATGAAGAGGTCGGTGCGATCGCCGGCGCAATTGCCGTGTCCGCCGTCGCCGCCGCCGCCAGCCCACGAGCCGCTGCCGGGTGAGCCGCCGAGGGCACTGATACTGCCGCCGTTGCTGGCCCCGGAGACGAGATCGCCAGTAACGCGAATCTCAACCGTGCCGGCCTGACCGCCGTCGCCGCCGTCTCCCGGGCGACCCGGGATACCGGCGGCGTTGCCGTTGCCACCGTCGCCGGTCTGGCCAAGACAGGCGTTTCCGCCCTTGCCAGCCGAGCCGCCGTCGCCGCCGTCACCGAGGCTGCCGGCGCTCCCGCCCATGCCGCCGTTGACCCAGATGCCGGCATTGTCACCCTGGTACAGCTCGAGGTCGCCGTAGACCGTGAGGATGAGGTTCCCGCCGTTGCCGCCGTGGCCGCCGCTCCCTGCGTCCGCGCCGTTGGCGCCTTTGCCGCCGTCGCCGCCGTTGCCGCCGTTACCGGAAACGTAATTCCCCTGGGCGTCTTCGTCGGCGCCCGTCGCGCCGTCGCCGCCGCGGCCGCCGTTGGCGCCCGGCGGACCCCAGCCGCCGCTGCCGCCATCGGTGCCGTTGAGGTTGATCGCCCCAAAGTCGATCGTGGCCTTGCCGTGCACGATGATCGTCAGGTTGTAGCCATCCTGCCCGCGCTGGCCGCTTTGTCCGGCGGTGCTGACCGCGCCATCCCCACCATTTTCGCCGGGGCTGCCGCTGCCGCCTACGTGGTACTGGCCATCGGCTCCGTCGGCGCCATCGTCACCCTTCACGCCGTTCACGCCGTCGGCGCCGTCCACGAGGTCGCAGCGGATCTCGCCGAAGTTGTAGAACACGCTACCGGACGGGAGTGCTGGTCCGGTGACGGTCATCGTCACGTCGCCCTGCAAGAGCAACGTGCCGAGGATATTCACCGTCTCGTACTCGTAGCTGCCGCCGGTTAACCTGACCGTCTGGTCGGCTGGCACGTCCAGCACGTCGGCGGTCGCGCCGGTCGAAATCATCAGCGCTACACCGAGTAGTATGCCCGCGCACCCGAAATGCTTGTTCGACACGTGAGTCCTCCAGACTGGGAAGCACTGTGCGTCACTGCGCCTACGCCCGGCCTGGCGGTCCCATCCCACCAGGGAGGTGTCGAGCGTAGGTACTAGAACTTCCCGAACGCGCAGTAATTCCGTGCATCCTATCACGAATGCCCGGCGACTCTGACACCGAAATCTCCGCAATTCGGCTACGTCCGAGTAAGGTGGCGGCTGTCCGTCGTTTGGCGCTGCCCGGTCGGGCCGGATACACTGCTCGCCGGCGGCCCGCTGGGACGGCTGCCGGGTTTCACGGAGCCCCTGAGTTATGAAGATTCACGAGTACCAGGCGCGGGCCCTGCTGCAGGCGGCGGGGATTCCGGTGCCGGCGAGTCAGGTCATCGACGCCCCCGAGCAGGCCGCGAAGGCGTTCCGGCTCTTGGCGGCCGAGACGGTGGTCGTCAAGGCCCAGGTTTACGCGGGCGGACGTGGCAAGGCGGGCTATGTGAAGCTGGTCGGCTCGGCGCGCGAGGCAACCGAGCACGCGACGCGGATGTTCGCCAATCCGATGGTCTCGGTGCAGACTGGGCCGACGGGCGTGAGGGTCCGCAAGATCCTGATGGCGGCGGCGGTCGATATCGCCAAGGAGTACTACCTCGGCGTGGTGGTTGACCGGGCGCGGCGGTGCCCGGTGATCATGGCGAGCGCGGAGGGAGGCGTGGAGATCGAGGAGGTTGCGGCCCGCAGCCCGGATGCGATCAAGAAGGCGTGGTTCCACCCGCATCTGGGCCTGCAGACGTTCCAGGCGCGGGCGCTGGCGGAGTCGATTGGGCTGCAGCGGCTGCAGGCGAAGACCGCCGTGGACATCATGCTGAAGTTGTCGCGGCTGTTCGTGGAAAAGGATTGCACGCTGGCCGAGATCAACCCGCTGGTGCAGACGCCGACGGGCGAGATCATGGCGATCGACGCGAAGTTCAACTTTGACGACGCGGCGCTGTTCCGGCACCCGGACATTGCCGAGTTGGCGGACGAGAGCGAGGAGAACCCGTCGGAGCTGCGGGCCAAGGAGCACAACCTGAGCTACATCGCGCTCGACGGAAACATCGGCTGCCTGGTGAACGGGGCCGGGCTGGCGATGTCGACGATGGACATCATCAAGCTGCACGGCGGCGAGCCGGCGAACTTTCTGGATGTGGGCGGCAGCGTGACGTGCGACGCGGCGGTGGAGGCGTTTCGCATCATTCTCGCGGACCCGAAGGTGAAGGCGGTGCTGGTCAACATCTTCGGCGGGATCGCGAAGTGCGACGTGATCGCGCAGGCGCTGGTGAAGGCCGGCCGCGAGGTGGGCTTCAACGTGCCGGTGGTCGTGCGGCTGGAAGGGACGAACGTCGAGCAGGCCCGCAAGGTGCTGAAAGAGGCGAACCTGCCGCAGCTTCTGCCGGCGACAGACCTGACGAGCGCGGCGAAGCAGGTATGCGCGGCCGTGTAGGACACGCTGCATGAGCGGGGTTGAAGTTTCGGCGGGCACGGACACGAGCGCGCGGTCACCGCCGCGCGTCGTGAGAGTGCCGCCGCCGAAGGTGTCGCCATTGCCGGTGCGCATGTTGTGCACGGTCTGGGTGTTTGTCTGGCTCCTCATCGCGCCGGCGCCATTTCGGTTTGCATGGGCGAACACGCTCTATCAGATCGGCTTCCCGAGCTTATTCGTGGTTGCTGCAATCGCTGAGACGGTAGCGCGGCGCAAATTCAACATGCGTCGGCGACGCTGGCTGGAGGAGTACGAGGAGAGTGACAGAGATCACGCGGGCGGCTGGATTGCCAGCCGGTGGTGGTTCGTGGACCTGCCGCCCAGCCTCGACGAGATTCGCAAGACACTGCGGAGTTCCGTGACGGACCCGGCGACGCTCGTATGCATGGGAGCGTTTGATCTACCTGCTCGGAGTGACCTTCGGTTCGAACCCCTGGTCGTGGGTCAGTCACGAATCAGCACGCTCACGCAGATCAATATGGGCGCACTCTTGTTTCTCCTCCTCCTGGCGGTGGGCCTGACGGCATCTGCCCGGAGTGGCATACCACCTGTCATCGGACGGTATTGGGCAGAACTGGTCGCTGTGCTCGTTGTGCTGGCGGTCTTGTTTTGGGGTTTCGCCATTCGCCCACGCTATCTCCGGGCGGCCCCCGGGCGGCTACAACTGCTCAGATACGGGTTCCTGCGGCGCACACCACTGATTCACGACTACCCGATCGCTCCCGGACTGCTATGCGTGGTTGTGCACGGCTGGCGCAGTGTGAGAATAATCCTGTCGAACGCGCGCGCTACGGATGACTTGCTCTTGAGCGGGGTCAGCCAGGCGGACCTGACGCGGCTCTGGCAGGCGCTGCTCTCGACCGCACCCACGCCGCCTTTGGACCCGGAGGAACTTGTCGGTTGAGACGGCTTGCGCACCCGCGCTTGCGCTGCGTAACCCGCCCGAACCGGGTAGAATCGAGGCGGAGCTGAGCCATGGAACCGATGCGGGCACTCACGGACGACCTGTTCCGTGGCGAGGTCTCGCGGGCGCGCGAGATGTCGCCGGAAGAGAAGATGCGCCTCGGCGGCGAGCTATTCGACGACGTCTGCGAGCGCATGCGCGACGGAATCCGCTTTCAACACCCGGATGCGGACGAGGCGCGCGTCGAGGAACTGCTCGAAGAACGGTTGCGGCTTGCCCGGCGTCTGGGGGCGGCCTGATGACGAGCAACGCTGCGGTCGTGCAGATGATCGAGACACTAGAGCGGGCCCGCATCCCGTACATGTTGGTTGGGTCGTTTTCGTCCAACGCATACGGAGTGGCGCGGTCGACGCACGACGCGGATATCGTGGTGCAACTGCCGCCGGGCGGCATCGCTAAGTTGCGCGGCGAGCTGGGCACGGATTTCCAGCTCGATCCGCAGATGTCATTCGAGACGGTCACCGCGACGTCACGCTACATCGTGAAGGTGCGTGGCTCGCGCTTCAAGATCGAGTTGTTTCTGCTGGGTGAGGATCCGCACGATCAGGCGCGTTTTGCACGCCGTCGCCGCGAGCCGTTTCTGGGACGCGAAGTGTATCTGCCGACAGCGGAGGACGTGATCGTCACAAAGCTCTACTGGGCGCAGTTAGCGCGACGCGGCAAGGACTACGACGACGCCCGAAACGTGATTGCCGTGCAACAGGACCGGCTTGACTGGGACTACATTCACCGCTGGTGCGATGCGCACGGGACGCGGGCGCTGCTGGACGAGATTCGCCGGACGATCCCGCAGATATGACGCGCCGGGTATACTGGCGGCGCGGAACCAGGAACACGCATGCAGACTGAGTTGCTTGCCGTTGTCGAACGCTTCGCCGGACGGCGGATTCTGCTGGTCGGCGATTTCATGCTCGATCGCTACGTCTTCGGCGACGCCGAGCGGGTCAGCCCCGAGGCGCCGGTGCCCGTGCTGCGGGTCATCGAGCGGCAGGATCGTGTCGGCGGGGCCGGCTCGGTCGCGCTGAACGTGGTTGCGCTCGGCGCGCACGTAGTCTGCTGCGGATTGCTCGGCAAAGACACGTTCGGTGACCGCGTCGATAAGGCGCTCGGTGACGCCGGCTGCGATACGTCGGGACTGCTGCGGGTGAACGACCGGCCGACCATCACGAAGACACGCATGATCGGCCTCGCGGAACACCGCCACCGCCAGCAGATCCTGCGGGTGGACGACGAAGTCGTGCGGCCGCCGGCGGCGGAGGATGAGCAGCGACTGCTGGAGCACGTCCGGCGGCATCTGGCGGCCGTTGATGTCGTCTGCCTCGAGGATTACAGCAAGGGCGTGCTTTCGCCGGGGACGTGCCAGGCGATCATCACCGCAGCGCGGCAGCAACGCAAGCCGGTGTGCGTCGATCCGGCCCGCGCGCCCGTGTGGGAGCGTTACGCCGGCGCGACGCTGCTGACGCCGAACCGGGCGGAGCTGGAGATCGCGTGGGGCGGGCGTGTGACAGACGCGGAGCTGGAAACCGCCGGGCTGGAACTCATGCGGCGGTACAGACTCGACGGGCTGCTGGTCACGCTGGGGCGCGATGGGGCGCTACTGCTGCGGCAAGACCATCCGGCGCAGCGCTTCCCCACGACGCCGCGCGCGGTTTACGACAATACGGGCGCTGGTGATGCGGTGCTCGCGATGTTCGCGGTGGCGGTCGCGGCGGGGGCGACGTTCGAGCAGGCGACGATGCTGGCGAACGTGGCCGGCGGGCTGGAGGTCAGCAAGTTCGGGTGCGTGCCGATCACGCAGGCGGAAGTGCGCGACGAGCTGACGCACGGGGCCGGACGCGGGCGCGGCAAGCTGCGGAGCGTGGTGGAATTGAAGGGGGAACTGGACGCCCGGCGGCAACGCGGCGAGACGATTGTGTTCACGAACGGCTGCTTCGACATCCTGCATCCCGGGCACGTCGAGCTGTTGGAGAAGGCGAAGGCGCTCGGCAGCGTGCTGGTCGTCGGGCTCAACAGCGACGCCTCCGTCCGCGCGCAGGGCAAGGGTGACGGCCGACCGTTTCGCACGCAGGCCGACCGGGCGCGCATGCTCGCCGGTCTGGAATCGGTTGATTATGTCGTCATCTTCGGGGAGCCCGACCCGGCGCGCATCGTCGCGGACGTGTGCCCCGACGTGCTCGTGAAAGGCGCGGACTGGACCGGCAACGTCGTCGGGCAGGAATTCGTCGAGTCGCGCGGCGGACGCGTGGTGCTCGTGCAGCTCGTCGAGGGGTACAACACGACGCGCGAGATGCAGCGGATCGCGGGCTGCTTGAATGGCAAGACGCAGGAGACGCGATGAGCCGCGATTGGCCGACCATATTGCGCGAACACCAGCAAGTCGTGGCCGCGCTGGCGGAGCAGGGGGCCGTGCTAGACGGTATCGCGGCGGCGATCGTGGCGTGCCTGCGCGGCGGACGGCGGGTGTACACGCTAGGCAACGGCGGCAGTGCGGCGGATGCGCAGCACATCGCGGGGGAACTGCTCGGGCGCTTCAAGCGCGAGCGACAGGCGCTGCCGGTGATAGCGCTGAGCACGGACACATCGACGCTGACGGCGGTCGGCAACGATCTCGGGTTCGAACGCGTGTTCGCGCGGCAGGTCGAAGGGCTGGTGCAGGCCGGCGACGTGGTATGGGCGCTGAGCACGAGCGGCGATTCGCCGAACGTGCTGAGGGCGGTGGAGCTGGCGGCGAAACGGGGGGCGACTGTGATTGGCTTCACGGGTCAGACCGGCGGGAAGCTCGCGGGGCTGTGTCAGCATGTGTTCCGGGCGCCGCACAAGTCGAGTGACCGGATCCAGGAAGTACACGCGCTGGCGTATCACTACGTGTGTGAGCGGGTTGAGGCGGAATTGACGAGCTGAATAGCCGTCAGCCTTCCGGCGGGGTGATGAAGTGATCACGTGAGAAGGTGATAAAGCGGGACAGGCTGGGGCGCGGGGCAAGAGAATGGAAGGAGAGCGGCGGCCATGGACGAGTTTGTACTGGCCAACCGCATTGAAGCTGGGGTGTGGATTGTCATGGGCCTGGGTTTTGCGGTGACGGCGATTCGGCAGGCTGGCCTGCTGCGGGTGCGCTGCGTGCAGGCCGCGGTGACGCTGTGCGCGTTCGGCGTCAGCGACCTCGTCGAGGCTCACACGGGTGCGTGGTGGAAACCCTGGTGGCTGCTGGTCTGGAAGGGGTTGTGCGTTCTGGTCCTCGTGGTGCTGTCGGTGGATCATTGGCGGCGTGTGCGGCGGGAGAAAAGTGGGGGGTAGGGCAGGTCGCGTCTGTGTGCGACCAGCCGAGGATGGCGGGCGCGCTGCGCGGACCCGCTCGCTGCCGCTCGGGGTTCTGATGGGGCGCGCGGCGGCGAGCTATTCGATGCTCACGATGGCGGCGCCGAGGCGTGCGTTCGTTATGACTTCGCCGGTGTCCGGATTGACGACGCTGGGCCTGCCGGCGGCCGTGATCGTGATGACCAGCGTCTGCGTGGTGCAATCCAGGCCATCTTCCGTCGGGCGCACGTAGCGCACGAGCGCGTAGATGTCGCCAGCGAAAGCGCTCGGAGAAACGCCGACACCGTCGAGCGCGCAGTTGCCGGGTTCGAGATAGAGGTTGTACGGGTCACTCGTGTCGGTGGTGTAGACGAACATCGCCGCGTCCAGATCGAATGGTGCTTTGACTGCGACGGCAAGCACCTCGCCGCACTTCAACGTGCCGGTGGCCGTGCCGTCCGGACCGATGAGTACACTGCGTTGGTGCAGAGGGTAATAGGAATCGCCCTCGCCGCCATAACTCAAGAACGAAGGGGCCTCTGGAGCGAGGCCGGCGGAGATGAGGTGCACGTTCGCGGTGGCCGACGTCTCATTGACGATTTGCACGGCCACGTCCGGCCAGCTTTCTGTGCTGGCAAGCCAGTTCTCGAAGGTCTGATTGTAGGCCAGTGCGTCGGCGAGGTACGGACAGCCGCACAGCAGGGCGAAGAGCGCCGCACCGAGCGCCAGCCCCGCGATACGGACCACGCTGCCCGCGTGTCCACGTCGCTGCCATACGTCTGAGCTTGACATGTCCCGTTCCTCCGAGATGGGCGCGCCCAACCCCGGCTGACGTGGCTCGCGTCATGCCGGGCCGGCCGCGCGACGTTGATGATACCGCGCCCGGCGCGCGTGTCAGCCGCTTGCCGGGCCGGGATCAGCGGGGGTGCCCGTGCCGGGCTGGTCGTCGGGTAGCGCCTTGTTCGGCAGGATGGTCAGGAAGTCCGGCCGCAGGATCCCGCCGGACATGATCGTGCGGATCGCGTCCTCGACGCTCCAGTTCAGCTCGGTGATCTCGCTGCGCCGGACGACCTGAAGGTAGCCGGTCGTCGGGTTGGGCGTGGTCGGGATGAAGACCGTGCAGAGGTCCTCCCCGGTCACGGAATCCTGAAAGGTACTGGTGATGAACGCGACACAGCGCATCCGGTCCTGCGGGAACGGCACGAGGGCGACTCGCTGGTAAGTCTTGGTTTGGTCGCCGGAGAAGCTGCTCAGAATCTGCTTCAGGCCGCGATAGACGGTCTTGATCAGCGGGACACGATCAACCAGTTGCTCCAGCATGTCGATCGCGCGCCGGCCGAAGATGTTGGCGGCGAACAGGCCGACGATGTACAGGATAAAGATGGTGAGCAGGACGGAGAAGATGGCGATGCCCCACTGCACGTGCCACGGCATCAGCTCGAAGAATTGTTCCTGGTGGGGCAGGCCCAGCTCCGAGAGGCGGCTCCACTTGACGAAATTGAAACGGAGCTTCTCCAGGTACGGCTGACCGGCGGGGCTGAGCAGGAACGCCTGCACGGCCCATTGCGACGCGTCGCGCATCCAGCCGAAGATCAGCCGGATCACCCACAACGTGATCACGATCGGCAGCAGCGTGATGATGCCGGCCGTGACGCGCGTGCGGACCAGGGCACGGAGCGTGGCGCCGACGCGGCTGCCGCGACGGGGAGCGTGGCCAGAACCGGGGGCTGGTGGGTTCATGCGCGGTGGACCTCTCCGGCGGCGCTGCCGGGGCGCCGCGCAGCTTGTACGACCATCGTCACGTAATCGGGCGAGAGCAAACCGCCGGACATGATCACCTTGATCGCCTCCTCGACGCTCCAGTTGACCTCGATGATGTCCGCGCGCTTGAGCACGAACACGAACCCGGTGGTCGGGTTGGGCGTGGTGGGGATGAAGATCGAGCACAGCTCGTCGCCAGTGACAGCGTCGGTCAGGTTGTTGGTGATGAAGCCGACGGAGCGGGTGAGCTCGTTGGGAAAGGGGACGAGCGCGACGCGCTGAAACGACTGCGCCTGCCCGCCGGCCAGCGTGTTGAGAATCTGCTTACACGAGCGGTAGACGGTTTTAACGAGGGGCACCTTGTCCACCAGGGTCTCGAGCCAGCCGATGATGCGGCGGCCGAAGAAGTTGGCCGCGAACAGGCCGATCGCGTAGAGGAGCAGGATGGTCAGCAGGACGGAGAAGACCGCCAGGCCCCAGTCCAGGTAGGGGTGGTCGCGGAGAAGCTGCTCGACCTCCAGCGTCTCATTCGGCGTCGCGATCTTGAAGACGTGTTCCTGAAACCACGTGTTTTCGAGGGCGCCCAGGACGGCCCACAGGGATGCGTCGCGCATGGCGCCGAAGACGAAGCGGACCAGCAGCACCGTGACCCAAATCGGCAGCACCACCAGCAGGCCGGCCGTGACGCGGGCGCGGACCAGGGCCTTCAACGTCGCGGCCACGCGGCTGCGCGGCTTGGCGATCGGCGGTGAACCCTGGGTCATGCGACAGCACCTCACGGCGGGCGACGCCGACAGTCAGCGCCGGCGACCCCGCCGCCACGCTATCTTACACACGTGCGCGGGCTGCGGTAGCGGCGGCCGGCGCCGGCGCCCGCGAATCCGTGCAGGCGGCCCTTGACACGTGCCGGCGCGTCGCGTATCGCATCGCTAGCCCAGGAGGAATTGCCATGATCCGTTCTCGGCGGCGCTGCGGCGCGGCTGCGCTGGCCCCCGTTTTGGTGCTCTGGTCCCTGGCAGGTTGCGAGAGGTCGTCCACGCCGGCTCCACCCACCGGGGGCGCGCCGACGACGGCGTCGGCCACGCCGGCCGGAGCCGCGGGCGAGTCGATCCTGGTGGGGCACTTTGCGTCGATGACCGGCGCGGAAGCGACCTGGGGGGTGTCGTCGGACAACGGCATGAAGCTGGCGGTGCAGGAACGCAACGCGGCCGGTGGCGTGCGCGGGCGGCCCGTGAAGATCATCACCTATGACAACCAGGGGCGGCAGCAGGAATCCGCCACCGCGGTTACGCGTCTGATTACGCAGGACAAGGTCGTCGCCGTGCTGGGCGAGGTGGCGTCGTCGCGCTCGATCGCGGGCGGGCAGGTGGCGCAGCGTTTCGGCGTGCCGATGATCAGCCATTCGTCGACCAACCCGCGGGTGACCGAAATCGGCGACATGGTCTTCCGCGTCTGCTTCATCGACCCGTTCCAGGGGTACGCGTGCGCGAAGTTCGCGCGGGGCGACGTGCTGAAGGCGACCAAGGCGGCCACGCTGTACAACCGCTCGCAGGCGTACTCGGCCGGGCTGAACGACTACTTCAAGAGGAGTTTCACGGAACTGGGTGGGACGATCGTCTCCGAGCAGGCCTACGGCGACGGCGACACCGACTACAGCGCCCAGCTCACCAACATCCGTGGAGCCGAGCCGGACGTCGTCTTCATCCCGGGCTATTACACGGAGGTGGTGAACATCGCGGTGCAGGCCCGCCGGCTGGGGCTGACGGTGCCGCTGCTCGGCGGAGACGGCTGGGACGCGGAGGACCTCAAGAACGCCGGCCACGCGCTGGACGGCTGCTACTTCTCCAATCACTACTCGCCCGAGGAACAGCGGCCGGCCGTGCAGGAGTTCGTGACGCGTTACCGGACGGAGTTCGGCAAGATCCCGGACGGCATGGCAGCGACGGGCTACGACGCGGCCCGCATCCTCATGGATGCGATGGAGCGGGCCACCTCGCTGAGCGGCAAGGACCTGGCGCGGGCGATCGCGGCCACGAAGGACTTTCCCGGAGTCACCGGCATCATCTCGATGGACGAGTTGCGCAACGCGCGCAAACCGGCCGTGATCCTGCGCCTGGAGGGCGGGAAGCCTTCCTATGTGACGTCGATTGAGCCGCCGTAGCCCGGAGGGGGTGGCCGAGTTGCCGTGACCAAGCTGATTCAAACCCTGATCGACGGGTTCGCCGTCGGTGGCCTGTATGCGTTGATCGCCCTGGGCTACACGATGGTGTATGGCATCCTGAAGTTCATCAATTTCGCGCATAGCGACATCTTCGTCCTGGGGGCCTGGCTCTCGTTCGTCGTCGCGGCGCACGTGCTCGGGCTGGGCCTTGATGCCGTGGGGCCGGCGGCGGCGCCGTGGTGGGCCGGAATCGTCGTGCTGGTGGCGGCCATGGCGGCGTGCGGCGCGGTGGGGTTCATCATCGAGCGCCTGGCCTACAAGCCGCTGCGCCATGCGCCGCGCTTGAATGTCCTGATCACGGCGATCGGCGTGTCGCTGCTGCTCCAGAACACCGGGCAGCTCCGGGTGTTCTTCGGCCCGTATCCGAAGAGTATGCCGCGGCTGCTGCCGGACGTGACGATCGTCGAGTTCGCCGGCGTGAAACTGCCGCTGGTCGACGTGGTGGTGATGGGCCTGGCGCTGGCGCTAATGCTGGCGCTGGAGTGGCTGATCTTCCGGACCAAGATCGGGCGCGGGATGCGGGCGGTCTCCTACAACACGCAGAACGCGTCGCTGATGGGCGTGAACGTGAGTGCGATCATCTCGTTCACGTTCGTGCTGGGCTCCGCGCTGGCCGCCGCCGCCGGGTTCCTGTACGGGATGAAATACCCCGCGGCCCTGAAGCAGCCGGCCGACGTGGCGTGGGTCATGCTGGGCTTGAAGGCGTTCGTGGCCGCGGTGGTGGGGGGCATCGGCAACGTGCGCGGGGCCATGTTCGGTGGCTTCCTCATCGGGTTGCTCGAATTCTTCGGCGCCGCATACCTGGACCCGTTGTACCGGGACGTATACGTATTCTCGCTGTTGATCCTCGTGTTGTTGTTCCGGCCGAGCGGGCTGCTGGGTCGCTCGACGGTGGAGAAGGTATGAGTCGCCGGAAACCGAACGGACGTGGACGACTGGCGGAGGCCCCATGAGCCTGTGATTCAGACGCAGCCCAAAATCGTGTCACGCGGCGCGGCGGCGCTGGCCGTGCCGCGCAGCGCCGGGCCGCTGCTCGTTGGCGTCGCGCTCGCGCTGGCGCTGCATTTCTGGGTGCAGCCGGCGAGCGGTCCCTTTGCGACCAAGGTGCTCCTGGACATCGGCATCAACGTCATCCTCGCCGTGTCGCTCACGCTGGTGAACGGGTTCACCGGCCAGTTCTCCATCGGCCACGCCGGCTTCATGGCCCTGGGCGGATACGCCGCCGCGGCGGTGACCTATTACGGTTCGTTCCGGCTCTTCGGCAGTGCGGCGTTTCGCGGCGGCGTGCTGAGCTGGACCGTCAGCCAGGGGGAATGGGGTGGGGGCCTGCTGGGCGGCGGCGATGTGCTGTTCCTGGTGGCGTGCCTGGTGGGGGGGCTGGTGGCGGCGGTGGCGGGCTACGTAGTGGGGCTGCCATCATTGCGTCTGCGCGGCGACTACCTGGCGATCGTAACGCTCGGTTTTGGCGAGATCGTGCGGGTGCTGTTGCAGGCCTCGCAGCCGCAGCTCTTCGGGGCGGACGAGATTCAGGCGACGGCGGCGTGGCGGCTGAGCGTGAGCCTGGGCGGCGCGCTCGGCTTCATCAGCCTGCCGTTCTACACGACACTGTTCTGGGTGTACGCGTTCGTGGCGCTGACGCTGATCGTCACCTGTCGCATCAAGTATTCGAGTTATGGCCGCGCGTTCCTGTCGATCCGCGAGGACGAGATCGCCGCCGAGGCCATGGGCATTCACACGACGCGCTACAAGGTGCGGGCCTTCGTGCTGGCGGCGTTCTTCGCGGGCCTGGCGGGGGCGCTCTACGGCCACTCGATCGGCTCCATCAACGCGGGCGAGCTTGGCTTCCAGAAGTCGTTCGACCTGATCATCATGGTCGTGCTCGGCGGCATGGGCTCGATCTCCGGTTCGACGCTCGCGGCGGTGCTGCTCACGCTGCTGCCCGAGTTGCTGCGGACGGTGACGGACCACGTAAACCAGTTCCTGCCGGCACGATACGCGCTGCCCGATCTGCGCATGATCATCTACTCGTTGGCGCTGATCCTGATGATGATCCTCCGCCCGCAAGGCCTGCTGGGGCTACACGAGATCTGGGATCTCCGCCGCCGCCGCCCGCCGGTGATGAAGTGATAAGGTGACAGCATCGCGACGTACCAAGGTGAAAAGGTGACAAGGTAACAAAGGGTGCCGCCGCTGCCTGCCAAGTTCTTTGCGCACGTTCGGCCCTGCGCTGTGGTTCAATTCCGCCGCGAGAGCCCACATGGTTACCTTGTCACGTGGTCACCTTGTTACCCGGCCGACCGGCCGCGCGGCGGAGTGTGACTGCTGACCATGCCTGGGCTCCTGGAAATCGCCGACCTCTCGATCGCCTTCGGCGGCCTGAAGGCCGTACAGCATTTCAGCCTGTCCCTGCAGCGCGGCGATCTCCAGGGTCTCATCGGGCCGAATGGCGCGGGCAAGACCACCGTCTTCAATCTGCTCACCGGCGTCTACCGGCCGGGCAGCGGGACGGTGCGCCTGCGGGGACGATCGCTCATCGGATTGCGGCCCTTCCAGATTGCGGCCGCGGGACTGGCCCGGACGTTTCAGGCCAGCCGCCTGTTTCGCGACCTGACGGTGCGTGACAACGTGCGGATCGGCTGCCAGTTGCGCGCCCGGCACGGACTGCTGACGACCGTGCTGCGGACGGCCGGGCACGTCGGTGCGGAGCGCGGCATCCTGCAACGGTGCGACACGCTGCTGGCGGCGTTCGGCCTCGCCAACCGGCAGGATGAGTTGGCCCGCAACCTGCCCTACGGCGACCAGCGCCGGCTGGAGATGGCCCGGGCCTTGGCGACCGAGCCGCAAGTGCTGCTGCTGGACGAACCGGCGGCGGGGATGAACCCGCAGGAAAAGCAGGCGCTGCGCGAGCTGATTCGCCTGGTGCGGCAGCAGTTCGGCGTCACGATCCTGCTGATCGAGCACGACATGGGCGTGGTGATGGACATCTGCGAGCGGATCACCGTTCTGGACTATGGCGTCACGATCGCCACCGGCACGCCCGCGGAAATCCAGCGGGACCCCAAGGTCATCGAGGCGTACCTTGGAAGCGAACAGGAGAGCAGGCGACCGGGTGAACTGGAGAGCACGTGATTGCACGGGCAACAAGGGGATAAGGGGATAATGCGTGCCGACGAGCGATTCCGAAGCGGTTGGCCAGGCACACCGTCTCCAACAGCGTGGGTGTTGGTCGCGGCGGCCCACATCGTTACTTTATTACCTTGTCACCTTGTCACGTTGTCGCGAGGTCGCGCATGGCGCTGCTTGAAATCCGCGGGCTGCACGTGCACTACGGCGCGATCCATGCGCTGCAGGGGATCGATCTGACCGTGGAGGCCGGGCAGGTCGTGACGCTCATCGGCGCGAACGGCGCGGGCAAATCGACGACGCTGCGCACGATCTCCGGGCTGGTGCGGCCCAGCGCCGGCACGCTGGTCTTCGATGGCCATTCGCTCGCGGGCATGCCGCCGCACGAGATTGTGCGGCTGGGGATCGCCCAAGCGCCCGAGGGCCGGGGCGTGTTCGCCAACCTCACGGTGGCCGAGAACCTGGAGATGGGCGCCTACGCCCGCACCGACCGCGCGGCGATGGCCCGCGACCGCGAGCGGGCGCTGACGCTGTTCCCGCGGCTGCGCGAGCGGCTGAGCCAGAGCGCGGCGACGCTCTCGGGCGGCGAGCAGCAGATGCTGGCGATCGCGCGGGCGCTGTTGGCCCGACCGCGACTGTTGTTGCTCGATGAGCCGTCGCTGGGGCTGGCGCCGCAGGTCGTGCAGACGATCTTCCAGATCATCCGCGAGATCAACGCCGCCGGCACGACGATCCTGCTGGTCGAGCAGAACGCGCGGCTGGCGCTGCAGACGGCGCATCACGGGTACGTGCTGGAGGTGGGCCGGATCGCGCACCACGACGACGCGCGGCGGCTGGAGCAGTGCGACGACGTGCGGCGGGCGTACCTCGGCGTCGGCTAAGCTGGATTGAGGACCCGCGGCGGGGCCAGTAGAATCCCGCGCGGCGCTCTGGTGCGGTCCACGTTCTCTCCGCAACATGTCAGCATACCTGGAGAGGAGCGAGCGGCGTATGGCCCAGGCAAACGAACAATGGGGCACACGGCTGGGCGTGATCCTGGCCGTCGCGGGCTGCGCCGTCGGCATCGGCAACTTCCTGCGTTTTCCCGGGCAGGCGGTCGCGAACGGCGGCGGCACGTTCATGATCCCGTATTTCTGCGCACTCATCTTCCTGGGCATCCCGATCTGCTGGGCCGAGTGGACCATGGGCAAGCTCGGGGGGCGCCTCGGCTATCACTCCTGCCCGGCGATTCTGGGCCTGCTCGGTGGCCGGCGGGAGTGGCACTACGTCGGTGTGCTCGGGTTGATGATGCCGACCATCGTGTACATGTACTACGTCGTGCTGGAATCCTGGTGCCTGGCTTACGCGTGGTACTACCTGTTCGGCTGGGTTGATTTGGGCGACGTGGACACCGAGTTCTCCCTGCGGAGCCAGGAGTTCTTCACCCGGCTCGTCGGCGCGGACCAGGACGGCCTCATGCTCGCAGGTGGGCTGCACCCCAGCGTGTGGTTCTGCATCGCCACGTTCGCGGCCAATTTCTTCCTGATCTACCACGGCATCACCAGGGGCATCGAACGCTTCTGCAACATCGCCATGCCGATCATGATCCTGTGCGCGCTCGTCGTGCTGGTGCGCGTGCTGACCCTGGGTACGCCGAACCCGGCACACCCGGACCTGAACGTGCTGAACGGCCTGGGCTTCATGTGGAACCCCAAACCGACGGGCACCGGCGACGTGGCGACCTTCGCGCTGGCCGACCCGAAAGTCTGGCTGGCCGCGGCCGGGCAGATCTTCTTCACCCTGTCCGTCGGCTTCGGCGTCATCATGAACTACGCCAGCTACCTGAAGCCCAAGGATGATGTTCTGCTGGCCGGCCTGACGGCTTCCGCGACCAACGAGTTCTTTGAAGTGTGCCTGGGCGGCTTGATCACGATCCCGGCGGCGTTCGTGTTCCTTGGGGCGGCGGGGGCCGTCGGCGGGACGTTCGGCATCGGCTTCAACACGCTGCCGGTCGTGTTCGAGTACATGCCCGCCGGGCAGTTCTTTGGCTTCCTCTGGTTCTTCATGCTGTTCCTGGCCGCGGTCACCAGCTCGGTGTCGCTGTTGCAGCCGATGATCGCGTTCCTCGAAGAGGCGCTGCACATCGAGCGGCGGGCCTCGGTGACTCTACTGGGCCTCATCACGGCAACGGGCAGCTTCTTCGTCATCTACTTCAGCAAGGGCCTGGTGGCGCTCGACACGATGGATTTCTGGATGGCCCAGGTGGGCATTCTGATCCTGGGCATGATCGAGATCGTCGTGTTCGGCTGGGTGCTGGGGGCGCGGCGCGGCTACGCAGTGGCCCTGGAGGGCGCGCGTCTGCGCCCGCCGCGCTGGTTTTTCACCGTCTTCATGCGCTTTGTCACGCCGGCGATTCTGATCATCGTGTTGGTGACCTGGTGCTGGCAGAATGCTCCGGATTATGTCCAGACGCTGCGCGGCGGCGGCGTGCCCCTGCTGGCAGTCTGCTTCATGCTGACGATCCTGGTGTTCCTCCTGATTCTCGTGCACATTGCCAGTCGGCGCTGGCCGGTGGGCAGCGGCGAGTTCCCTGCGGCGACGGACGAGGAGGCCCCGCGATGACCGCGGCTGGTTGGCTGTTCATGGTGTGCTCGCTGGGCTTTGTCCTTTTGCTGGTCGTGTTCTGCTTCCACCGCGTGCTCTCCACACCGGCGGCCGCGGACCGCGAAGACACGCCGCCCGATGTCGGTGCGGACGCTCCCGACCGTTGACGTTCGGCGCGCCGAATGCGCGTGTTCGCGGCTGCCCGGTCGTGCTATGCTGCACCGTCATGACTGACAATGACGCGGCCCGCGCCGGTCCACCAGCGGATCTCGCGATCCACGTGCTTCACGTCGTGGGGCGCGACGCGGCCCTGCGTCTCGGCCCCATGCTGGCGCAGGTGATGCAGGCGCTGTCTGCCCGCGGCCTGAAAACGACCCTGGTCACGGACGATGCCGAGCTGGGGGTTCGACTTGCCGACACGCCGGTGGAGTGTCATCTGGTCCCGCACGTCGGCGGCTGGCGTGCCTGGCGCCTGGACGGCTTGCTCACAGCGCGGCTCGCGCCGCCGAATGTGGTGCACGTGTGGGGCCAGGCCGGGCTGGGGTGGCTGCTGCGTTGGGCCCGGCAGGCCGACGTGCCCTGCGTGGCGCACGTGTTTGGGACCGCGCACGGCGAGCAGGCCCTGCGGACCTGTCGACGCGCAAGCGAGCACGTTGTGTTCGCGTCGTCAGCGTTGGCGGCTCCGTTGCTGCCACGCTTTCCACACGCGGCCGCCCGCTGCCGGGTGGTTCCCCCGGCCGTGGCGATTCCGCCGCACACCTCGCCCGCCGATTCCGGGGAGCGCCTCTTCACCGCGCTGTGCGTGGGTCGTTTCGCGGAGGAGCACGGCCTGGAGCTCGTCATCGACGCCGTCGCACAGCTACGCCGCAACCGCGTCGACTTGCAGGTGGGCCTCGTCAGTGACGGGCCGGGCCTGGGTGCAATCTGGCGTCGCATCCGTGAGCGGCGCGTGCGGGAGTGCGTCGCGCTGGTGGACGAGCCGCGGCTCTGGGAAAAGGTGTTGCCGGAGGTGGATGCGTGCCTGCTGCCGGCGGCCGAGCCGGAGCTGACCATCGTGCCGTTGCTGGCGATGGGCCTGGGCAAGCTCGTCATCGCGACGCGGAATCAGCCGGCCGACTGGTTCATCGAGGAACGCACCGCGTGGCAGTTTACGCCGGGGTCCGCGGCCGAGTTGGCGTACCTGTTGACCCGCGCCATCGAGCAGCCGCAGAAGGCCCTGGAGCTGCGCACCGCGGCGGCCCAGTACGTGCGTGCCGAGCACTCGATCGCCGCCATGATCGAGCGGCTGGGGGAACTCTATGCGACCGCGTGTGGGCGATCCGCGGCGGTCTCGGCGGCAACCGGAGGGGCGTCATGAGTCGTCCCGCCCTCACCGAGGGAACGGTGCGCTGGGCGCCGCTGGCAAACCTGCTCTTGCCGGGCGCCGGGCTGATCCTGCTCGGATCGACCGTGTCCGGGCTGCTCGTCGGGGTGGCGTTCGCCGCATGCGCAAACTTTGCCCTGGCGGCGGTGCTGCTGTTTCCGGACGACTACTCGGAGACCCTGCGGGCGCTGGCGATCGGCGTGGCCGGCGGGGCGTACGTGGGCGCGCAGGTGCGCCTGGCCGGCACACTGCGGCGGCGACGGGCCGAGGCGGAGGCGGAGCGCCGGCGGCGCGGACTGCGGGCGGCGGAGGAACTGCTGGCGGGCGGGGCGCCGGAGCGCGCGGTGGAAGTCCTGCAGGAACTGGCGTCCGGTTTTGGCGACGATCTGCTTATCGCTTATCGGCTGGCGCAGGCCTGGACGGCGGCGGGCAACGACGGCCGCGCACGGCTGGCCTGGCGGGAGGTGCGGCGGCTGGATCGGTACGGGATTTACCGCCGGCAGATCGCTGACCACGAGCAAAAGCTGCGGGCGCAATGAGGGCGAGACCGTGTGCGCCCGCCCTATCCAATACAATTGAGCCGCGCGCAGCGGGCGGTCGATAACAGCACAGGCGGTGCGATCGTGCTTGCTGCCGCTACCGGCGCCGCCTAAAATCGAGCGGCATACATACTGGACAGCCCGGCCGGGTCGGAGGGCGTGCGATCCGGCACGTGATCAGACTGCCGCCTGAGGACTTGGACGCATGTTTGAACGCTTCACGGACCGTGCGCGGAAGGTGATGGCGCTGGCCAATCAGGAAGCGCAGCGGTTTAACCACGAGTACATTGGCACGGAACACGTCCTGCTCGGCCTGGTGAAGGAGGGCTCGGGCGTCGGCGCGAATGTGCTGAAGAACCTCGCGGTTGACTTGCGCAAGGTCCGCCTGGAAGTTGAGAAGCTCGTCAAGAGCGGGCCCGAGATGGTCACGATGGGCAAGCTGCCGCACACGCCGCGGGCCAAGCGCGTCATCGAGTACGCGATCGAGGAAGCCCGCAACCTGAACCACAACTACGTCGGCACCGAGCACCTGCTGCTCGGGCTGCTCCGCGAGCAGGACGGGGTGGCGGCGCAGGTCCTGATGAACCTCGGGCTGAAGCTGGACGACGTGCGCGAGGAAGTCCTGAATCTGCTCGGCGCGGGCGTTGAAGGCGAGGAAGCCAGCGCGATCGCGCCGCCGGGCGAGGCCCCGGGCAAGAAAGGCAAGAGCAAGACGCCGGCACTGGATTCGTTCGGCCGCGACCTGACCGAGCTGGCCCGCGAAGGCAAGCTGGATCCGTGCATCGGCCGCGCCGCCGAGATCGAGCGCGTCATCACCGTGCTCTGCCGCCGGATGAAGAACAACCCCGTGCTGCTGGGCGAGGCCGGCGTCGGCAAGACGGCCATCGTCGAGGGTTTGGCGCAGAAGATCATCAACCGGCAGGTGCCGGAGCTGCTGCACGACCGGCGGATCGTGATCCTCGACCTGGCCATGATGGTGGCCGGGACGAAGTACCGTGGCCAGTTCGAAGAGCGCATCAAGGCGGTGATGAACGAGGTCCGCCGGGCGCGCAACGTGATCCTGTTCATCGACGAGCTGCACACGCTGGTCGGCGCGGGCGGCGCGGAAGGCGCGATCGACGCGTCGAACGTGCTGAAGCCGGCGCTCTCGCGCGGCGAGATCCAGTGCATCGGCGCGACGACGTTCGACGAGTTCCGCAAGTACATCGAAAAGGATGCGGCCCTGGCGCGGCGGTTCCAGCCGATCCACGTGGACGAGCCCTCGATGGAGCACACGCTGGAGATCCTCCGCGGCCTGCGCGACCGCTACGAGGCGCACCACCGCGTGCAGATCTCCGACGACGCGATCCGGGCGGCGACCGAGCTTTCGCACCGCTACATCACGGGGCGCGTGCTGCCCGATAAGGCGATCGACGTGATCGACGAGGCGGGCGCGCGCGTGCGCATTCGCAGCATGACCATGCCGCCGGACCTGGCCGACCTGGAGCGTGAGATCGAGCGGCTCAGCGGCGAGAAGGACGAGGCGGTCAAGAACGCGGACTACGAGCGCGCGGCGGAGTTGCGCGACAAGTGCGAAACGCTGCGCATGAAGCGGGAGAACATCCAGCGCGAATGGAAGGACAACGCGCAGGAGGCCGAGGGCATCGTCGACGAGATCGTCATCGGCGAGGTGGTCAGCCGCATGACCGGCATCCCGCTGACGCGCCTGGAGAAGGAAGAGGCCGCGCGGCTGCTCGAGCTGGAAAACGAGCTGCACAAGAAGGTGATCAGCCAGCACGAGGCGATCAGCGCGATCGCCCGCAGCGTGCGGCGCAGCCGGAGCGGCCTGAAGGACCCGAACCGGCCGATGGGCTCGTTCATCTTCCTGGGCCCCTCGGGCGTGGGCAAGACGCTGCTCGCCAAGACGCTCGCCGAGTTCATGTTCGGCGACGAAGACGCGATGATCACGATCGACATGTCGGAGTACATGGAGAAGCACAACGTCAGCCGGCTGATCGGCGCCCCGCCGGGCTATGTCGGCTACGAGGAGGGCGGTCAGCTCACCGAGCGCATCCGGCGCCGGCCGTACGCGGTCGTGCTGCTCGACGAGATCGAGAAGGCCCACCCCGACGTGTTCAACATGCTGCTGCAGATCATGGAGGAAGGCCGTCTGACGGACTCGTTCGGCCGCCACGTGGACTTCCGCAACGTGATTCTGATCATGACCAGCAACATCGGCGCCGACCGCATCATGAGCTCCGATCCGTTCGGGTTCATGAAGCGCGACGAGGACATCAACTACCAGAAGATGAAGGACATGCTCGTCAACGAACTCGAGCGGAACTTCCGCCCCGAGTTTATCAACCGCATCGACGAGGTCGTCGTCTTCCACAAGCTCACGCACGCCGACATGCTCAACATCGTCGACCTCGAACTGGGCAAGGTCGCCAAGCGACTCAAGGAACGCAGCCTCACGCTCGAGCTCACGCCGGAAGCGAAGGAATACCTCGTCGAGAAGGGCACCGACGAGAAATTCGGCGCGCGGCCGCTGCGGCGGACCATCTCCACGATGATCGAAGACCCGCTCAGCGAGGACATCCTGCGCAACAAGTACGCCGGCAAGGGCATCATCCGCGTCTCGGTCACCGGTGAGACCGGGTCCGAGGGCCGGCACTTCGTTTTCGAGGGCGTCGACGCGCCGCCGAAGGGCGGGGCCAAGCCCGACGTGCCGGTCGCGAGTGCCGAGACGACGTAAGCGTCCGCATGCAGCGTCACCCGCCACGTTGAATTCAGTCGTGCGGCCCACGCCGCGACGGCGTTGCCGTCCTGCCTGCCATTCGTTAACATACTGCCATGATGCGGGCCGCCAGCGGTTTCACTGCCATCGGGCCGGGAGGGGCAGCGCACTCTTGTCGCCGTGACGCGCACCGCGCACGTGTCGGGCTGCAGCGCGCGTTTTGGGCGCTCATGATCCTGGCGCACCTGCCGGGCTGGTGCGCCACGCTCGGCGTCGACGGCGCCGGAGGCGCGCGGCTCGATCTCGGCCGGGCGGTCCTCCTGACCGCCACCCAGCTCTTCTTCCTGTTCAAGCTGCTGGACGTGCACTGGCTGCGTCTGCCGCGGGGTCGGCGGGCGTGGCTGGCGGCGGCGTGCGTGATCGCGCTGCTGCATGCCGGCGCCGCGCGCCGTCTGTTCATCGGCGGCGAGACCCTCGACGCATCCTTCATGCCAGCGCTGGTCGTGGGCAGCGTCGCGACCGTGCTGCGTGCTCCGCTCGACACGCGCTTACCGGAATCGCGCGCCGGCCGGCCGCGTGCCTTGCGTCATCGCATGGGCGACTGTCGCAATCGCCTCCTGGCGCACGTGGAGCAGCGCGTGCCTCGCCCGCGCTATCTGCTGGCCGTCTGCGCCGGACACATCAACCGCGCGCCGCCGGCCTGACCGCACAACGGGGAGCATTCGTTCACGCAGGCACCTGACTGGCCGTCGCCGCGGCGATGGTCCGTGCCGGCTCGCGTCGCACGCGCGCGTGCGCCCGGCCTGGCAACGTCTCCCACAACGGAGGTTGACTGAAGATGACTCGTCTGACGATACCCGTACTCGTCGCGCTGGCCTGCGGTGGGTCGGCGCACGCGGAAAAATACTACCTGCTGGTCGGCGCCGACGCCCGGCACTATCCCGGCCCCCAGCGCAACCTCAGCATTCCGGGCGGCATTCCCGGGCCGGTCTATGACGGCGACCGCCTCGCTGGGACGGCCGATGTCGGGCCGCTCGTGCCGTACGTCGGCGCGACCGGCACCTACCCCATGTACGATCCGAACCACCTCGGCTCACTCAGTATGCTCTATCGCCGGGGAACGATTCCCTATGCCGGCGGCGTGCCGATTCTCGGCATCGAGTTCCTCGGCGGCCCGCTGCTGGACCTCGACGGCGATCCGAACGACGCAACCCGCAGCCTGGTTCCGATGCCGCCAGCGACGCCGGCCGAGATTACGGGGACCGACAGTTTCATCGAACTGCTGCCGGATCGGGCGGCGCAGACGATCGCCCTGGCCGACGTCGACGCGACCGGCTGCAACGAGGGCGGTCCCAACATCGGTCCGGACATCTGCACGATCCTCGTGACCATCGCCGGCACGCAGGCGGACGGCACCAAGACCGGGCCCATCAACGCGGGCATCGACACGCGCAGCGGGACGCTTACGCCGTTCGCGGGCACCGGCGGCACACTCACCGGCGTGTATCGCGTGGAAGACCTCGGGTTCGAGCTGTGGGAGGATTCGATTGACCCGTACACGTCGTCGCCGGACGTGCTCGGGACGATGCAGTTTCTGGGTTCGCTGCGCGGATGGCTGGTGCTGCGCGACGCACTGAGCGATGAATTCCCACTGCTGGCCGGGCAGGGCCTCGGCCCGACCGCGTGGCCCGCGGTGGATACGGCGCACATTGGCCAGACGTTCAACACGGCAAACGGCCTTGGCAGCGGCACGGCCACGATCGCGGCCGGCGTCGGCGCGGACGTCTACACCTACATGAACCCCGGCAACGGCAACCTGGATGGCAACGGCGGCCTGCCGCTGACCGACTACAGCGGCGACCTCGGCGCGTATCTCGACGCCGTGGTCCTGCCGCGCGTGCCGGCGATGGCAGATCGCTATGTCTACTTGGAGTCGGCCGGCTTTGGCATCAACAACAGCATGGATCCCGTGTACACCGACACAGTGGGCTATGACCTCGTGCTGATCGGAGCAGCGTCGGTGTGCGGTGGTTTTCGGCACGGTGACGTCAACTGCGATGGCGTGCTCGGCTTCGGCGATATCAATCCGTTCGTGGCGGCGCTCTCTGGAGGAGAAGCAGCCTGGGCAGCCAGCGGCATCCAGTCCGAAGATTGCACGTTCGCGTGTGTAAACGACGTGAATGGCGACGACGCGGTGGACTTCGGTGACATCAACCCCTTCGTGCTGCTGCTGACAAGCCAACCGTAATCGGCGCGCCGATGATCCCTCCCCCTTTCAGGGGGAGGGCAGGGTGGGGGCAGAACGCCGGCCACTCCGGCCGGAGGCCGAACGATGTGCAAGCGTGCGTTTACGCTGATCGAACTGCTCGTGGTGGTCGCCATCCTGGCGATCCTGATATCGATCCTCCTGCCCGCGCTCGGGCGGGCGCGGGCGGCGGCGAAGACGACCGTCTGCGCCTCACACCTCTACCAGCTCGGCACGGCGATCTATGAATACTGGTCCGAGTGGAACGGCCGCGTGCCGTACGTCGAATCGCCCATGACGAACGGCACCGGTCGCCCGCCGCGCAGCCCGTATAACGTCCCCGGCTTCGGCAGCGGCCAATGGAGCGACGCCGATCTCGATCCGTTCGACCGCACGAATTGGCCCATGTCGCTGCCAAACGTGCTGATGCCAAAGTATCTCGGCGCGGAGCCGGGCGTCTTCGTGTGCCCGTCCGCGTTGACCGGCTGGCCGCGTCACGGCGGTGCATACCGCTACACGTATCGCCCGGCGGCGGCGAACCAGCCGAACGGAATCGTGCTGGATGCGAAGGCGTACTGGTATTTCCGCGAGCACTTCGGGTTTCTCGACGGCCGCATGCTGTGCAAGCTGAAGCTGGAACTGACCGGCAACCCGGCGGAGGACGCCCAGCGGATCGTCATCCTGCGCGGCACGTACGTACGCGACCTGATCGTGTGGGAAGGCAGCCAGGTCATCGGCCCGCACCGCGGCGGCATCAACGTGCTGAATCGCGATCTGCAGGTCGAATTCCGCAACGCGCAGACGACCAACGAAGACCTCGCCCCCAACTTTACCGGCTCGAAATTCTGACCACGGACCCCGCGGTCAAGAGCACCACCAAGGCGCAAAGACACGAAGGTGGAGAGCGACGAAGCCACGCAGCTACGAAGCCGGACTTCGTGCCACCGCCGTTTCGCCAATGTCAGGATTTCCGGTAGCTGAAGGCTGACGGCTGATGGCTCGTGCTGCCTGGCTCACGGCTTACGGCTGCGCAGCCTCAGGTGCAGTATTTCCGCCGGCGCATTGACGCGCAGCGGGAACCAGTTCCCCACGCCGTTCGACACGACGAGTGCCGCCGCCCCCTGGCGATACAGCCCGGACCAGTACTTGAATAGGACCGGCCCCGCGCCGATGTCGCTGGTCAGCATGAGCTGTCCGCCGTGCGTGTGGCCGGCGAGTGTCAGCGGGATGCCGGCCGCCGCCGCCCGGTCGAACGCGTGCGGGTGATGGGCGAGCAGAATGGTGAAGGCATCCGGCTGCCGCAGCGCGAACAGATGATCCACGTCGTCGTCGATGGAGCCTCCGTATCCGCTCCAGCGCAGCCCGAGCACCTGTACGCGCTCCCCGCGAATCTCCAGCATGGCGGCCTCGTTCACCAGCAGCGGCACGCCCGCCCGGCGAACGCGTCCCTCAAACTCGGTGCGCCCCTCGAACAAATCGTGGTTGCCCTCGCACATGAACAGCCGCTCGGCGGGCGCAATGCGGCGCAGCACGTCCAGACCGGCGGGCAGGTCGGCGAGGGCATGATCGATCAGATCGCCGGTGAACAGCACCAGGTCGGCGCCCAGGGCATTCGTGCGCGTTACGACGTCATCGAGAATCGGCCCGTTCGTGAACCGGCCCACGTGCAGGTCGCTCAAATGTGCGATCGTCAGCCCGTCCAGCGCCGCCGGCAGCGTCGGCAACCCAACATCCAGTCGGCGGATTCGGAACGTGCTGAGCTGCGACATGGCCTTCGCCTGCGCGGCTCCGGTTGCCAGCACTGGCAGGGCGGTCAGGCCGGCAACCAGAATCTGTCGCCGCGTGGGGCGGGGTGGCCTGTCCTCGGCGGCCGGCCGATCGGCGGGATCGTCAGCGATTTCGGCCCCGACGTTCGGCATACGCCGCGCGCGCAGCGACCGCCGCAGCCACGCGCCGCCGCGCACGGCGGCGCCGAGCGCGGTGCCGCCGGTCAGCACGATGATCGTGAGCGGCAGGATCAGCAGGTGCCAGAGGTAGCAGATTTCGAGCAGCAAGCCGGGTATGGCGGCCCCGTGCCCGGTGAACCGCGAGAGGATCACCCAGGCATACACCACGAGGTTGCCGCCGACAAAGGCCGCCAGAGCGATGCGCCAGCGTCCACCGCGGGGCAGCCGCCGCAGCCGCCGATCCGCCCAGAACCACCAGATGACGGCGAGCACGGGCAGGCCGAACACGATGAGTCGGAAGATGGATATCGCCGCCAAAACTGACATAGCAGCATAGCATAGGCGCGGAATCGTCCCCCGGCGACCCAAAGCACCTGTGAGTGCACAGCGGCAGCGAACAACTCCGCGCAGCGCGGCGACGCCGCGCACGGCAGGGCACGGATGCGCGCAGACAGAAGGAATCCTGCGACGTGTACCTACTCCCGGGGTGCAGTAGAATGGCTTCACAAAGATCCGCCATAAAGCCGCGCAAGACCAAACGAGAGACGTCGATCGCTCCGACGCGGTGATTCTCACGGGAGACAGGGGCTTGGGTCGGGAGATGAGCCATGAGCACGCGTAGAAGTCCCGTTGTGACGTTCTTCGGGCTGACGGTTGCCTTTTGCGGCTGCTCCGCGGCTGTGACGGCCGAGCCTCCGGGCAAGCTGGTCAAGGCCGATGTACCGCGGGCGGCGCCGGAGGTCGGCAGGCCCGCTCTCCAGGAGCTTGCGCAGGGCAACACCGCATTCGGGCTGGAGCTTTACGCCCAGGTACGCGGCCAGCCGGGCAACCTGGCCGTCTCGCCGCTGAGCATCTCGGTCGCGCTGGCGATGACGTACGCCGGGGCGCGCGGCGAAACGGCGACTCAGATGCAGCGCACGCTGCATTTGCCGGCCGAAGACCCGCACGCGGCGATGAACACGCTCGTGCAGCGCTTGCTGGCGACTCCCCCTGGCGTGGAGCCCGGCGACCCGAGACCGAAGCCTCCGCGACTGGACATCGTCAACCAGCTCTTTGCCCAGGAAGGTGACTCGTTCGAGGCTCCGTTTCTCGAATCGTTGGCCCGCGACTATGGGGCCGGCGTGCGGCTGCTGGACTTCCGCCAGGCAGACGCCGCGGCCCAGGCCATCAACGACTGGATCAGCCAGCGGACGGAAAAGCGCATTCAGAACCTCGTGTCGCCCGCCGATGTGCGCGCGGCGTCGCTGACGCTGGCTAACGCCATCTACTTCAAGGCGAAATGGAACTTGCCGTTTGCGAAAGGCGCGACGCGCGCCCAGCCCTTCAAGCCGCTGGACGGCAGTGAAGTCTCCGTGCCCACCATGTCGCAAACCGCGACATTCCGCCACGCGGCCGGGGACGCTGTGCAGGCCGTCGAGCTGCTTTACGCCCGGTCGTCGCTGGCCATGTTGCTGCTCGTGCCCGACGCGGGCCAGTTCACCTCCTTTGAGCAGCGCCTCACGCCCAACGCGATCCAGAGTCTGGTTGACCAGTTGAAGCAGAAAGCGCTCCGGCTGAGCGTGCCCAAGTGGACCGTCCGCGCAAAATTCCGTCTGAATGACGCGCTCAGCACGCTGGGCATGCCGGCGGCGTTCGATCCCGCCTGCGCGGACTTCACCGGCATGAGCCCGCAGAACCTCTGGATCGGCGCGGCGTTGCATGAGGCGTTCGTGCGGGTGGATGAGGAGGGCACGGAGGCAGCGGCGGCGACAGCGTTGCCCGAGGCGAAATCGGAGGAGCCCCGTGGCGTCCTGGAACTGAAGATCGATCGCCCGTTTCTGTTCGTCATCCGCGACACGCAGACCGGGACAATTCTGTTCCTGGGGCGCGTGGTAGACCCGCGCGGTTAGCCCCAGTCACGCTCCACCGGACCCGCGTGTATCGCCCCGCAGGGGCGCGCGGCTGTAGCCCAGGGTGCAACCCTGGGGACCGCAGCCCGTTCGCCCGCATGATTCCCATAAGCCCCAACGGGGCGCCGGGCCGAACTGCGCCGGCGTAGCGCCCACGGTTCGCTCGCTGCTCGAATCGCGCTGCGCGGCGCCCGCTCGCTCGCGCTCGGGGCTCTGATGGGACGCCGGCGTGGGGCCCTCGCGCGCTTCGGGCTCGACTTGTGTGCCCTCCGTCGCTGCGTCGCTCTTCTGTCTCCTATCGTCCCGCCATTTCTCGCCCCCTTCGCGGCTTTGCCACGGGCCTCACGGCCCGCCCAACGCGGTGAGCAAGCACGTTCCAGGACCGCCGATGGCGCTGATCACCAGCGCTACTATGAACAGGCCGAACCTGCGGAATCGCTGACGTTGAAAGAGGAGATATACGCCGCGGAGGAATATCCACCACAACAGGACCCAACCGACAACCGGCACCAAGTAGAGGGTCCAGGCGACCCAGTCTGGAACCCACGCCCAGCTGTATTCCGATATGCGCGTGACGAAATACGCAGCCAACAGCATCAAACCGCCGGTGCACGCCACGATGAAATATGGCCGCGCGGACTGGCGGGGCTGTGGACACCTGTACGTTTCCGGTTGATTCGGATCGAATTCCAGGCCGCATTCCGGGCAGCGCGGCGCGGGCAGGTGATCCAGGATGTACCCGCAGCGCAGGCAGTGCTTGTACTCGCTCTCCGCCATACGCTCTACTTTACCCGCCCGCGTTCTCCTCAACATCCGCTTCTGATCCGTGGCTGTCTGTGTCAATCCGTGGCCACTGAGCCGTGAGGCACAAGCCGCAAGCCGTGGGCCAGAACCATGTTGCGACGGCATTCGCGTACGCGACGGCGTGCCGAACGTTCGCTCACTGCCGTTCGCGGCTCGGACCGTGCTCCGCCGCCCGCTTTCCCTTTTCCCCACGTGTCCACTTTCCCACGCCCAGGCCGCCAGAATCTAGCAATCCTAGTACTCCTTCACGACCTCTGCGTCCTCGGCGGTTATTCTAAACTCGGAGCTGCGGACGCGCGTCTGGCTGATCGCCGAGTGCTGAACGCTGACCGCTTCAACGTCCCAATAACGAAGTGTGCGAAATAGGACGCGCGAAAAAAACCGCTTGGCACCCTTGGGCGGGCAGCACCAGAAGCCCGGTCTTATGCGGAGAATGCGTCGGCGAGACGCCGGTGTCACGGGCAGCAAAGCAGGAGCTTGGCTCTCCCCCGGCTCAGCAGGAGCTTCGCCCTCCCCAATCTGGGCTTCGCCCTCCCGGGTTGGAGCTTTGCTCGCCCCCGCCGGGCCGGATACACTGCGCGGCGCGTGGAACGCGAATACCCGCTCGCATGGAAGCGAGGCCAGTCGTGGACGCCGGTTCCCATCCAGCCAATCACCGCCGCCGGGGAGAGACGCCGATCTGCTCGGCGGCCTTCGCCCACGCGCTCGACGGCTTCCGCGTCTACCAGAACGTCGAACTCGGCCTGTCCGCGAACACCGTCGAAGCCTACCGCCGCGACCTGCTGCGCTTCGGCGAATTCCTGCACCGCCGGCAAATCGACGACTGGGCGAGACTGACCCCGGAGCTAGTTCAGGAATACCTCGTCGAGCAGAGCGAGCTGGGGCACAAGGAGACGACGCTCGCCCGGCGGGTGGTCGCGTTGCGCATGTGGCTGCGGTGGCTGCACCTGACGCACCAGGTCGCGGAGGACCGCACGTCGCTGATCGAGCTGCCGAAGCGCTGGCAGCGTCTGCCGGAGACGTTGAGCCTGGATCGCACGGTGGACTTGGTGACGTCGCCGGACCCGGAAAGCCCGCTGGGCTTGCGCGACCGGGCGATCCTGGAGTTGTTCTACGCATCAGGCCTGCGCGTGAGCGAGCTCTGCGGACTGCGCGAGGGCGACGTCAATCTCGACGGGGCGTACCTGCGGTGCATGGGCAAGGGACGCAAGGAGCGCGTCGCGCCGATCGGCAGCAAGGCGCGCGAGGCGCTGGAGCGTTACCTCGCCGACCTGCGCCCGAAGTTGATCGCTGCTGGCCAGGAACGCGGGCGCTGGAAGACACCGCTGTCAAAGTCGGCGACGGCCGCGTTGCCGCTGTTTCTCTCGCGCACCGGCGGCGCCATGGAGCGGACGGCAGTGTGGCTCCTCGTCCGCCGGGAGGCCAAGCGGCAGGGGATCGTCGGCAAGGTCAGCCCGCACACGCTGCGGCACAGCTTCGCGACGCATTTGCTGGAGGGCGGGGCGGATTTGCGCGTCGTGCAGGAATTGCTCGGCCACGCCAGCATCAGCACGACCGAAATCTACACGCACGTGCAAACCCGGAGATTGCAGGAAATCCATGCCCGCTGCCATCCGCGGGGTGCGGACGAGCTGGGGCGCAAGGCGGGAACGAGCCCGCCCGGGGGCGAGTTCGGCTCCTGACGGCGGCTGCAACCGCTGACTGCCACGCGGGTAACAGTCTGTAAGCGCTGGCCGGGCGTGCGGCCGAGGTGGTCGGACGGCTGGGAACCTTGTACGATGCACTGGGCGGCAGTACGGACGCCACGAGGAGCAAGCATGTTGGGCAAACCCCGGACGAACCGCAATGGGTGGCTGGTAACCGCCGTGGCTGGCTTGTTGCTGTTTCTTGCCGGCTGCGATCCGACGCTTCAGGCCACCATTGAGAACGGCATCATCACGACGTCACAGAGCCTGTTCGCATCCGTGCTGCGCGCGTTGATCAACGTTGCGCAAGAGGCGAACACGTCGCTGTAGCGGCGCCTTCATGGTCCCGCCCCCGGTCTTGACGGGCGGGGTGGCGGCGTACCGTCAGGCGTGGAACTGGTCGTCGGGGGGCTCGTGAATCTGCCAGGGGCTGTCCATGCGCCGGTAGCTGACCTGCCGCCGCATCCGCCAGCCTGCGCCGATAAGGCCGCAACCCGCGAGGACGAAGATCCCGGCGACAACGAACTCCAGCAACCGGGGCATGGCCCAGAGCAGCACGCCCAGCGCGATCAGGAGCACGCCGAGCGTCATCGGTGCCAGCCAGATGTGGCCGGGGCCTTCGTGGGAAAACATGAAACGCATGCGCGGGACTCCAGGCGGACGGTCTAGTAGGCATCATAGCGGCTGGGCAGCGCGGTTGCGAACCACGGCCCGGCCGGGGTTGGCAAGGTGCTCGGCGGCGGTCATCATGGGTCGGTCGCGGCCGCGCACGTGGGAAATCGCGTGCGGCGCCGGGCCTGGCGCTTCGGGCGGCCTACAATCCGTCGAAAGCGGGTTCGAAATGGAGAGCTACCGAACATGAAGGCACTGTCCGTGGTCACGGGTGTGGTGGTGATGGTTCTGGCGCCTGCGGTGGTCGGCGCGGCGCGGGCGCAGGTGCCGGCGTCTCAGCCGGCGCATGACGAGTCGCGCTGGCTGCGCAACGTGCGCCAATTGACGTCGGTGGAGATGGGCCTGGCGCGGTCGGGCGAGGCGTATTTCTCGCCTGACGCCGCGCGTGTCTGTTTTCAGGCGTTTCCAGTCGGCAAAGAGGACTACCAAATCTACGTGATGAACGCGGATGGAACGGGGCTGAAGATGATCAGCACCGGCACCGGCGCTACCACGTGCTCGTTCTTCCATCCCAGCGGGGACAAAGTGATCTTCGGGGCGAATCACGACGACCCGCGCCCGCCGGAGAAACCGGGAGAGCTGGAAGCCAAGCGGCCGCGTGGTGAAAGTGCCGGCGCAAAGCCACCGGCCGAGGACGGCCATCCGGGGCACGGCGAAGCGCGTACGCAGGGCCATCCGGGCGGCGAGGGCGGGCCGAAGCACGGCGGCGGGCGCGGCGGCGACTATGCCTGGAAGTACTACCCCGGCATGGAGATCTACGAGTACACGTTCGCGACCGGGGCACTGAAGCGCCTCACGAACAGCGACGGCTACGACGCCGAATGCGCGTATTCGCCGGACGGCAAGCAGATCGTGTTCTGCTCACTCCGTGAGGGCGCGCCGGCGATCTACATCTGCGACGCGGACGGGGGCAACCCGCGACGGATCACGCATCACGATGGGCGCGACGGCGGACCGTTCTTCAGTCCGGATGGACAGCGCGTCGTGTATCGCTCGGACCGCGAGGGAAAAGGGAACCTGCAGATCTTCGTGAACAACATCGCCGGGACGGCGGAGAAGGCGATCACGCCGGCGGATTCATTCCACTGGTGCCCGTACTGGCACCCGTCGGGCAAGTGGATCGTGTTCACGCACGCGGATTTTCGGCGCGGGCCGAATTTCGATGTTTATATCATCCGCGACGATGGGACCGACATGCGCCGCGTGACGTCGGATGCGGGGTTCGATGGCTTGCCGGTGTTCTCGCCGGACGGCAAGTACCTGATGTGGACGTCCACGCGCAATGGGCTGGATTCGCCGCAGGTGTTTATCGCGGAGTTCCTGGGGCTGACGAAGGACGGTGAGTTGCGGGTCAAGGAGTAGGGCGGGCTACTCGAGCTTCATGGAGCGCAGGAAATCGAGGAAGGCTTCGCGGTGGTGTGCCATGGTTGCGGCCGGGCCGGTGGCTTTGAAATACCACGGGCCGGCGGGCGTTTCGACGATTGCGCCCAGCAGCCGGTAGTCCTTCTTCGCGGGGGGGTTGGGGGTGCCAGGCATCATCATCGTGCCGCTGAAATGGCCGGCCACTTCCACGAACGTGATCTTGAGCCCATTCACCTCCAGCAGTTCACGATGAAAGGCCTCGTTGGGAATCGGCTGGCCGTCGGCAGCGGCAAACTGCAACCGCCAGCGTTCCACGTTCGCCTCCACGCCGCCGCCGATATTGGTGCCGAATACCGCGAGGTCGCCATCCTCGGAATCGTCCTCGACCCGCGGGAGCCGATAGTCGTCCACGCGCAGGGAGCCCGTCACGGGCTGTTGCTCCCAGCTTGCCGGCGCCGTGTACTTCAGCGTGGGGCCGGCGTTGCGCGACGGCGGCGCCTGTGCGGGCTGCGGCGCGTTGTTGATCGGCGGATGGCCCGCTGGCAACGCATCGGTTCGCCGGGGCGCGGTTTCCTGGACGAACTGGCGGACGCGGGCGAGCTCGTCGGCGGTCGGCTGCGTGCTCGCCGCGGTCGCGGGCGTCGCGGGCGTGCTCGGCGTGCCGCGCTCGCACCCGCCAAGCGCGATCAGCAGTAGACAGCAGCAGGTGGCAGCCGGGGGCCATATGCACTTGACCATTGGTGCTCGTCTCCTTCGGCGGCGGGCGGACAGCCACGCACGAATGCCGGATTGTATCCCGCGCGCCGCCGGATGCGCACTCAGCGGCCACCGGCGATGGGTCCGCCGCGCCGGGCCGCGTCGTGAAAGTACATGAAACGGCGCAGCGCATCGGTGCCGTGGCAGGTCGTGCAGACGGCGTTGGCGGTGAATGAGCGGATATGCCACTGGCGGGCGCGCAGCTCCCGGCTGGCGATTTCGCCGAGCGCCGGTGGCAAGGGGGCAGCCGTCTGCCGGCCATGCGTGAGGTGACAGGTGCGGCAGGCGATCTTGCCTTGCGGGTCGACTTCGCCGCGCTCGTTGAACAGCGGCAGGTAGCCGGAGGCGTCGGGGGCGGTGGCGTTGAACATCTCGGCGGGTGGGTGCGTGGCGATGGCCGGGGGCGCGACCGGGCCACCCGTGTGATGGCAGGCTACGCAATGCTGGTTCGCCACCCGCAGTGGATCAGCAGCGTCCATGACGAACTCGAGCTTCTTCGGCCACAGAAAGCGCGGCTCGATGTCATCGCGGCGGCCGTGCGGAACGTGGCATGGGCCGCAGGTGCCCGGCTCAAAACCGGCCGCCCGCAGCACCCCGGCGGCATGGCCGATCGCGTGCAGGTTGGTCATTTCGGCATGACAGTTGGTGCAGGCTTTTTGCGGGCTGTCGCCGGCCGCAACGCGAACGAGCTTTTCGGAAGCGCCGCGACCGCGATGCGGGTCGTGACAACTGCGGCAGGCGAGTTCCCCGCGTTCGTTGCGTTCGCCGCCGGTCGACAGCGGCACTTCGGTGGCCGTTGACTGCGCGGTCACGTCGCGCGGATGCAGCAGGGCGAGCGGGGCCTGCGCGTCCGGGCCAACCGCTCGGTGACACGCGAGGCAGGAGGCTTCGCCGACGGGTGCGTCGGCGGCGAGGCCGGCGCGGAAGCGACCGGTCTGGTCGTCGCCGTGGGGGCGGTGGCAAGCCAGGCACCGATCGCCGATGGCCGTGGAGGCAACGGGCCAGGATGGCGATGCGCGCGTGACATCGTGCGGGCCGCCGCCGAGCCCGGCCTGATCTGTGTGGCACTGCGTGCAGACGACGTAAGGTGCGTCGTGCATGAATTGGCCGAACTGGCCGGTATGCGGATCGTGGCACTTGGTGCAGCCGATCGGGCTGTGATTGGCGGAGCCGAGGATCTTGGTCTGTGCGGGGCGCTCGGGCTGGTGGCAGGTGATGCACTTGCCGCCACCGGGGTCGAGTTCGCTGGCCTCCGGCGCGCGTGCGTAGCGGTGGAAGAGATGGCAGGAGCTGCACGGGCCGCCGGTGTGCGCGGTCATGCCCAGACGGTTGCGCTCCTCGGGGAAGTTGGTGCGCAGGTCATGGTGCGTCGCGACGACGCTCTGCTTGTCGGAGTGGCAGCGCAGGCACATCTGACCGTCCGTCAGGTCGTCGGCGAGGAGGAAGCGCTCGCCTTTGCCGTGGTGCAGCTTGTGGCATGACAGGCAGATGAGGTGCTCGCCGGGGCCGAGCTGCGTGCCGAGTTCGCGGATGGCCGCGGCCTGCTCGGCGTTCACGACTGGGCTGAGCGGGTGCTCCGCCGGTCCGCCGTCGCGGAACATGCCAGGCCGCATCTGATCGTGACAGGTGACACAGAGCTGGCTGGATTCGGTGCCCATGACGAGCAAGTGGTCATGGCGGGCGCCGTGCGGCGTGTGGCAGACCTGGCACGTCAGCTCGCGCGCGTCGGGGCCGACCTGGGCGCCGGCTTGCACCAGCGCCTCGGGGATGGCCCAGGGCATACCGCCGGTGGGATGCGTGCCGGCCGCGCGGCCGCCCGTCTTGTCGGCGTGACAGCTCATGCACAGCTCGCTGGCGCGGTTGGCGACGCGCAGGAACACCGCCGTCGCGATATCGCCCATGGGTTGGCCGGCGGCGTGGGCGGAATGGCACGTGCGGCACTCGATCCGGCCGTTCACGAGCGGGAGGAAGTCTGGTACCTGCATCGTCGGTGGCGGCAGGATGTCCGTGCTGTGACCGTGCTCAAGCCAGATCCGGCGGCGCGAATCCACGACCGCGCCATCGTGGCAGGAGAGGCACATTTCCGGCCGGCTGGCGACCGGATGTTCGGGCGTGGTTGTCGGCGGGGCCATGATCGCGGTTGTCACACCGCGCGCCAGAGGTTCGAGCCACTCAAGATGACAGACAGCGCACGCCTGCGGCTGCAGCGGGGTAACGGTCGTACGGCGCGGCAGCATGGGTGGCGCGACGTCGGGATCCACTTTGAGGGCGAATTTGTGGACGCGGTGCGCCGAGACTTCGGCAACGTACAGGTTGCCGTCGGCGTCAAACGCAATGCCGGCCGGGGAGACGAGCTTCAAGGGCTGGCCGCCTGGCTCACACAGAACGCCGAGCAGGCTGCCGGTGGGCCGGAAAACCTGCACGACGCCGAGCGTGCCGTCGACGACCCAGGCGTTGCCGTCGGCATCGATCGCGATGCCCTTGGGGCGGTAGAACTGGCCGAGGTCCGCGCCGTACGTGCCAAGGCTGCGCACGACGCGGCCGGCGGCGTCGAAGATCTGAACGCGGCCGGTGACGGGCTCGCTGACGAAGACATCGCCGGTGGGACCCAGCGCGAGCATGAATGGGTAGTAGAGCTGGCCGAGCGATTGGCCGCGCTCGCCGGTCGAACTGAAGGTCGCGCCGGCGACGTCATAGCGGAGCAAGCGGTGATTGTCGTTGTCGGCCAGCCAGATACGGGTGCCGTCGGCGTTGACGGCCACATCGGTGATGTCCGGGGAGTGTCTGGCGTCGGGCGCGGGCGGGCAGCGGATCACGCGGGCGAGGCTGCCGTCCGGGTTACGGGCGAGGACGCGACCGTGGCCGGTGTCGGCGATCCAGAGGATGCCTTGGCGGTCGAACTTGAGGCTGATGGGCTGCGCGAGGGTTTCTTCGCCGACGGTCTGGAATTCTTCACGGAGCGAACCGTCGGGCGCGAAGACCACGATGCGGTCCAGGGCCCCGTCGGTGACGTACACGTCGCCGCCGGGCCCGATGGCGACGGCGGTGGGCATGTGGAGTGCGGGCGGGCCGTCGTACTGGAACGTGAGCACCGGAGTGGCGACAAACCGCGCGGGTGGCTCAGGCGGAGCGGCGTTGCTGGCGGACGTGATAGCGAGAAACGCGGCAGCGCGGGCGACGTGTGCCAGGTTGCCAGGACGCAGCATGCCCGATCCTCGGTCGGAACGATCTGCCCGCCGAAGCGCTTGCCTCCGGCGGGGTGCGGGCATTATAGAGTATGTGGCGTGGCCGCGGCGACCGACCGAGACGGGCAGAATACACATTTGCTGCCCGCGTGAACTCCGAGTGTTTGGATATCGCTATGTCCACGGATGATGCGCAGCATGCGGGCGATTCTGCAGCGGCGGGGGACGTTCCGGCGCGTGACGCGGCGACGCCGAGGGGGAGGCCGGCGCGGCCACGATGGCGCCGCGTGCTGCGCAAGGGGTTGCTCATCGGCGGCGTGATCGTCGTGCTGGGGGTGTTGGGCATCGGGGGGGCGGAGTACTACACGGCACGGCCGAGTTTCTGCGGGACATGCCACATCATGGACTCCTACTACCAGTCGTGGAGCCAGGATGTGCATGGCAAGAAGGTGGGGACGTGGTGCGTGGAGTGTCATTACGCGCCGGGCGAGCAGCACACGCTCAAGGCGAAGTTCAGGGGGCTGTCGCAGGTCGCCAGTTACTTCAGCGGGCGCTACGGCACGAGCCGGCCACGGGCGCGCGTCAATGACGCAAGTTGCCTGAGGTCGGCTTGTCATGGCGACAACGAGTACATGCGCAAGCCGCTCTTGATCGGCGAGCCGCGCGTGGAGAAACGCCTGGTCGGCGATCAGGAGACGGAGGTCACTCGTCTGCCGACGGTCACATTCGTGCATGAAAAGCACCTGCGGACGGAGCTGAAGCTGACGGAGACCGAGGCGTCACTCGCGGGCCTGCGGCAACGGCTCGAGCAGGCGGTGTCACCGGCGGCTTTCGAGCCGCTGCGCGTCGCGGCGGTGCAGGTGGGGCCGGCGGAACGGCGTGAGGCAAAGTTGCGCGAGCTGGTGGGGGGTCTGGCGCGAGACGACCTGCTGGCGGACGTACTGGAGTACGCGCGGCTGGAGCACGAGCGGACGCGTCTGCGGCAATTGGGGGGGCTCAACTGCGCTGCGTGCCACAGCTACGATCCGTCGGGGCTGGCGCACGTGATGGCGGTGGACCTGGAGACGTGCTTCACGTGCCACTTCGGCAACCAGGCGTTCAATCGCGACACGGGTGAATGCCTGAAGTGCCACGCGCCGCCGACGCGCAAGATTCTCGTCCACGATCAGGCGGTGCTGGCGAGCTGGCAGCAGCAGTTTCCGACCACGTCGGCCCCGGGGCCGGCGCTGATGGACCACCGCGAAATCGTGGACCGCAAGATCGACTGCGCGAGCTGTCACCTGGACGTGATCCAGGGCGCGGCGGTCGTGTCGGAACGCACGTGCACGAACTGCCACGATCAAGAGAAGTATCTGGTGGATTTCGCGACGCGCGACACCGAGACGGTGGCGCGGTATCACCAGACGCACGTCGCGGGTCAGTGGGCCCGGTGCGTGGACTGTCACCGGGCGATCGAGCATAAGCTGATCGATGCGACGCACGTCGGGACGAGCGCGGGGTTCCTGCAGCCCATTCTCGATGATTGCCAGCATTGCCACCCGAACCATCACCACGAGCAGGTCGAGCTGCTCATGGGGATCGGCGGCACCGGCGCGCTGCGGCCGATGCCGAATGCGATGTTCGGCTCGCGGCTGAATTGCACGGGCTGCCACATCAAGCCGGCGGTCGATCTGAAGGGCGACGCGCTCGTGAAGGCGTCGGAGGCGACGTGCATCGCGTGTCACGGCAGTGACTACGAGCGGTTGTTCGAGCAGTGGCGCAGCGAGATCGCGACGTACGTGCAGGAAGCGGAGGCGGCGCTGGTACGTGTCGATCAGCGGATCGCGGATCTGCAGGCGCGCGGCATCGAGCTGCCGGCGGACATCGAGACGCGGATTACGCCCGCCCGACAAAATGTGCAGTTCATCAAGGCGGGCAACGGGATCCACAACAAGAACTACGCGCTGTATCTGCTCGATCTGAGCGTGCGCGACCTGGATGACGTGATGGGGCAGTTGACGCGGGAGTGAGGTCGGTCACCGGCATATGCGTATCGCGCGATCGCGGCTTACTCAGGCGGGAAGAGGCGGCATGCACTCATTCATCTTGTGGGAGCCAGCAGCGCAGGTGGCGCGCTGGCTCGAGCGTCTCCATCTCATAGAACCAGAGCAGGTTGGCGATGAGCTGCTGCGGCAGCTCGAACTCCATATTCCGGCCTCGACGGTCTTGCTCAATCCGGATCGTACCAGAGCATCGGTTGGGGTCAGCGTCATTTCGACGGTGTGGCCACTCGAAATAGTACCGTTGTCGAAGCCCGGGTAGCGCATCAAACGGCCGCGTTTGGAACACACGGCGCAGCGCCAGATACGACGCGCGGGAGATACCCAGCTCAAAGACGCGGCCCACTCCGGCGCGACTCAGCCGGATCGAGGCAAAGTACAGTCCGTCGCGGCTGTAGGCGGCGACAATCTCCGGCAGCTTCTCTAGCGGATGCCTCACTGCGGATCTCTTGGCTGAGTGGTTGGGATGACGAAGCTGGGGAGGTAGAAGGGCTGGCCGGCGGCGATGTGCTCGATCATCTGGAAGATCACGGGCTGCGAGAGCATCTCGATCCGTGCCGCGGGATAACCAGCGGCAGCGAAGTCGAAGAGCATGCCCGGGGTGCGGTGGCAGTCCGTGCAGTGCAGCGTCGGGGTGCGCAACGCCGGATGCACGGCGGCCAGCAATTGTGCCCGCCGGGCGGCATCAGCTTGCGGGGCCTCGCGCAGATATGCCTCGTTGGCGGCCTGTGTGCCTACGTATCCGAGAGTCGGCGTTTTTGTGGTGCGGTCCAGCAGGGCCAGCTTGGCGCCGTACTCGCCGCGGAAATGGCGTGGCAGGATCGTGCGGGCGGTCTCGACCAGGGCGGCAAAGGCCGGACTGCTGTGGCGTTCGGCCGCTAGCTGGTCCGCCAGGTCAACCAGCGCCCGGGCGTGGTCGGCCTGACGGGCGGCCTCGCGGACCCTGGCGACCAGCTCGGCCTGGATTGCCGGCGTCGGGTCGGCCAGCGCGGCGCGGCCCTGTTCCGAGGTCAGCCAGGCGTAGAGCTGCACGACCTCGGGGGCGCCGCGCGGCGCGCCGCGGCCCAGGTCATACCAGGTGAGGGTGAGCGGCTGCTCGTCGCGCGGCAGGTGGCACACGCCGCAGTGCAGGCTCGTGGCGTGCATGTTAAGGAAAGCACGGACCTCCTTGCGGCGGGCGTGTGGCAGCGGATCGTGGCAGCCGCTCGTGGTGCAGCCGTTGAAGCGATCGGGTTGAATCCAGCCCGCGATGCGGTGGTAGTGCGCGGGGGGCGTGCGCGGGTTGGCGTCCGTGGTGACGCCGCGCCATGCGCTTCTGTCCGTGCGGAGCACCGACTCGGTCAGGCGGGTGGGGATGCCGGTGATCTGGGCCGGGGCGGGCGCCGGGAACATCAATGTGACGACGAGGTAGCGCAGGGCGAGAAAGCTGAGCCACGCCACGACGGCAATGACCGCGACGGCATAGCTGCGGCGGACGGACTCGAGACCGAAGCGGCCGAGGAGGCAGAGCCAGTCGCGGGCGGAGCGACGGTAAGCAGCGGGCTTACTCATGGGGTGCCTCCGCTGGGAGTTGGACGTTCAGGTCGCGGGCGGCCTCCGCCACGAACTCGGAGTGGGTGGCAGCCAGTTCACCGAGCGGGGTGTCGCCGGTGATCGTGGCGAGCGAGAGGGGGAAGACGTGCGGCGAGAAGATGACGTTGACGATGTGCAGGATGCCGACGTGGATGATGGCCAGGAAGGCCTCGTACGTGTGGGCGATGAGCGCGATGTTCAGGATGCGGCCGCTGAGGTAGTGGGAGAAGATTTGCTCGCCCCACAGCAGGGCGCCGGTGAGCCCCAGCAGCGTCGTGCCCCAGAACACGCCGATGTACTCGAATTTTTCCTTGATGCTGAAGCGGCCGAACGAAGGCGGCTCACGGCGCAGGCCGCAGAGATAGAGCAGCAGATGATGCCCTTTCAGCAGGTCGCGCGGGTGGACGACCATCGGGAGCTTCCAGATCGCCGCCCAGAGGCCGACGCGTCCGCCGGCGGGGCCGCGTTCGCGGGCGCGCCGCCAGTACGTGTGCAGGCAATAGACGAAGTGCGCGGCGAAGCCGAGCACAAGGGCGATGCCGGCCCAGTGGTGAATCGTGCGGGTGACGCGCAGGCCGCCGAGCGTCTCAATCACGCCGCGGGCCCAGTCGTGATCGGCGAATTTCATGGGGAAGCCGGTGACGGCGAGCGTGGTGAAGAGCACGACCAGGACCCAGTGCTGGTAGCGCTGGCTGACCGTGAAGCGCGCCAAACGCGTGCGACCGTAGGGGTGGGCCAGCACTGCCTGCACGAGCTGCAGGGCGGCGTGCTCGCCCTCATGCCGGCGGCCGAAGACGATCTGGGCCAGCTCGAGCAGGCAGAGCAGCAGCGACGGGCCGAACGTACCGATGGTCAGCAGAATGAACGCCGCCGCGACGGCGAATTCGAGCGTGCCGCGGGCGGTGGGCAGGTCAAGGTGCACGGCGGCGGCGGCGAAGCGCGGGTCGGCGCCCGGATGGCAGGCGGTGCTGCGGCAGGCGTTGGCGACGTTGGCGGGATGGACAGACGAACGCGGGTCGGCCTTGGCGAGCATGAGGTGCGCGTTCTCGCCGGCGGCGACGTGGCAGGCGAGACAGTCGGCGGTCGTGTTGTCGCCGAGCAGCGCGGCCTTGCCGTGGAAGCTGCGGACGAAGCTGGCGACGGCGTTGGGCATCTCAAACGTCTTGAGGACGTCGGGGTCCGTGTGGCAGACGGCGCAGACCTGGGCGATCTCGAGCGGGGGCCGGGCGGACTGGAGCCGGGCCGCGATATGCCGCAGGTAGTAGGCGACATCGATGGGGACTTGCTCGGCATGGCAGACGTCGCAGCGGTCGAAAGTCCGGTCATCACGTGGCGACAGCGTGGTCACCACGTTGGCGGGGTCGCGGAAGACCGGCTCGTCGTGGCAGTACAGGCAGGGGGACTGGCCGGGCGCCAGCAAGGGTCCGCCGGTGAAGGTCAGGCTGCTGAGCACAGCATGTGTGTGTGCGCCGCGATCGAGGAGCCAGGCGACGTTTTCGTGACTGAAGCGGCGGTCGAGCTGGCCCGCGGCGCTGAGGTGGCAGGTCTGCGTGCAGTTCACGCGGGAGACGGCGCCATGCGGCACGACACCGACTTCGCTGCGCGCGTGGCACGCCGTGCAGGCGAGCCGGGCGTGCGGGCCGCGGAGCTCATGAGTGTAGTCCGGATCGACGAAGAACAGGTGCGCGCGGTCGGCCGCGGGGTCGTAGCGGCTGAGTCCGCGAAACTGGTGGCAAAGCAGGCAGTTGTCCGGGTCGCCCGCCCGCGCGGCTGGCGGCAGCGGAGCCAGCAGGAACAGCACCGCGAGCCAGGGCCATGAGCGGCGGCGCTGCGTGCGGGGCAGAAAGCTGGACCGGTGCTCAGACATGGCGCCTCGTCTCGGAGAAAAACTCCGGCCGTGGAGGCCGCGTGACGTGGCGGTAACTATAATCGACGGTTGGTGGTGTACGCGAGAGGGCCAGAACATGATTGCGCGCAGCCGCATGCCGGCCGGGAAATCGCCGCGAGGGCAGGATTGCGAGGATGCCTGTTTGTTGGCGCAGGCGGTGGCGGGCCTGTCGATCGGCCTGGTGCTGGTGGACACGCAGGGACGGGTGGTGTGGTTGAATCGCGCAGCCGAGCACGTCCTGGGGGCGCCGCGCGCGCAATGCGTCGGACACGCGGTCGGCCAGGTCCTGAAAGACCCGCAGTTGGCCGCGTTCTGGCGTGACGCCGGTGAAATGGAGGGGCACCACATGGCGGACATCGCGCTGCGCTGGCCGCAGCGCGCCGATCTCAAGGCCAATGCGTCGCGGTGTTACAGCCCGGACGGTGCGCTGATCGGGCGCGCGCTGCTGTTCTGTGATGTCACGGACGACCGAGCCGTGCAGGTACGGCTTTCGCAGGCGGTCGCGCACCGTCTGATCGGCATGGCGGGCGGCGCGGCGGACGACGGGCCGCCGGCGGGCCTGACCGGGCAGGAATTGCGGGTGCTGCGGTTGGTGGGGCGCGGGTTGCGCAACGATGTCATCGCCTCGGAAATCGGCGTATCGTCCTCGACGGTGCGTTCACATCTGAAGAGCGTTTACCGCAAGCTGGCGCTGTGCTCGCGCGCGGCGGCGGTGAGCTACGCGGTCCGTAACAACCTCTGAACAGTACGCAGTCGGCTCCCCCCTAAGGGGGAGGAGATCCCCCGCTGGGGAGGATTGCGGTGCTGGCGCGTTCCGGAGCATACTGACGTGGCCGGCGCGGAGCGCGCAAGTTTGCATTGCATTGCACCCTTCGCGCGATAACATACGACTCAACGGGCACATGTCAGGAAGTTGCGAGCGCAAATCGCGAAGGAGAACGGCCATGAGGCGCAGCTCGGCAATGTTGCGTACAGGCGTCGGATTGAGCATCATCGCGGCGCTGAGCCTGATGCTCGGCGGCTGTCCAGGCGGCCTGTTGGAGGGTCCGACGGGTCCGACGGGTCCGGAGGGTCCGACGGGGCCGGCGGGGCCGACGGGTGCAACGGGTCCGCAGGGCGATCCGGGCCTCGCAGCCGGAGATACGCTTCCGGACACGGTCGTCACCATTACGGATGTGAGTGGCAGCAGCCCGGTCGAACTCGGCGGTCCGGTGAACGTGACGTTCACGATCCAGGATGGCAGCAGCAATACGATTGCGATCGAGGAGCTCGACCGGTTCTCGATCTACGTGTCGGGGCCGACCGAGGGCTACCAGCGGGTGATCGTGCCGGAGGGCGACCTGACGAAGGTCACGACCAACGCCGACGGAAGCTACACCTACGCGCTGGGCAATCTGCCCACCACGTACGCCAAGCCCGTGAACGCGCCGTCGGGCGGCGGCGGCACCGTCGCCGCCGGTACTTACACCGTAGGAATCGAGGCACGGCGGACCTTCACCGTGGACGGTGAGAGCGTCCGCAAGGCCGGCGATGCGACGTTCGACTTCGCGGTTGGCGGCGCGACGCCGACGGCGCGCGAGTTCGTGACGCAGGCCAACTGCAACATCTGCCACGTGCAGATGACCGTGCACGGGTCCAACCGCTTCAGCCTGACCGGCTGCGTGCTCTGCCATACCGCCGGTGCGCTCGATTCCGCGGGTGCCGAGTCGATTGAATTCGGCGAGATGATTCACAAGCTGCACACCGGCGCGAATCTGCCCCGGGTCGCCGCGACGGCTGATGGCTCGGACCCTTACCTCTACGAGGTGGCCGGATTCCAGGGGAACGTGGTGGATTTCTCGCACGTGCAGTTCCCGTTCATGCCGGGCGGCACCGGCTTCAACGAGCAGATGCGGAACTGCCAAGTGTGTCACGGCGGCGCGGCGCAGGGCGCCGAGATCTACGCGGACGCGAACCTGACCCAGGCGCGCTGCACGACCTGCCACGATGACCTGAACTTCGACAGCGGGACGGTGCTCGATCAGGACAACGAGCTGTTTGGCACGTTGAAGCAGACGCAGCTGAACAACGTGGCGTACCGCGTGCCGCCGGGGAAGTCGTCGGACTCGGCTGGCGTTGTGCACAAGTTCGCGGACGGATCCTGCGCGTTGTGCCACGGTGCCGGGATGACGTACGACGCGGAGGTAGTGCACGTGCCGCCGCTGTCGAACCCCGACAACATCCTGGGCCTGAAGGTTGTGATCGACTCCGTGGAGGGCAACAGCGGCGATGGGTTCTTCGCGGTCGGAGATGCGCCGATCGTCACGTTCCGCGTACTCGATGCGAACGATGACCCCGTTGACATGGAAGATCTGTGGTCGGTGAACTTCGTCATGGCCGGTCCGACGGTGAACTACCAGAAGATCCTGCCGGTGGCGGGCTCGACGGCCGCGATCAAGGCCACCTCCAACGAGGGCGTGGTGACGATGACGGGTGGCGTGCCCGCGACGGGGACCGGACCGTTCGTGTACACCAGCCCGGCGGCGATTCCGGCGACGTATCCGGCGCCACTGAACGACTCGGCGGCGTTCACCTATGCCGACGGCTGGGGCGAGTTGAGCGGCCAGAATCTGAAGGCGGGGTCCTACACGATCATGGTGTATGCGTACCGGCAATTCACGCTTGGCGACACCACCTATCGCGAGACGTCGGAGCCAGGGTTGTTTGGCGTCCGCATCAACACCGCCGGCTCCGGCGCGGCGGGGGACTATCCGGGCTTTGTCACGGACGCGAAGTGCAACGCCTGCCACGGCGATCTCCGCTTCCACGGCAATGGCCGCAAGAGTGTTGAGAATTGTGTAATGTGCCACACGGCGGGCGCGGAGGATCGTCCGAACGTCGCCGAGGGTCAGACGCAGGCGCCCGAGGCGGATTCGATCGACTTCAAGATCATGATCCACAAGATTCACGCGGCGCGCGCGCTGAGCGTCGTGCAGGACGGAGGCGTGTACGACCTCGTCGGATTCGGCAACAACGTCGCCGACTTTTCGACAGCATTCACCCCGGTGATGCCCAACGGGCCGGCGAATTGCGTGGCGTGCCACGCGACGGATGCGTGGAAGACACCGGTGGAACGCAACGACGTCAGCATCTGGAAGGTCGCCTGCACGTCGTGCCACGACTCCACCGCGACGGCCGTGCACGTCGAGCTGAACACGCTCGGCGTGGGCCAGGAAGGCTGCGCGGTCTGCCACGGCGACGGCAAGACATTCTCGGTGGAGCGGAGCCACGCGGTTCCGTAGTCGACCGGCGGGCGTAACGGAAGCGACGGCACACCTGGAATCACCGCAGGGCAGGGAGTCTTCCCTGCCCTGCGTCTTGCTGGCACGGGGGGCGTTGACTTGCGGGGGCGATTGGACTACCACAGCCAGTGGCATGTCCGCGCGCAGCCGCGGGAAGGCTCGCGCTGACTCAGCTCAATGAGGAGACGTGCGTGTCTCTGCGATACTGCCTGATCGTCACCTTGACGGGGCTCGGCATCGCGGGGCTGGGGGCACTGGGGGGGTGTCCGCCCGACGACGGCGTGCCGGACGGGAATTCACCGCCGGATGGCAATACGCCGGTGGAAAAGACCGATCACGAACGCTTCCTGACGGAGGTTGTCCCCGGGGGGTACGAGGGGCCGGCGACATGCCAGATCTGCCATGCGGATGTGGCGGCGGACCTGCTGGAGAGCGGGCACTGGCAGTGGGCGGGGGCGTCCGTGAACATCGTCGGGCACGAAACGGAAACGCACGGCAAGCGTGATCTGCTGAACAACTTCTGCATCGCGGTACCGTCCAACGAGGGGCGCTGCGCGCAGTGCCATCCGAGCTATGGCTGGAAGGATGACACGTTCGACTTCACGAGCACGGCGCAGGTCGATTGCTTCATCTGTCACGACACAACGGGTACGTATGCCAAGCACCCGACGGATGGCGGTGGGGGTGGGGCGGCGGCGCTCGTCAACGAAGGTCAAGTAACGGTGGTCGGCCCCGACGAACTGCAGCAGGTCGCGTACAAGGTGGGGCCGCCGACGCGGCGCAACTGCGGCTTCTGTCATTTCTACGCCGGCGGGGGCGACAACGTGAAGCATGGCGACATGTCGTCCGATCTGGCCAGCCCGACGCGCGAGATGGATGTGCATATGGGCGGACTGGATTTCGCGTGCCAGGAGTGCCATACGGAACAGAATCACGGCATCGCCGGCTTTGCGCTGCATTCGGTGAACGAGGGCGGGGCGGCGCCGGCGTGCACACGCTGCCACGGGGATACCGACGTGCACACGGCGAACCCGCCGGTCGATCCGTTGCTGAACGCGCACCTGGCGCGCGTAGCCTGCGAAACGTGCCATATTCCGGCCTTCGCGCGCAGCAAGCCGACGAAGGTGGCGTGGTATTGGGATACGGCCGGCCAGGACATCAGCCCGATTCCGACGGATGAACTCGGCCAGCCGACGTACGACAAGCAGAAGGGCACGTTCGTGTGGGCGAAGGGCGTGCAGCCGGAGTATCGCTGGCACAACGACCTGTGGCGGCGGATGATCATCGGCGTGAGCGATACGTACACGGTGGCGGGTACCGCGGAAGACCCGGTGGTCATCGCCGAGCCGGCGGCGACGAAGGATGACGCGGACGCGAAAATCTACCCGTTCAAGAAAATGGTGGGCCGGCAGCCGGCGGACACGTTGGCCAAGCGGCTGAGCGTGCCGCACCTGTTTGGCACGGCCGGCGGCGCGAATCCGTATTGGGTCGAGTTTGACTGGGGGTTGGCGCTCGCGGACGGGGCGGCGTACACGGGGATTCCGTTCACCGGAACCTACGGATTCCCTGAGACCGTCATGTACCTCAAAGTCAGCCACGAGGTCGCGCCGAAGGAGATGGCGCTGGGCTGCGAGGCCTGCCACGGCGTGCCGGCGTTCTGGGCGGCCGTAGGGTTGAAGGATCCGCTGCCGGGGCCGCCGAAGCCGGAGTAATCGTCCGCATCGTCGCGTGCGTCAGCGGTCGCCGCACGCCAGCGGCAGTGAATGCGTGGATAACAGGGTCACGAAGGCGTTGATGTCGGCGAGGGCGGGGTAGACGCCGTTGCCGTCCAGGTCGCCGTTTGCCGCGTCACAGCCGGCGTAAGTCGTCTGCCACACGGGGAAGTTCGACAGGTAGAGCACGAACGCGTTGATATCGACGAAGTCGACGGCCCCGCTGCAATCCAGGTCGCCGGCGCAGATTTCGCACTCGTCGGGGATGCCGTTGGCGTTCGCGTCGATGCTTGTGCCGCTCAGCAAGTCGCACTCGTCGGGGACATAGTTCTGGTTACAGTCCGGGTGCAGCTCGCATTCGTCCGGCACGCCGTTAGCGTCACAGTCGAAGCTGGCCCCCTGAAAGATGTCGCATTCGTCGGCCTGACCGTTGCCGTTGCAGTCGGGCTCGCACTCGTCCGGATAGCCGTTCAAGTTGCAGTCCAGGCTCGTGCCCCCGTCGAGATCGCACTCGTCGGGCACGGCGTTACCATTGCAGTCTGGGCTTGAACCACCCGCGATCTCGCAGGCATCGGGCACGCCGTTCACATTGCAGTCGGTACTCGTGCCGCCCAGCGTCTCACATAAGTCATCGACGCCGTTGCCATTGCAGTCGATGAGCAGATCGTCGGGCGCTTCGTAAGCGCCGAGATCCACGATCGGCGGCGGCCCGTTGCCCGAGTCGGGGCGACAAGTCACATCGACGAACCGCGGGTTTCCGCTCAGGTCGGTGGCGATGGTGCTGGGCACGGCCAAGTTGTTGCCGGCGTCGATACAGGTTGATCCATGAGTCAAGCGGAGATCGCCGTAATCGTCGTCCAGTGTGCCCCATTGGCCATCCGGACCAGGGTCCGGGTCCCGCACGAAGAGAGCGGACGCGTTGATGTTGCCTGTGCCGACGAAGCCGCCCTGCACGTTGCAGTAGGTCACGTCCGGGTTGCCTGAGCGAACGTAGATCGCTTCGGGCGTGTTTGGCCAGAGGATGCAGTTGGTCAGTGTTGGGTTAGAGTAGTTGTGGCAGGAGAGGCCGCCGCCACGATGGGCGGCTGTGTTGCTTGCGAGCGTGCAATTGATGAGCGTGGGGCTGGAGTAGTACCCGCAGTACAGGGCACCGCCGTCGTTCATGGAAGTGTTGCCCGCAAGCGTGCAATTGACCAACGACGGGCTGGCCTGGTCGGTGCAGTACACGCCGCCCCCGTTATCGCCGGTCGTGTTGCCGGTGATCCGGCAATTGACCAACCTTGGGCTTGATCCAGAACAGTAGACGCCGCTGTTGCTCGCGTTCCGGATGGTCAGGCCCTGCACATTGGACGCGGGGCCTTCGCCGCTGTGGAAGTAGAAGCCGCACCCGTTACCTTCGCAGTCAATGGTGCACAGGGCCGGGTCACCGCTTACGGAGCGCAGCGGGATCGCGCGGCCGCGAAAGTCCAGGTTTATGTTGCCGGGACCAGCATACACCCCGTCGGCGATTACGACTTCGTCACCCGGAAAGGTCGCAGCGTCGATGGCCGCCTGGATCGTCGGATACTCACTCGGAACGTGCAGTGTCCCAGCCACGCGCAGGACCACGGTCACTGCCCGTGGGGCATTGAGGGCCTGCGCCGCGTTCACCCACGCGGTCGTAACGTAAGTCCCGTGGGTCAGATCCGTCGTGCTGGCTGTCAATGTGACCGTATCCACTTCACCCGCAGATTCCCCGGCCACCGGGTCGGCCGTGAGCCAGTCTGCCGCACAGTGCAGTTCCCAGGCCAGCGCGCCGCAAGTGCTGTTGCGGATCTCCAGCGCCCGCGACCCGGTTTGCCCGGTTAGGGCAGTGATCGTCAGCCTGGTAGCACTCAAGGCCAGCGTCGGCGTGGCCGGGTCGAACTCGCAGGCGCCCATGTCCGCGACCGTGGAGCCGTCGCCATCTCCGTCGAGCACACGCGCCAGCCCGTCGGCGTCACTGGATGGGAGCCCCCCGGATGGGCTGTTCGTGCCCGCGTCGATGCACGGCGAGCTGTTCAGCAGGTGCGGATCATCCGGAAAAGCGAATTCTGGATCGGCGTCGATATTGCCTGTACCGCTCCAGCCACCCTGCACGTCGCAGTACGTCACCACCATGCTGCCGCCCTGGGGGTAGATGGCCTGTGGCGTGTTAGCCCAGAGGATGCAATTGGTGAAGATGGGGTTGGAGATAGCGCTGCGGTACAGGCCACCGCCCTTGCTGGCGGCGGCATTGCCCGTGAATGTGCAGTTGGTCAGCCGCGCGGTAGGGTTTGCCTCGCAGTACACACCACCACCGTTGCCACCGACGTTATCGGCGAGCGTGGAATTTACGAGCGTCAAGCTTGAGGCATCGCAGTACACGCCACCGCCATTGCCGCCGGCGACGTTGCTCTTAAGCGTGCAACTCGTCAGCTTGGCGCTGAAGCAGTGGCAGCATACACCTGCGCCGCGCTCGCTGGCCACGTTGTCGGTGATTGTGCAAGCGGTCAGCGTCGCGTCGGCGTACGACCCGCAGTACACTCCGCCGCCGTCCGTCCCGGCAGCGTTGTCTGTGATGCTGCAGCTCGTCAGCGTAAGGCTGGAGTACCAGCCGCCGTGCACGCCAGCGCCATCGCCGCCAGCCGTGTTGCCGATGATTGTGCAGGCGGTGAGCACCAGAATGGCGTATCCGTCGCCGTACACTCCGCCGCCACTGCCGGCAGCCGTGTTCTGTGCGATCGTGCAGTTGGTCAGGGTGGGTATGGCGTGGTAGTCGCTGTGGTCACAATACACGCCGCCGCCGTCGGCGGCCAGGTTGCCGGCGATTGTGCAGTCCGCCAGGGTGGGACTGGAAGAGTCGTAGAAGTGCAGGCCACCGCCATGATCGGCGACGTTGTTGACGATGTCACAGTTGGTCAGAGTGGGACGTGAGAAGTAGCCACAGTACACGCCACCGCCGTTGAGGCTGGCGGTGTTGCCCGCGATCGTGCAGTTGGCCAGCGTGGGGCTGGAGGAGTCGTCGCAGCGGACGCCGCCACCACGGTCGTGAGGAGCGGCGCCGTTCGCGTTACCGTCCGTAATCGTGAAGCCATCGAGTAGCGCGCTGGCGCTGGTGCTGCCACCGTGGACGACATGGTAGCTGTTGTCGCTATCATCGCCCGGCGCGCCGATGTCGCCACTGAGAACCGTGACGTATGCCGCGATGTCGCGCGCGTTCGGATCCGTCGCGCCCAAGCCCGCGTAGCTGCCGTAGAGCCCCACGCCGTCCTTGAGCGTGAAGCTCAGCGCGCGGTCGGCCGTCCCTGTCGGGTGGGCCGCGTCGCGATCGGGGTAGTACGTGCCCTGCGCCACGCGGATTTCGTCGCTGGGCTGCGCCGCCGCAAGCGCATCCTGCAGAAATCGGAACGCCGTCGGCCAACTCAGTCCGTTGCCGCCGGGCGAGGCGTCGTCGTCCACGTAGATGATGGTCGCCCCGGCGACCGAGCAGGTAGAGGCGATGACGACGAACCCGACGAGGCCCGCGAATACACGAATCGGACGCATGCACACTCTCCCCGGAGAAAACGGCAGGAGCCTCCTACAACCTTTATATCGTCCGGTGCATCCCCGGGTCAATGATCGGTGGCACGTCCGGATACGCGCTCACGCGCGGCGGGCTTAGGCCACGGCAGAAGCTGTCCCGTGATTCCGCTCTGCGCCGCGGACAGCCCAGGAGAGCGCGAAGACGCCCTGAATCTCGATCCTCCCCTCGCCCCTCCCTGACGCGAACGGGGGTGTGGGGCGACTTCTACTCGCTGGCGGACGCGGCGGCGTTTTGGTGCATTTGCGTCGCGATGACCGCGGCACCGTCGGAGGAGATGACAAACGCGTTGCCGATGCCGTTGTGGCAGCGCAGGCAGACGAAGTCGAGCGAGACGCCGGCGTGGCCTTTCTCGTCCTTGATGACCTGTGTGCCGTCCGGTGTGAACATCTGCGTATAGCGCGGGGCCTGCGTGTCGATGCGGAAGATGTGCCCGCGGACATCGCCCATCCGCCCCGGGTCGCGCGTGCCGACCACGTCCGCGCCCGCGACGGAATTGCTCCGGCCGGTGAACGGCATGTGGCAGCTTTCGCAAGTCAACGCCTCCACGTAGTCGCCGCGCACGAATGTGAAACCATCGTGGAACGCGAGGTTCTGATCCGCGTGGCAGCCTACACAGCCGTTGCGAACGCCGGTCGCACGAGCGTACGCAGTCGAGGCGTGCGGGTCGTGGCAATAGCCGCACGCGAAGTCCGCGTGCCCGCCGCTGGCCCGCAACTCGGCGTATTGCGTATTCGGATTAACGTAGCCGTCCGCGGCAAGGATCACATCGGGGTCATCGCCGGCGGTGTGACAGCGTGCACATAGCGCGGCCGACGAATCGACGAACATGGTGCGGGCCTCGGGGTCAGGCGCGTGCTTCGAACCGGGTCCGTGGCAGGCTTCGCACATGACGCCGGGCTCGGACCACGTGCCGCCGATGCCGGGGCGCCCGTCCTGGGTGCGTGGGTCGTCGGCGGTTTGCGGCTGCGGATTGACCGTGTGGCAGCGGAAGCAGTCGTACGCGAATGGCAGCAGCGTGGCTTGCGCGGGCAGGTACTCCGCGAAGCCAGCGCTTGTGCCGTTGGGCGGCAAGTCGAGGTTCCACTGCGTGTTCACGCCGGCGACGCCGTCGGTCAGCACGTAGCCGTCGCGGTCGACGAAGATCGCGCCCTTGGCATGGCCGCCGATGACGTAGCTCACGTCAGTCCAGGCGTATCCGTCCGGGGGGCTGGGCACGCCGGCGCGCGTGGCGTCGGTGGGATAGCTGGGTGCGGCGCCTTCGCTGCGCTTGAGCGCGGAGGCGTGGCCGTGCAAGCGTGTGGCGGCGTCGATGTCGGGGTGGCAGGCGCTGCACGCGGCGGCACCGATGTAGCTGGCACCGCCGTTGGTGGGGTCCTCGGGGTTGTTGAAGACCGGGCCGTCGTCGGGTGGGGTGCCGGGGCAACCGGCGAGGAGCGTGAGTGTGCCCGCCGCTATCACGCCGCTGAGCGCTCGGACGACGCTGGGGCTTCTTCGCGAGGCGGCCGGGGGAGAGGTGTGAATATCCAGGCTGAGCGAGCGCCAGAGCATGCGGTCCTCCTGCGGCGGGCGCCTAGTGATGATGGCACTCGGAGCACAGGTCGATCCAATCCGTCCGCAGCGCCGCCTTCCGATCCACGGGGTTGGCGGCGAGCGCACCCAGTTCGCTGTCCGGCGGAAACATGCCGGCGTAATGCGGGTTATGGCACGTGTAGCACGTGACCCGGTTTTTGCCGAGCGGCAGCCGGGCTGGTTCGCGTCCGGACTCGTCGGCCATGTGCCTTAATTGCGCGCGGCCGACGTTGGCCTGGCCGCTCATTTCATTCATCAGCATCCACTGCCGAATCGCCGGCGTGACCGGCCGGTCCACGTGGCCGAGCGGCGAGAGGTCCCAGTGCCGCACGTGGCAGTTGAGGCACAGGTCGGACGACTCCACGCGCACGTGCGGCTCGAAGCGGCGGCGACCATCCGCTGGTACCTCGGGCCGCCGCGTGTGGCAGAACAGGCAGGCGTCCTCGCGGACTTTGCCGCTGGCGTCACGCTGCTGATGCGGGCTGAAGCGGCCGCCGATGTCCGCGGTGTGGCAGTTGCCGCAGTATTCGAGGGGTTGCTGCGCGTCGTAGTGGCGCAGCAGCACGGCGTTGACGGCGGGGCGCTGGGCGGTGGGCTCGCAGTGGCGTTTGATGTCATGACAGGTCAGGCAGCCGATCGCACCGTCCACGGTTGGCCAGTCGTCCGGCGTTTGGACGAGGTCCGTCTGCGCGGCGCGACCGATGGGGTGTGGATCGGCGGGGGCTTTCACCCCATCGTGGCAGGATATGCAGAGGGCGTTCACCGCTTCAGGGGCGATGGGGAAGAGCTTGCCGCCGGAGGACGTGTGACAAGTCGCGCACCGCGTGGCATCCCAGTGCGGGTTGATCGCCGCAGATTCCGGGTAGGTGGGCTTCCAGTTCGTCGCGGTGCCGGCGGGCAGGGCTTCGGCGGCGGCTTTGTCATTCCCCGCGAGCCAGGCATAGACCCGCACACCGGGACGATCCAGCTGTTCCGCGACCAGCACGTAGTAGGCCGGCACGGTCTCGACCGCGGGGGCAGTCTCCGTTTGTGGCGCGTGGGCGCTGATAGCGACGCCGGCGGGCAGAGCCAGCGCACCTGGTCCCGATCCGGGTTCGCCGAACGCGAGCAACGGCTGGCCGTCGCGGGTGAAGGCATGGACGCGTTGCGAGAAAGTGTCGCTTACGAAGATCGCACCGTCGGGGCCCACGGCTACGTCGCGCGGTCGGCCGAAGCGGCCGGTGGTGTCGCCGGGGCCGCCGACGTCACGAACCCACGTGCCGTCGGGACCCAGCACCTGCACGCGGTTGTTCAGGACATCCACGATGCAGATGTTGCCGTCGGGCGTGCGGGCCAGACTGCGCGGTAGCGAGAACTCGGCCGGGCCTTGTCCGTAGCGACCGATGGAGCGCAGGTGTGCGCCGCTGTCGAGCGCGAAGACCTCGATACGATCCGCGGCGGCGTTGGCGACCCAGACATGCTCGTCGACGGCGAGGACGCCGCTCGGGCGATATGGTCCGCCCTCGATCGTGTAACGCTGTTGGACGGCGCCGTCCGCGGCGACTCGCAACACGCCGCGACGATCGCAGAGCAGGCGCTGGCCGTCCGGGAGGAGGTCGATGGCGAACGGATGCTCGGCGGGGGGCCGGAGTGACTCCTCGCAGATGTGATTCGTGTCGGCGTCCCAACGGAAGACGGTGCTCAGCGCGTGATCGCAGATGAGCACCGCGCGCTCGCGGGCGGCCAGGCCCGTGGGGTTCGCGATGGTGAGAGGCGGCGGCGGGGCGGCCCCGAAGAGGAACAGGGTCAGATTGACTTCGGCCCGGGACGGCGGGGGCGCGCCGCGGAGGGTGCCGAGGGCAACGACGCGTGGAACCTGCGGTGGCGGCGGGTACAGCGGCGAAGGGGCCTGCGCGGTGAGTTCGGGCCGGGTCGTCACGCAGCTCGGAAGCAACGATGCAGCCAAGGCGCCGGCGACCAGCGCGGTGCCGGCGAGCCAGCGGCGATTCGGGATGTACGCTAGAGCCGGTGGCATGCCATGCACATGCGACTGCGTTCGTTACTGATGCGCAACATGCGGCCATATCGATGCGTGTTGTGAGCGTCGTGACAGGTTGTGCATTGGATGCGGCCGTCAGGCAACCAGAGACCGGCGGCTTCGACGGCGGCCGCCGGCTGGTAGTCTGTGGCGGCGGACGGGTAGCGGATGCCGACCGGGTGGCTGCGCAGGCCGCGGGTGCCGAGGCGGGTGTGGCCGAGTTCGGCGGCGACGGTGATCGCGTGGGCGGACGTGTAGACGTCGGGTGCGGTGACGCCATCGTGGCAGCCGAGGCAGAGGAGTGACCAGCCGGTGAGTTCGATGCCGAGGCCCTGGTACGGCCGCAGGGGCAGGGTGGTCTCCGGTCGGCGATCGAGCTGCGGCACCGGCGGCGCGACCTGGTGGGGGGTATGGCAGGGGAGGCACAGGTCGCGTCCGCTCTTGCCCCCCTGGGTGAAATCGTGCTTGCTACCGATCAGCCCGCTGATGAGTGCGGCGCGCGGCCCGGTCTCGCCGGGCTGCGTGGTCGGCTGGGATGTGGCGGCAGGTCCAGCGTCGGGCTCGGCTACCTGCGCGCCACGCAACCCCCCGATGCCGAGGACGCCACCCAACACGCCGGCGATGAGCCAAGACACAGAACCCGGCGGTCGACTGCGCATCCCGGTGCTCCTGAAGACGGCGGACTTGGCGGCTCGTGGCACGAATATAGCGATCGGCCGCGCCGCCGACAATACGTAGACCGCCCCGCGCCGGGTTCATGCTGGACAGGCGCGCGGCGGGCCGGTAGCCTGCGCGCCCAACACGGCGTGTGCGGTCCGCGTCCGCATTTCGGCTGCATCTATGTCGCGAAGGGTCATTTCTACCGGCGGAATGCTCTGCGCGGCCGGCTGGCTGGTAGGGCTCGCCGGCGCGGGAACGCCTGCCGCCGGACAAGACACGCAGCCCGCCGAGGCAGACAGCCGGGCGGCGCCGACTTCGCAGCCCGCCGGCGAGGTCCGCCCGCCGCGGTCCATTCTGGAGATGCGGCGCCTGGCGCTCGAGTTGGGGTTCGATCTCGAGTTCGACCGGCGTGACGTGGACTATGACTATCGCAATCCTGTGCCGCACTCGGCGAAGCAGATCAACCGTGCCCGGCGGCTGGAAGAGACGCTGGGATTGAACACTGCGGGGAGCCTGTTCGGCGAGCAATTCCTGCTGTACGACATCGCGGCGCGCTACGGGCTGACGCAGGAGTGGTTCAGCGAGTCGCGGCCCGGGCCGGACGACGACCAGGGTTCCGACGGCACGCTGCTCGAATACGACGTGAACCTGACCTTTCTGCCGCGCGGGGTGATCTCAGGCAACGCCTATGCCCAACGGCTCGACAGCCGTGTGCCGCGGATGTTCCAGCCCAGCCTGGATCGCACGTACGAACGGTACGGCGGCGGGCTGTCTGTCAACAATGCGAAGTTCCCCATGCGTTTCACCTTTGAGCACACCTGGGACGACTTGACCAGCCGCACGCGGGAGCTGTCGGATGACGAGCAGCGCGGCACCGACATGTTCCGCTACGAGGGCACCTGGCAGATCAGCCCGAACCACGCCCTGCGGGTCGATTACGAGTACAACGATCGGCATGAGCTGTACTCGGGCAGCCGGACGCGCTATGACACGACGCGGCATTACCTGAACCTGAACCACGTGCTGCGCTTCGGCCCCGACGGCAAGAGCGCGTGGGAGACGCTGGCGCGGCTGCAGGACGAGGCCGGCGACCTGGCCCGCGACAATGCGGAGCTCTCCACGCGGCTGCGCCTGCAGCACACGGATTCACTGGCGAGCAACTACGGCGTCCAATACCTGCGCGACTCGTTCCAGGAGCTCACGACCGAGACTTGGCGCGGCGAGGCTGGCCTGGCGCACCAGCTCGGACAGTGGCTGACCACCTCGGCGCAGCTCTACGGCCTGCAGCAGCAGCAGGACTACAACGCGGATTTCTGCGAGTGGGGCGGCGTCCTGAACAGCGCCTTCGCGCAGGACAACGCGTGGGGCCGCTTCTCGGCGAATGCGACGTACAACCACACCGCGACCGAGACGCGGCACGGCGACCGCGGGGGGATTGTCATCGGCGAGTCGGTGACGCTGCGCGACCCGCTGCCGGCGTACCTGGCACAGACGGACGTGAATGTCTGGAGCATTGTCGTCACCGACGCCGGGCGGACGCGCACGTATCTGCCGGCGCGCGATTACGTGATCCTGCGCATGGGACGCTACACGGCGCTACGGCGGGTGGTCACGGGGCAGATCACCGATCGCCAGACGGTGCTGGTCAGCTACACATACCGCGTCTACCAGGACTACAGCCTGCGGCGCGACCGCTTTGATTTCCGCCTGCAGCAGGAATTCCAGTTCGGGCTGACGCCCTACTACGCGGGTTCATTCCAGAACGAGGACCACAACGCGGTGCGTTACCTGGCGTTTCGCGAGCGCGACGTGAACCGGCAGCGGGTCGGGGCCACTTATCGGCGGCGGGGCTGGTCGGTGGGGCTGGAGTATGAATACAACGACGATGCGCTCGATCCGTACCAGGCCATGCACAGCAACGGCGACGTGGTGCTGTGGCAAAGCGCCCGGAACCAGTTGGACGGCAGGGGTACGCTGTCGCATTTTCGATTCCGCGGGGCGGATGAGCTGGAGGCGCACAACACGACACTGCTGGACCTGGGCTGCTCGTACCGTTACCTGCTGGCGCCGAACCTGGAGGCGAATGCCAGCGCCTTCTATCGCTACGAGGACGATTCGCTGAACGGCATCACCAACGGCGTGGACCTCAGCGCGGCGGTGGATTGGCGGCTGGGCTATTTTTCCCTGCGCTTCGAGGCCGAGTATGACATGCTCGATCTGCCGGGCTCGCGCGACGGCGACATGTCGTTCTGGCTCAAGCTGAAGCGCGAGATCCCGATCATCAGCAAGGGGGCCGAATGAGCGCCCTGCGACACAACGCGGTCGTGCGTGCCGGTCTGCTGGCGGCGATGGGCTGCGCCGTGCTGCTCGCCGGCTGCCAGGCACCGTCCGGCCCGATCTTCCCCACGGTCTCACCGCCGATCGTCTGGCCCGCGCCGCCCGACCGGCCGCGCATCCGCTACATCGGCGAGCTGCGCGGCGAGGCCAGCCTTGGCGCGCGGCCGAGTGGCTGGGAAGCGTTTCAGGCGGCGCTTGCCGGCCCGCGGGCACAGGCCGAATTCTCGCGTCCGGCAGCGGTCGCTGTGGCCGGTGAACGCGTTTTCGTGGCGGATACCGGGCTCGGCAGCGTGCACCTCCTCGATCTTGCCGCCCGCCGGTACACGACGATTCGCGGGTCGCCAAGCGATCCGTTGCGTGTTCCGATCGATGTGAGCGTCGGCGATGGCACGCAGTTGTACGTGGTAGATCGCGGGCGCGCAGCCGTGGACGTGTTCGATCTGGACGGCCGGTGGCGCGCGACGCACCGTTGGCCGGAGCTGACGGCGCCGGTGGCGATTGCCTGGGATGCCCGCGGGCGGCGGTTCTGGCTGGCGGACGCGGCGGCGCATGCATGCTTTGCGACGACGGATTGGCGGACGCTGGAACAGCGCGTCGGACAACGCGGCAGCGCGCCCGGACAGTTCAACTTCCCGACGGCGCTGGCCGCGCAACCCGATATCGGTCTCATCGTGGCCGATGCCATGAATTTCCGCGTGCAGGTCTTCGGCGCGGACGCTACGCCGGTGCGTGTTTTCGGGCAGAAGGGCGACGCCGCTGGCGATTTCGCGCGGCCGCGCGCGGTGGCGGTGGATTCCGATCAGCACATCTATGTCGTGGACAACCAGTTCGAGAATATCCAGATCTTCGATCGCGACGGGCGATTGCTGCTCGCGTTTGGGCAGGAGGGGGCGCGGCCGGGCGAGTTCGCGCTGCCGGGGGGACTGACGATCGACGCCCAGGATCGCATCTGGGTGGCGGACGGCTACAATCGCCGGGTGCAGGTCTTCCAGTATCTGTCGGAGAAGGCGTCATGAAGCGGGCAGTTCGGACGCTCGCGTGCGCGTTGTGCCTCGTGTCGGTGGCATGGGCCGACGACCGTATCATGAACTCCAAGCACGACCTGTCGGCGATGGGGCCGGGGCCGGTCCGAGCGCTCGATGAAAGCGAAATCTGCATCTTCTGCCATGTGCCGCACAACGCGAGCCCCGTGGCGCCGCTGTGGAACCGGCACAACCCGACGACGTACTACCGCATCTATCGCAGCAGCACGACCGACGCGCGCGTCGACCAGCCGGGGCCGGCGAGCAAGCTGTGCCTGAGCTGCCACGACGGCAGCCTGGCGATCGGCCTGACCCTCGACCGGGCCATGACCGAGCCGATCCCGATGACACATACGTTCATGCCGACCGGGCCGTCGAACCTGACCAACGACCTGTCCGACGACCATCCGGTCGGCTTCCGCTACGACCGCGTGCTGGCCAACCGCGATCGCCAGATTCGGCCGCCGGAGCTGGTGGACCACCGGATCAAGCTCGGCGAGCGCGGCGAGCTGGAATGCACGGCGTGCCACGATCCGCACAACAATGAGCTGGGTGATTTTCTGCGGATTACCGATCGGAACGGCGCGCTGTGCCTGACGTGCCATGACATGGACGGCTGGTGGCACGGTTCGCACGCGCTCAGCCCACGATCCGTGCCCGTGACAGTTACGAACGGCGAGCAATTGCCGTATCGGTCGCTGGCGGACAACGCGTGTCGTTCATGCCATCTCTCGCACAGTGCGCCGCGGCGCGAGCAACTCCTGTACGATCGGCCATCGCAGTTGTGCATCACGTGCCACGACGGCATCAGCGGGCCGAGCGTACTGTCGGTGCTGGACCAGCGTTCCGGGCATCGCGTAAACAAGCTGCGCGAACTGCGCTCCACCCCGGAGAATCGGCTGCGCGTGGCGCGCTATGTCGAATGCACGGATTGCCACAATCCACATGCGGCGGCGAAGGACCTGTTGAAGGGGCCAATGGGCACACTCAACGCTGGCCCGATCGTGCCGCCGGCGATGTGGGCGGTGCCGGGGGTGAGCCTGCTGGGTGCAACGGTCGAGCAGGCTGGGTTTTACTACGAAGTATGCTTTCGCTGCCACGGCGACCGTCCCGTGCTGCTGACGCAGCGGATCGTGCGGCAGCAGGACGAGGGCGGCAACGTTCGGCGGGAGTTCATGCCGACGGCGGCGTCGGCGCATCCGGTGGCGTTTCCCAGCCGGCAGTCCGGCGAAGTGCCGAGCCTGCGGCCGGAGCTGCGAACGCGGCGGTTCATCAATTGCCAGGATTGCCACAACAACCCGGACGGGGTGAGCGCGGGCGGGACAGAGATCGACGGGCCGCACGGGTCGCGCTATGAGCATCTGCTGGTTGCGCGGTACGAGACGCGCGACTTCACGATGGAATCGCCGCAGGCGTATGACCTGTGCTACCAGTGTCACGATCGCAATTCGATTCTCAGCGATGAGAGCTTCGCGTTGCACCAGCGGCACGTCGTGCGCGGGCGGACGCCGTGCAGCGCGTGTCATGCTGCCCACGGCGTGAGCGGCAGCCCGGCACAGCACGGGCACCTGATCAACTTTGACATTGCCATTGTCGGCGGGCAGCGGTTCTACGTGGACACGGGCCGCTACACCGGCTCATGCACGCTGACATGCCACGGGATCCAGCACGTGAACTTCACGTATCAGCCGTGAGGCGGATTGAGATATGGGCAAGCGGCCGCGGGGGACAGCGAAGCTCTGCTTTGCTTCCGCACGATCAGGGGAGTGCAAAGCTCTGCTTTGCCCCAAGCAAACCAGAGGTTCGCTCTCCCCGCTCACAACATTGACTCTCCCCGCTCAGGCGGTTTGCGCTCCCCGCCGATCCTGACGACCTGCCATTCAAGCCGCTGCCGCCCATCGTACGGCAGCGGCAGCGCGTGCGTCAGAAACAGCGTCACGAAGGGGTTGATGTCGCCAAACGAGGGATACGCGCCGTTGCCATCGATGTCGCCACATGCGGCGTCGCAACCAGCGTAGGTCGTTTGCCACACGGGGAAGTTCGACAGGTAGAGCACGAAGGCGTTGATGTCGAGGAAATCGATGACGGCGTCGCTGTTCAAATCTCCGTGAGAGGATGAGCCAGCGACAGTCTGGGGAGCGTCGGGATGCAGATGTGCGACGCATCGGGGTGGCGGGAGGGGAACGCGCGGCGGGGCAAGCCGGTCAGCTCTGCGAGCCCGGCGTGAAGCTGGGGCTTTCGCCGCTGATCGGCACCGGCGCCAGGACCGGCGTCGCTGCACCAGCCGCGTGGCGGGGCCGGCGGTGGAAGAGCATCCGGAGCTTCTCCATGTACACGAAGAACACCGGCGTCACGTAGAGGGTGAGAAGCTGTGAGAACAGCAGACCGCCGACAACCGCCAGACCGAGCGGCTGGCGCGACTCGGCCCCGGCGCCGTAGCCGAGCGCGATCGGCAGCGTGCCCATCAACGCCGCCATCGTGGTCATCATGATCGGGCGGAAGCGGATCAGGCAGGCTTCGTAGATGGCGTCCAGCGGCGGCTTGCCCTCGTTGCGCTGCGCCTCGAGGGCGAAGTCGATCATCATGATGCCGTTCTTCTTGACCAAACCGATGAGCATGATGATGCCGACGAAGGCGTACAGGCTCAGCTCGACCTTGAAGATCAGCAGCGTGGCCAGCGCGCCGAAACCCGCAAACGGCAACGCCGACAGGATCGTGATGGGGTGGAAGAAGCTCTCGTACAGGATGCCCAGCACCATGTAGATGACCAGGATCGCGACAATGAGCAGCGTGATCAGGTTGCCCAGCGACGCCTGGAACGCCTGGGCGGTGCCCTGGAAGCTGGTGCTCATGTCCGCCGGCAGGGTTTCGCGGGCCAGGTCGTTCACCGCGGCGACGGCGTCGCCGAGCGCGTGGCCCGGCTGGAGGTTGAACGAGATCGTCACGGCCGGCAACTGGCCGGAGTGGTTCACCGACAGCGGCCCGACGGTGGGGACCAGGTCCGCGACCGCATCGAGCGGGACCAGTGTACCGCGGTCGGAGCGCACGTAGAGCAGCGACAGGGCGGCGGCGTTCGCCTGGTATTCGTCCGCGAGTTCGAGAATGACCTGGTACTGGTTGTTCGGGGCATAGATGGTCGAAATCTGCTGGGCCGCGTAGGCATACGAGAGGGCGGACTCGATCTGCGCAGCCGTGACGCCGAGCGTGGTGGCCTTGTCGCGGTCGATCTGCACGGTGATCTGCGGGTTCGCAAGCTGCAGGTCGGTCGTGACGTCCTGGAAGCCGGGCAGGTCGCTCATCTTCTCCGCAAGCACGGGCGCATAGCGGTAGAGATCGTTCGTATCGGGGCTTTGCAGCGTGTACTGGTATTGACTCTTGGCCATGCGGCCGCCGATCGGAATCGTCGGCGGGTTCTGCAGGAAGACGCGGATACCCGGCACCGCGGCGAGCTTGGGTCGCAAGTCCTGGATGACCTGATCGACGGAAGCGTCGCGCTGCGCGCGCGGCTTCAGCTTGATGAACATGGACCCGGCGTTACTGCCCATGGCACGCCCGCCGCCGCCGACGGACGACATGAATGCCTCGACGCGCGGGTCCGCGCGCACGACTTCGGCGGCCGCCTGTTGATAGCGCACCATGGCCTCGAACGACGTGCCCTCGGCGCCCTCGGTCTGGGCGGAGATGCGTCCGGCGTCCTCACTCGGGAAGAACCCCTGCGGCACCTTCCTGAACAGGTAGACGGTCGCCACCAACACGGCGAGCGAGAAGAGCATCGTCAAGCGCCGGTGACGCAGCACCCCGCGCAGGCCCCAGGCGTAGACGTTCAGCATGCCCCGGAAGAAGCGCTCGGAGACAGCATACAGGTGGCCGTGGCGAATCGTGCTCGGCGGTCGAATGAAGCGGCTGCACAGCATCGGCGTCAGCGTCAGGGAGATGACGCCGGACACCAGAATGGCGACGCCGATCGTCACGGCGAACTCGCTGAGCAGGCGGCCGACGAGCCCGCCCATGAACAGCACCGGGATGAACACGGCCACGAGCGAGAGCGTCATCGAGATGATGGTGAAACCGATCTCGCGCGATCCGTTGAGCGCGGCGGTCAGAGTGCCCTCGCCCAGCTCCATGTGCCGGACGATGTTCTCGAGCATGACGATCGCGTCGTCGACGACGAACCCGACGGACAGCGTGAGGGCCATCAGGGAGAGGTTGTCGAGGCTGTAGCCGAGCAGGTACATGACGGCGAACGTGCCCACGAGCGACATGGGCATGGCGACACTGGGGATGGCCGTGGCGGTCAGGCTGCGCAGGAACAGGAAAATGACCATAACGACCAGGGCGAGCGTCAGCCAGAGCGTGAATCTCACGTCGCGCACCGACTCGCGAATGGACGCGGAGCGGTCGTAAAGCTCGCGGATGGACACTGACGCCGGAAGCTGGGACTGGAAGGATGGGAGCAGGTCCTTGACGGCATCGACGACCGCGACCGTGTTCGTGCCGGGCTGGCGCTGAATGGCCAGGACCATCGCGCGCTGGTCGACGAACCAGGCGGCGGTCTTGTCGTTCTCGACGTTGTCAATCACGCGGCCGAGTTGTTCGAGCCGCACGGGGTTCCCGTTGCGATACGCGACGATCAGCGGGCGGTAGGCGCTGGCGCTGAGCAGTTGCCCCGTGGCTTCGATGGTCAGCGCGGTTTGCGGACCGTAGAGTGCGCCGGTGGGCAGGTTGACGTTCGCGTTGCGGATCGCGGTCGCTACCTCGTCGATGCCGATCTCGTGGGCCGCGAGCTTGCGCGGGTCGACCTGGGCGCGGACGGCATATTTCTGGGCCCCAAAGACCATGACCTGGGCGACGCCGTTGACCATCGAGATGCGCTGTGCCATCAGCGTGTCCGCGTATTCGTTCAGCGTGTACAGCGGCAGCGACGGCGACGTGAGCGCGAGGAGCAGCACGGGATGGTCCGCGGGGTTCACCTTGCGGAACGAGGGCGGGTTCGGCATTTCGGGCGGCAGGCGCCGCTGGGCGCGGGCGATCGCCGCCTGCACGTCCTGGGCGGCGGCGTCGATGTCGCGGGTGAGATTGAACTGCAACGTGATCTGCGCTGTGCCCAGCACGCTGGTCGAGGACATTGAATCGATGCCGGCGATGGTCGAAAACTCGCGCTCCAGCGGCGTGGCCACGGAGGAGGCCATCGTGTCCGGACTGGCCCCCGGCAGGCTGGCGGAGACCTGGATCGTGGGGTAATCGACGTTCGGCAGGTCGGAGACCGGGAGCAGGCTGTAACCCATGACGCCGAACACGACCAGGCCCAGCATCAGGAGCGTCGTCATTACGGGACGACGGATGCACAGCTCCGGGAGGTTCATGGGCGGGCTTCCTGCGTCGTGGCGGCCCCGTCCTTGATGCTCACTTTGGCTTCCGCCACCAGCCGGAGCTGACCCTCGGTCACGACGCGCTCGCCGGCTTCAACGCCCTGCTCGATCACAGTGTGGTGGTTGAAACGCAGACCGGCGACGATGGGCCGCAGTTCGACCGTGTTGTCACTCTGCACGACGTACACGAAGTCCCCCGCCTGGCCCGTTTGCACTGCGGCGTTCGGCACAACGACCGCGTTGGGCTGCATGGTCAGCGTCAGCACGGCGTTGACGTATTGGCCGGGCCACAGGCGGCGTTGCTCGTTGGCGAAAGTTGCCTTCAGCTTGAGCATGCCCGTCATCGAGTCGACCTGATTGTCGATGAAGGTTAATTCGCCGCGCTCGGGCAGGCCGCTGTCGCCGGGAATGGTCGCGACCACGGGCAACCGGCCGTGAGCCTGGCGCGCGACGACGGCGGCGAAGTGCTGCTCGGGCACCGCGAACGTGACGTAGATCGGGTTGATCTGATTGATGACCACCAGTTCGGATTCGTTGGCCTTGACGACGTTACCCGGGTCGGCCAGGCGTGTACCGGTGCGGCCGGCGAGTGGCGAGCGGACGGCGCAGTACTCCAGGTTGAGCTTGGCTTCGTCGACCGCAGCCCGGGCGGCCTGCACCGTCGCGCGTAAGGATGCCGCCGTCGCCACGCTGGTCTCGTACTCGCGCTGCGTGGCCACCCCCTGCCGGAACAGGCCGGTGGAGCGCTGCGCTTCGGCCTCGGCGTCGTCCGCCAGGGCGGTGTTCTTGGCGAGCGTCGCCTCGGCCTCCCGTAACGCGGCCTCGAAGGGGCGCGCGTCCAAATCGAAGAGCAGGTCTCCGGCCTGGACGTCCTGGCCCTCGGCGAAGTGCGCGGCGACGATCTGCCCGGTGACTTGCGGCTTGACGGTCACGGTGGCGTAGGCTGCCGCGCGCGCGATCGAGTGCAGCTCGACGGGCACGTCCTGTCGGACAGCGGTGGCGACTTTGACCGGCAGGGGATCGGCCTGGACGGCGTGCGACCGGTTGGCCGCCGCGTCGTGCCGGGAGCAGCCTGCGAACCCGGCTACCAGAATCGCAAGCCACGGCAATGGTCGCGGTGTCGCGCACCTCACGGGGTGGTCCTCGGGAATAGTGTCTTCGATTTTAGCGCGGCCAGCGAGAAGCGCACGATGTGATCGGTGAGGCGGTCCACGTCGGTCGGCCAGCGCTGCCCCGGCAACAGCCGCGCGAGCAGATGCCGGGCGTGATGGTAGTGCAGGCACTGGCCGACGATGCTATTGGCCAGCAGGTTCCGCTTCTCATCGCTGTCGGCGGCCGGGCACAGGTCGCGCACGATTTCGGCCAGCAGCCGGTAGCGCGGCCGGATCGAGTCGGTGATGAACGTGTCGAACGCCGCCGTCGGCTCGAGCATCTCGCGCGCCATGAGCAAGCCGTGCCAGGCCGGCCGGCCGAGGTCGAGCATCCGGGCCAGCAGGCTGCGCACGAACGCGCGCAGCCGCTCTTCCGGCGTGGCGTGCGCGGTCAGGCCGAGCGTGGGGGGGTACTTCTCGTGCGCGGCCTGGTGCGCGTCGCGCAGGACGGCGGCGTAGAGCCCTTCCTTGTCGCGGAAGTGATAGTTGATGGCGGCGATGTTCGCGCCGGCGCGCTGACAGATGTCACGCACGGTGGCGAGCCGGAAGCCGCGCTCGGCAAACACCTCGCCGGCCGCGTCCAGCAGCCGTTGTCGCGTAGCGGGTTGAGAATGCTCGGTCACGGCGGCGGACCCATGCTGAACATACGTTTGAAGCGGTAGTTTGAAACATCGGAGCGCGGAAGTCAAGGGGGTGACGTGCGGCGGCGCCGGGACGCGCTGCGTTGCCCGGCCGCCGCCGGCACCGGGTCAACTGGCAGAGGCGTGCTCCTCGGCGGGCGCCCCGGTGTTGCGGCGCCGCAGCAACGACGCCACGACGGCGACGGTGAGGATCATCGCGACGACTGCGAGCGAGTGGATCGGCTTCATCTTGTAGTGCAGGATCGGCTCGGTGAGCATCTTGACGCCGATGAAGACGAGCAGCACGGCCAGCCCGTGCGACAGGTAGTGGAACATCTTCACGAACGCCGCAATGACGAAGTAAATCGCCCGCAAACCGAGGATCGCGAAAACGTTGGACGTGAAGACGATGAACGAGTCGCGGGTCACGCCGATGACAGCGGGGATCGAGTCGACGGCGAACATCACGTCGGTGACTTCGATGAAGATGAGCACCAGCAGCAGGGGCGTGGCCAGGAGCCGGCCGGCGGTGGGGGCGACCAGCTTGGCGCCCTCGCAATGGGGCGCGATGAGATCGGGCCCGTCGTCGGGGGAGGGCGTATGGCGCGTGATGAAATGCCCGTCCACGTAGTGGTTCGTCAGCGGCAGCACGGCGCGCGCCAGCCGCAGCACCGGGTTGCGGTCGGGCTGGATCTCCTTGTCCTTGGCGAGGCCGAGCTTGATGCCGGTGATGATCAGGAACACGCCGAAGACGTACACCATCCACGCGAACTTCTCGATCAGCCACAGGCCGCCGAAGATGAAAATCGCGCGGAAGACCAGGGCCCCGAGGATGCCATAGAACAGCACCCGGTGGTGGTACTTGGGCGGCACGGCGAAGTACGAGAAGATCACCGAGAAGACGAACAGGTTGTCGACGCTGAGCGATTTCTCCAGCAGGTAGGCCGTCAGAAAAGTGATCGCCGCGTGGCCGCGCTCTGCAGGCGGGTAGCTGCCGATCCAGCCGAGCCACAGGCCGAGGTTGAACACGAGCGCGATGGCGATCCAGAAGATGCTCCACAGCAGCGCTTCCTTGAAGCGGATCTGATGCGAGCGGCGCTGGAACACGCCCAGGTCGACAGCCAGCATGGCCAGCACAGCCACCAGGAACCCGCCCCACCACATCCAGGATTGTTCCATTGCCTCGCGACCTCACGGCTGCGGCTGGGACTCAGAAGACGTATTTGATCACGACAAATCCGCCGACGAGCAGCACCACGAAGAGCACGCACAGCCAGTCAAAATGTTTCTCGATCAGGCGCCGCATCGGCGGGCCGAAGAGGTACAGCAAAAACGCGACGAGGAAGAAGCGCACCGCGCGCCCGACCGCCGACACGAGCACGAAGCCGAGCAGGTTCATGTGAAACGCGCCGGACGCGATCGTGAAGACCTTGTATGGGATCGGCGTGAACGCCGCGGTGAAGACGATCCAGTAATCGTACTTCGCGTACAGCGTGTTGACCTGCTTCCAGTACTCTTCGGCGTGATAGAAGCGGATGATGCCCCACCCGAGCGTATCCATCAGACCGCGGCCGATCATGTAGCCCGCCACCCCGCCCGCCACGCTGCCGAGGGCACATAGGGTCGCGAGCCACCACCAGCGCCGGCGAGCGCCGAGCACGAGCGCGATCAGCAGCACATCGGGTGGAATCGGGAAGAAGCTCGACTCGGCGAACGCGAGAGCGAACAGGGCGACGGCCCCGTGCGGAGTCTCCGCCCAGTGCAGCACCCAGTTGTAGAGCCGGCGATGCAGGTGCCAGCGGCCCACCGCGGGCGCTGCGTGCGCCGTTTCCGAGCCGGGCGCGGGCGTGGTGTCGGACAGCGAGTCATTGGCCACGGGCGTTTCCACGGGGGTTACAGATCAAAGGTCACGTGCGCTTTCTTCGCCGCCGCAGGCCGTTGTGTCAAGCCCGGCGGCGACAAAGCGGCCATACCCGCCGGCGGATGCCCAGCGGTGGCGCAAGGAATGCGTGTTTTGCATTGCCGGGACTGGTTTTGACCGCGACTGGGCTATAATGTCGGCAGCGAAGGGCGTCGCGCCGGTGCAGAAGCGTGGGTAGTCGGGCGTCGGGACGCACACGGCACGTCTTTGGTGCGGCGCGAGGGTGTACGATGGGGCCGGAACGAGACGGACGTGCGCCGTGGGTGTCGGGTGAGACGCAGGCAGTGCGCGCCGCCGCGGCCACGCGCGCGGGCGCAGAGGCGCAGTCGCGCGACGCCCAAGCGGGCCTGGAGGAGAGTGAGGCGCATTTCCGACAGTTTTGTCAGGATGGGCCCGTGGCGTGCCAGTCGCTGGACGAAACGGGGCACGTACGGGATGTGAACGCGGCTTGGCTGGAGGCGCTGGGGTACACGCGCGGCGAGGTAATCGGCCGATGGCTGGGGGATTTTCTCACCGCTGCGTCACGCGAGCAGTTCCGCCACCGCTTCCCGCACTTCAAACGCGACGGGCTCATCCGCGGCGCGGAGTTCGAGCTCGTGCACAAGGACGGGCGGGCACTGGTGTTTGCCATGGATGGTCGGGTCAGCCGCGACGCGGGCGGTCGCTTTCAGCAGGCGCACTGTATCCTGCACGACATTACGGCGCAGCGGCGCGCGGCGGCCGACGTCGCACAACGCGCGCGCGAGCTGGCCGCGCTGCACACACTGACGCAGCGAGTGTGCGCGAACCTGTCGCTGGGGGAGGTGGCGCGGGCGGCCCTCGCCGGTCTGGATGGACCCGTGGCGCCCGATCTCGCCCTGCTCTTTCTGCGCGTGGGCGATGAGCTGCAATTGCAGGCCTATCGCGCGCCATCGGCGCTGGAGGAGCACCTGCGGTCGCCAGTGCATCGGGTCGGGGAGTGCCTGTGCGGCGTGGCGGTAAGCAACGGTACGCCGATCTTCGCGGCGGACATCCTGAGCGACCCGCGCTGCACGTTGCCGGAGTGCCGCGACGCAGGGCTGCGCTCGTTCGCCGCACTGCCGCTGCGGGGCGGTGACGCGATCGTGGGCGTGCTGGGGCTGGCGTCCAAGACCCCGCGTGACTTCGCGGCGCAGGCGGAGTTTCTCGAGACGCTGTCGCGCGCCATCGGGATGGGCGTGCAGAATGCGCTGCTGTACGAGCAACTGCGCGCGAATGCGGCGCGCCTGGGGGTCGTGAACGAGGAGCTGCAGCAGGAAGTGGCTGCCCGGCGGCGGGCCGAGGACCTCCTGCGGGCCAGCGAGGATCGTTTCCGGACGCTGGTCCAGTCCGCGACCACCGTCGTCCTGTACCTGGCGCCGGACGGGCGCATTTTGGAGTTCAACCCCGAGGCGGAGCGGATCTACGGGCGCACCCGCGCCGAGGTCCTGGGCCAGAACTACTTCGACCGGCTGCTCCCGCCGGACGTCCGCGCCGATGTGCTGGCGGACTTGCCGCGCCTCCTGGCGGGCGAGCCGCTGCGCAGTTACGAGAAATCACTGCGCGCGGCGGACGGTCGCGAGCACACGCTGCTCTGGAACGTGGACTGCCTGTTTGATGATGACGGAAAGCCGAGCGGCATCCTCGCGATCGCGCAGGACATTACGGAACGCAAGCGTGCCGAGGACCAACTGCGCGGGCGACTCCAACAGCTCACCAGCCCCGCCGACGAGGAGCTGCGCCTATCGTTCGCGGACCTGTTCGACATGGCGGAGATCCAGCGGATACAGGACGCCTTCGCCGCGGCGACCGGGGTGGCCTCCATTATCACGCAACCGGATGGAACGCCGCTGACGCGCCCCAGCAACTTCTGTCGCCTGTGCAGCACGATCATTCGCCGCACGGGCAAGGGGCTGGAGAACTGCATGCGTTCGGACGCGGTGCTGGGGCAACCAAACCCGGATGGTCCGATCGTGCGGCCGTGTCTGAGCGGCGGGTTGTGGGACGCGGGCGCGAGCATCTTCGTAGGCGAGCAGCATATTGCGAACTGGCTGATCGGCCAGGTGCGGAACGCGGACCTGGACGAGGAGCGGCTGTGCGCCTATGCGCGCGAGATCGGCGCGGACGAGGCGGAGTTCCGGGCGGCGCTGGCCGAGGTCACGGTCATGTCGACGGAGCAGTTCCGCAACGTGGCCCACGCGCTGTTCCTGGTGGCCAACCAGATGTCGCAGCTCGCCTTCCAGAACGTGCAGCAGGGGCGGGCCATCCACGCGCGCGCGCTGGCCGAGGAGGCGGTGCGCGAGCGCGAGGCGCGCCTGAAGAGCATCTTCCGCGCGGCGCCGGTCGGGATCGGCGTCGTCGTCGGCCGCGTGTTCCGCGAGGTGAACGACCAGTGCTGTCTGCTGACGGGCTACACGCGCGATGAACTGCTGGGCCAGTCCGCACGACTGATCTACCCCAGCGACGAGGACTTTGAATACGTCGGGCGCGCGAAGTACGCGCAGATCCAGGCGCACGGCGCCGGCACCGTCGAGACGCGCTGGCGGCGCAAGGACGGCGAAATCATCGACGTGCTGCTGAGTTCGGCGCCGCTCGATCCGGCGGACCTGACCAAGGGCGTCTCGTTCACCGTGCTGGACATCACCGCGCGCCGCCGCGCGGCCGAAGAGAAGGCGCGCCTCGAAGCCCAGTTGCGCCAATCGCAGAAGTTGGAGGCCATCGGCCAGTTGGCGGGGGGCGTGGCCCATGATTTCAATAACATCCTGACGGCGATTCTCGGCAACACCGAGCTGGCGATCGCCGGCGCCGAGGCCGGCGCTCCAGGCAATGCGCTGCTCGAGGAGCTGCGCCAGATCGACCGCAGTGCGCAACGGGCCGCCGGGCTGACGCGGCAACTCCTGGCGTTCAGTCGGCGGCAGGTGTCCCAGCCGACGATCCTGAACCTGAATCAGACGCTGCTGGAACTGGAGAAGATGCTGCGCCGGCTGCTCACGGAGAACGTGGCGCTGACCATCGACGCCGCGCCGGACCTGCACGCGGTGCGCATCGATGCCGGGCAGATCGAGCAGGTGATCGTGAACCTGGCGGTGAACGCGCGCGATGCGATGCCGGACGGCGGGCACCTCGTGATTGCTACGGCCAACGCCGAGCTCGACCCGGCGTACGTTGCCACCCACGCCGAGGCCCGCACCGGGATGCATGTCGTGCTCAGCGTCAGCGACACGGGCTGCGGCATGGATGCCAGCATGCTTGAGCGGGTCTTTGAGCCGTTCTTCACGACCAAGGGCCTGGGCCAGGGGACCGGGCTCGGGCTGGCAACCGTGTACGGCATCGTCCGGCAGGCCGGCGGACACGTCACGGTCTACAGCGAACCGCGGAAGGGCTCGACGTTTCGCGTCTACCTGCCGGCGGTGGACGCGCCGCCCGTCGCATATACCCTGGAAGGCCAGGAAGAGCATGCGCCCGGCGGGCACGAAGCGATTCTGGTGTGCGAGGATGACGCAACGGTGCGTCAGTTGACGGTGCACTTGCTCGGGGAGGCGGGCTATGCCGTTACCGCTGCGGAAAACGGCGCGCGGGCCCTGGAGCTGGCGCACGCGCGGCAGACGCCGGTGGATCTGCTGATCACGGACGTGATCATGCCGGAGCTGAATGGCAAGAAGGTATCCGAGGCGCTGACGGAGCTGTGGCCGGCGCTGCGCACGCTCTACGTCTCGGGTTACACGTCGAACGTGATCGCGCACCATGGAGTGTTGGATGCCGGCGTGCAGTTCCTGGAAAAGCCGTTCAGCCGGCGCGCGCTGTTGCAGCGGGTGCGTCAGGTGCTGGACGCCTGACGGGCGTGGCGCGCGGCCCGGTGGCGTTCCGAGCGGTCGACGCAGGTTGCGATCGCCAGATCGCCGACGACGTTCAGGGTCGTGCGGCACATATCGAGCAGCCGGTCAATCCCGATGATGATCGCGATGCCCTCGGCGGGAATCCTCACCGTTTGCAGGATGACCACCACGAGGGGCAGCGAGCCGCCCGGCACGCCGGCAGTGCCGATGCCGGCGAGGATCGCCAGGACCGCGACGGTGATCTGCTGGGTGAGAGTCAGGTCCACGCCGAAGACCTGGGCGAGGAAGAGCACGGTCACGCCTTCGTACAGCGCAGTCCCGTTCTGGTTCGCCGTCGCGCCGACCGTAAGGACGAACGTGCCGATCTCCCGCCGCAGGCCGAGGCGCTGGTCCGCCACGCGGAGCGCCGTCGGCAGCGTGGCGTTGGATGACGAGGTCGCGAAGGCGGTCACGGCGGCCTCCGTCACGCGGCTGAAAAACCGCAGCGGGTTCATGCGCGCCAGCAGCCCGACCGCCAGCGAATACACGATCAGCAGGTGCAGGGCCAGCCCGCTCAGCACGGTCAGTACGTACCAGACCAGTGTGTGGAGTATGTCCATCCCGAGCACGGCCGTGAGGCGGAAGACCAGGGCGCCAACCGCCAGCGGCGCCAAGCGCATGGCGAAGCCGATGACGACCATGGTGACGTCAAAGATGCCCTCCAGCACACCGATCAGGGGCCGCGTGCGTTCCGGCGTCAAGGTCACCGCAATCCCGAACAGCAGGGCAAAGAACATCACGGCCAGCATGCCGCCGCCGGGGGAGCTGCCATCCACGGCGCCCACCATCTCCTGCAGCGGGTTGCGCGGGATGAGCTCGAGCAGGGTCTCGCGCAGGTTCTTGGCGGCGCGGGCGTCGGCAATCTTCGCGTCGGCCTCGGACGCATACCGTTGCCGCAGTTCGTCGCGCCGCTCCTGCGCCAGGTGCGCGCCGGGCTGCACGGTGCGCGCCAGCCCGACGCCGATGGCCACCGAGCAGGTGGACAGGATCAGCGTGTACGCCAGCGTCTTCGCGCCGATACGACCCAGCCGCCGTACGTCGCCCAGCTCGGCAATGCCGAGCACGAGCGCCGAGAAGACCAGCGGCAGTACAACCATAAAAATGAGATTAAGGAAGATCTGGCCGATGGGGCCGGCGATGTTGACGACGAACCAGTCGAGGCCGGCGTGCGGCGTACCATCGGCCTGACGCGGGCAGGCCGCGTTGGCGATGAGACCGGCCACCGCACCGATGATCAGACCAATCACGATCTGCCAGTGCAGGGCCAGCCGGCGGCGGGCAGGTGCCGCGGGTTGTGCCGCGTTGGTGTCAGGCGGAACGGGGTCCGGGCTCATGAGCGGCCTCACGTCGAACCAGCACGAACGGTCCCATCATAGAGGATTATCCGGACAGGGGGGACGGGGCGGCGCGCTGAATGCGCTGTGCCCGGGGCGGCTCGAGGACTGCCGCTGGGTGGTCAGCCCGGGGTGCCGAACGGGTCGTCCGCGGCGGCATTATGGGCCGGCATTGCGGTTAGGCGCAGGGCGCCGTCCCGTAATACGGGGACAGTGGGTGTGCGATGACGGCGACGGAGCACTTCTATTCGATACTGTCGGCGCGGGCGTCGATGACTGTTGATGGGAAGCTGTTGGCCTGTGCGGCGTTGCGCGCGCCGTGGCGCGGGTTTGCCTGGTGCGACATGCTGAGCTGGAGACGCGCGTCGTGGACAAGTCCAGTCTCATCGGCAGCCTGATCGGGATTGCTGCCTGCCTCTACGTGGGGTACCGGGCGTCCGAGGGCAACTGGGCCATCTTCTACTCCGAGAAGGGCATGGTGATGGTCTTCGGCGGCACGATCAGCGTGGCGCTGATGGCGATGCCGACCGACAAGCTCAAGTGCGTGCCCGGCTACGTACGCCGCTTCCTGTTTCACAAGGCGCGCAGCCCGAGCGCGGTAATCAAGCAGATCGTCGAGCTGTCCGAGAAGGGGCGCCGCGATGGCGTGCTGGCGCTGGAGTCGGAGGTCGAAAAACTAGACGACAAATTCCTGTCGCAGGGGCTCAAGATGCTGGTGGACGGAACGCCGCCGGATGCCATCGAGACCAACCTGCGCATGGAACTGCTCTCGATGCAGGAGCGGCACAAGGCGGGCAAGAAGTTCTTTGACCTGATCAAGCTCTACGCCCCGGGTTACGGGTTGGTGGCCACGCTGATCGGCCAGATCGGCATGTTCGGCCACCTCGGCGGCGAGGTCGAGATCATGGGGCACATGCTGGCGGTCGCCGTGGTCGCGACGATGTACGGCACGATCATGGCCAATGCCGTCGCCGGCCCGATTGGCGACAAGCTGGCGCTGCGCTCCGGCGAGGAGATCATTAATCGCGAGATGATCCTGCAGGGGATCCTCTCGATCGGCGCGGGCGATAACCCGCGCGTGACAATGGAGAAGATGCTGGCGTTCCTGCCGCACGCGACGCGCGCCAAGATCAACATCGACAACTAGCGCAGAACTGCACGCCATGTCCGAGAAACGCCATCCCGACGCACAGGACGCGCCCGGCGCACCGCCCGCCCACGCGGCCGCCGCAGGCGGGCATGGCCGTCACGGCCACCATGGTCCGCATGGCGGCGGCCACGAAGAGGCCCACGAGGGCGCACCGGAGTGGTTGATCTCGTTTGCCGACAACGTCATGCTCCAGATGGGCTTCTTCGTGATCCTGCTGGCGCTGGCGATGAAAGCGCCCAGCGGCGGCGGCGAGGGCAAACGCCGGGGCGAGGACGCCAGCACCGGGGTCCCGGCGGTGTCGGCCGAGCAGCTTGATTTCGCGATCGCGGTGCGTGCGGCGTTCAACAATCCCGTCCAGCTTGACTCGACCGATGCCCGCGACGTGCTGCTCGTGCAGCGGCTGCTCGCGCGGCAGCGTGGCTCGGGCCAGGCCGAGCAGGAGGGGCTGGAGGGGGCCGACCACGATGTGCAGACCGTACGCGAGGGTGGTCTCTTCGGGGCGGGCGGCGTGGTGCCGTTCGAAACCGACAGCGCCGTCCTGGATGACGTCGGTCGCAAGTGCGCTGAGCAACTTGGCGCGCAGTTCCGCGGGTGTCGGACCATGCTGGAAGTCCGCGGGCACTGCAGCGCTGCCGAGGCATTCCAGCATCCGGCGCGCGGGATGGAACTCTCGTACCAGCGCGCCTACGTGGTCGCGGAGGTGCTGGTCGCGCAGGGGCTGGGCTGGAACCAGATCCGGCTGACCGCCTGTGCCGACAATGACCGCATCAACGCGCGGACGTATGAGGACGCGGGACACCGGCGCAACCAGCGCGCGGAGGTGATCGAGATCGACCAGGTGGCGCCAGACGTGCCGGAGGCGCCGGACACGCCCGCCACAGCGCCGTAGCGGGCCGCCTGTCGCTGTGGGGGATTTTCCCAACTGGTGCGAGGTTTTTCCGCGCGCTCGATGACCGGCCGTGCGTCGATTCGCCGAGTACAGTCGTAAGCGCAAACGTCTCATGCGCTTGCGCCACGCTGACACGCCGGAGCCGCGCTGGCACGGCGCATGCACTCCACCAGGGTACATTGTTGTCTGAAGGTCTGGGTATCTGGCACGCTGGCGCGCCTGTGATACAGTATCCGACCCGCGCGGGGGCGCACCGTCCGGGTGTCGCCGGGCCCGCGTGTGCCTCTCAGGAGTAACATGATGTCCGGCTCCTCGCATGACTCCGCCCACGCGGACACGCTGCCGGCCCGGGTACGTGCCGCCACGGGCGAGTCGGTCTTCAATTGCTACCAATGTGGAAAGTGTTCGGCGGGTTGCCCCTTGGCGGCCGAAATGGACTACGCCCCGAACCAGGTCCTGCGGCTGCTGCAGCTGGGGTTGCCGGGCGCGGAGGAGCAGGTGCTGCGGGCGCTGAGCATCTGGCT
>JAGNKU010000001.1:0-179320 GCA_017999985.1 Phycisphaerae bacterium | reverse complement strand
CTCGGATGCTTCGCGCGGGGCTACTTCTTCAGCTTCGTCTTCAGCACGGTCAGCAGTTGCTGGTTGTTGATCGGCTTCTGGAAGACGCCGGCCAGCCCCAGCTCGGCGTAGTCGATCGTGACGTTGAGGTTGTCGCCCACCGAGCTGAGCATGTAGACCGGCTTGGTGTTGCCGGCGGCCTTGAGCTCCTTCACGAGGCTGGTGCCGGCATCCACCTCTTCCATCATCAGGTCGACGATGATCAGGTCGGGATTCGCCTCTTTGTACTTGCGCAGGCCGAGCTCGGCGCTGCGGGCCTCGACCATCACGTAGCCGTTCTTCTCCAGCACCAGCCGCATCGCATCCAGCAGGTCCTGATCGTCATCGACACACAGAATCACATGCTTTCCGTCTTGCATCAGTCGTCCCCGAGCGGCGTCGCCGCGGCCAGGGCGGCGTCGGCGACACCTGCGCTAAAGGTGCGTGTACGTAGAAGGGGCTCGATAAACTCCAGGGCGGCGGCGAGGTTCGCCCGGGCCCGCTCCGACAGGCCCTCGCCGAACTCGTTGAACTCGTATCCCCGAATGCCCAGCAGGTAACCCGGCCGGACAGCGCCGAACAGCTCCGCGGCCAGGCCCAGCACGGCCTGGGGCGCGACGCTGTGGGAGCTGAAGCTGACGACCGCCTCCGGCGTGAGCTCGGTGAAGGAGAACGGCTCCGCGCCGTGGCAGTCGGCATCGACGAACACGACGACGTCGTGCGCGGCGACCGCGGCGGCGTCCTCGACCGTGAGCTGATAGTCCATGTCAATCGTGACGCCGGGGAGGTCCAGCGCTGCGAGCGCGGTGGCGAGGGCCGGGCCCAGGCCGTCGTCGCGGCGGCCGGGGTTGCCGTAGGCGAGCACCAGAACCGTTTGCTCCAGCGGGTTCATCCGCAACTCCGTGCCACGGCTGCAGAGCAGTGGCACACGGGACGCCATTACATTCCGCGGGCCCGGCTGTCCACCACGGTGCCGGCGCTGTCGATCAGCTCGACCACGAGCGGCATCTGACCCAGGGCGTGCGTGGCGCACGAGAGGCACGGGTCGTAGGCCCGGATGGCCACCTCGATGTGGTTGAGCAAACCCTCGGTGATTTTCTGGCCGCTGAGGTGGTCGCGGGCGACCTTCTGCACGGCGCGGTTCATCGGCTCGTTGTTGTTGGTGGTCGAGACGATGAGGTTGGCCATGACGACCTGGTCGTGCTTGTTGACCTTGTAGTGGTGGAAGAGCGTGCCGCGCGGGGCCTCGATCAGGCCGACGGTCTCCTCACGCCGCTCGCCGCGGGCGATGAGATCGTTGCCCTGCAGGTCCTTGTCGTGCAGCAACTCGCGGATTTTCTCGATGGAGTGCAGCAGCTCGATGATGCGCGTCCAGTGATACGCCATCGAGATGTTGTTGGGCTTGCCCTTGGTGACGGCCATGAACTCCTTGCGGGCGGCCTCGGCCAGGGGCGTGTCGATGAAGTCGGCGGTGTTGACGCGGGCCAACGGGCCGACGCGGTACCAGCCGTTTTCCGGGCCCAGCGACTTGATGAACGGGAACTTCATGTAGGACCAGGGGCGGACCTCTTCGGCGATGTAGTCGGCGTACTTCTGGTAGTCGACGTGATCGAAGATCTTCTGGCCGTCGAAATTGATCGCGCGCAGGCCGCCGTGGTACAGGTCCATGGCGCCGTCGGCGCGGATCAGCGACAGGTGATTAGAATCGAAGGAGCCGAAGGGGGCCAGCTTCTCCAGGTGCTCAACGGTGTAGTCCTTGCAGAGTTTCAGGGCGGCCTGCGACCAGGCGACCATCTGCTCGACGTCCTTGAGCAGTTCGTCGCGCTCCTTGAGCGAGAGGTTCTTGTTGATGCCGCCCGGGATCGCGCCGGTGCCGTGGATCTTCTTGCCGGCGGTGCGGAGGATGACCTCCTGACCGTACTTGCGCATCATGACGCCCTGGACCGCGAGGTCGGGGTACTTGGCGGCGACGCCGATGACGTTGCGGATGGCCGGGTCGGCGTCGAAGCCGAAGAGCAGGTCGGGCGAGACCAGGTGGAAGAAGTGCAGGGCGTGCGACTGGAAGAACTGCCCGTAGTGCATCAGCCGGCGCATCTTCTCGGCGGTCGGCGTGAGGTTCTCGCCGCCGACGATGCGGTCCATGGCCTTGGCGGCGGCCAGGTGGTGGCTGACGGGGCAGATGCCGCAGAGGCGCTGGACGAGCACGGGCACTTCCCAGAAAGGGCGGCCCTGGATGAAGCGCTCGAAGCCGCGGAACTCGACGATATGCAGGCGGGTCTGCTGGACCCGGTTCTGGTCGTCGAGCAGAATCGAGACCTTGCCGTGACCCTCGACGCGGGTAACGGGCTCGATGACGATGCGCTTCAGGCCTTTGGTCGTGGATACCACGTTACGTCCTCCATGCGGAACGGTGACAAGGTAACGAGGTGACAAAGCAACAATGGGTGCCTGTTCGTTGCATTGCGGTCAATTCGCCAACACGGCCCACATTGTCACCTTGTCACGTTGTTACCTTGTTACGTCAGTCATACTTCACAAGCTCATATGGCAGCGCGACCGGCTTGTCGCTCAGCAGCGCGACCAGGGCCTGCCAGAGCGTGTCCGCCGGGGGCGGGCAGCCGGGCAGGTGGTAGTCGATCTTCACGACCTCGTGGCACGGGTAGACGCGGTTGAGCAGCAGGGGCAGCTCCGGGTCGTTGGGGATCTGCCCGCTCGGGTTGTGCACCGTCGGACCCTTGAGGTACGCCTCCTCGTAGCATTCCTGCAGCGGGAGGTTGTTCCGCATGGCCGGGATGCCGCCCATGATGGCGCAATCGCCAACCGAGATCAGGATGTCGCAGTGGGCGCGGAAGTCCTGCAGCACGCGGACGTTTTCCTCGTTGCAGCAGCCGCCCTCGATCAGCCCGACGGCGCAGCGCCCGCTGAAGGTCTTGATGTCGTCGACCGGGGACTTGTCGAAATCGATCAGCTCGACCAGCTTGAGGATGCGGTCGTCGATGTCCAGCAGGGACATGTGGCAGCCGAAGCAGCCGGCGAGGGAGGTGGTTGCGACCTTGGGTTTGGCCATGACAGATTCCTTCGTTAAGTCAGAAGTGCAGGCGCGGCGCAACCCGCGCGATGCCGGAGTTCCCCGGCTTCTGACTCATGACTTCTGACTTTTGACTTTCTACTTTCCGCATGCGGTCTCGATCTCCGATCCAATCGGCTTGTGATCATAGAGGCGCTGGCCCACCGGCACGGCGTAGCCGACGCGCTTCTTCAGGATCGCGCCGACCGGGCAGGCATCAACCGCCTGGTCGCGCACGTCCAGCTTCGTGTCCGCCAGGCGGGCCTCGGCGTTGACGGCGATGCGCTTGTGCGGGCCGCGGCCGACGAAATCGAAGACGTGCTTGCCGTCCAGGTCGCGCGAGGAGCGCACGCACCGGCCGCAGAGGATGCAGCGGTTGCGGTCGATGAAGACGTCCGGGTGCGACGCGTCCACGTCGCGCTTCGGGAAGAGGTACGGATACTTTGGGGCCGCGATCCCGAAGCGGTACGCCAGGGCCTGCAGCTCGCAGTTGCCGCTCTTCTCGCAGAACATGCAGAAGTGGTTGCCCTCGACGAACAGCATCTCGATGAGGTTGCGGCGCAGGGCGGTCAGCTTCTCGGTGTTGTTCTCGACGACGATCCCGGGCGCGATGGGCTGCGTGCAGGCCGACTGCGGCCGGCCGTTGACCAGTACCGTGCAGACCCGGCAGCTCCCGTGGGGCGCGAGGCCCTTCTTGTAGCACAGGCGCGGGATATAGACGCCGGCCTGCTGCGCGGCCTCCAGGATGGTCTGACCCGGCTGGCCGGTAATCTCTTTGCCGTCGATGATGAACTCGATCGTTGCACTCATAACGGTTCCTCGTGGACGCCGGACCCGCGCGCCCGGCGTGATCAGCTATACGTGGGCATGCTCCGACTTGCGGCCGACGAGCGCTTCGGCCTCGCCGACGGCGGCGAGCAGATTAAACGCGGGCTGCAGGCCGTCGGTCCGCTTCTTCACCAAGGCGTTGTATGTGGCACGGAAGTTCTTCAGCGTGGTCAGGACCGGGTTCGCCGAGGTCTGCCCCAGCCCGCAGCGGCTCATGGTCTTGACCGTCTGGCCGAGGTCCTGGAGGTACTCGATGTCGGCCGGCTCGCCATGGCCGGCGATGATCTTGTCGAGCCGCTCCTTGAGCAGCACGTTGCCGACGCGGCACGGCGTGCAGTAGCCGCAGCTCTCCTCGATGAAGAACTCCATGAACTTCTGCGCGACTTCGAGGACGTTCCGCTCCGGCCCGAAGACCATGACCGAGCCGCCCGTGGCGAGATCGTCGTAGCAGATCGTGCGATTGAACTCTTCGCGGGCGACCATCTGGCCGCTGGCGCCGCCGACCTGGACGGCGAGGGCGTCCTCGCCGCCGCAGAGCTTCAGCACGTCGGCGAGCTTGATGCCGAAGGGGACCTCGAACACGCCGGGGCTCTTGCAGTCGCCGGAGATGCTGAGCAGCTTGGTGCCGGTACTGCCCTGGGAGCCGTGCTCGGAGAAGGTGGCGGGGCCTTCCTCCAGGATTTTCGTGACGCAGCAGAGCGTCTCGACGTTGTTGACGACGGTCGGGCGGTCGAGATAGCCCTTCTGGGCGGGGAAGGGGGGGCGCGTCTTGGGGTCGCCGCGGCGGCCTTCGCAGGAGCTGATCAGGGCGGTTTCCTCGCCGCAGATGTAGGCTCCGGCGCCCATCTGGATACGGATATCGAAGTTGAACCCCTGCTTGCCACAGATGTTGTTGCCGAGCAGGTGCTCGGTCCGGCGCTGCTGCAGGGCGTGTTCGAGGAACGCCCGCAGGTAGGCGTATTCGCCGCGCAGGTACAGGATGCCCTCGGCGGCGCCGACGGCGTAGCCGGCGATGGTCATGCCCGCGAAGACGCGGTCGGGGATTTCCGTCAGGATCACGCGATCCTTGAAGGTGCCGGGCTCGCCCTCGTCGGCGTTGCAGATGATGCAGCGCTGGTCGCCGGGGGCGGCGCGGGTGAATTCCCATTTCATGCCGGTTGGGAAGCCAGCGCCGCCGCGGCCGCGCAGCCGCGAGGTTTTGACGGCGCGGATGACTTCGGCGGGGGTCATGGCGATGGCTTTGCGGATGGCCTCGCCGCGGTTGGCCGGGCTGAAGATGACCGGGCCGCGCTGGCGGATGTTGTTCAGCACCATGGCGCGGACGAGTTCGTGGGCGTTGTTGCCGTCACCGTGGCGGTGGATGAGGCGCTGCGGGTCCATGTGTTTGCGCAGGTCGCGGATGATGCGGCGGGCGGCGTCGCTGGAGAGCTCGGTGACGACGACGTCGTTGATCAGGGCGGCGGGGGCCTGGTCGCACATGCCGATGCAGGCCGTGGTTTCCAGGGTAATCTTGCCATCGGGCGTGGTCTCGCCGATTTGGATGCCGAGCTCGTCGGCGAAGGCCTGGGCGACCTCGCGGGCGCCCTGCATTTCATCGATGACGTCGTTGCAGAGCCGGATGACCACGTGGCCCTTGGGGCGGCTGGAGAGGAAAGTGTAGAACGAGACGACGCTCTCCACCTCCACGCGGTGGACCGACGTTTCCTTCGCGATCAGTTCCAGCGCGGGGCCGGAGACACAGCCGAACTTCTGCTGCACGGCCCGGACGATGTCCATCATGTGCGTGCGGTCGCGGCCGCAGGCTTGGCAGATCGCACGGACCGTGGCTTCGAGACTTTCGCTCATGGACAACCTCGACCTTTCGAGTCAACTACTCGTGTGTGACAGGTTCGCTCGACTAACTGCCTGGCCGGCGCTGGTTCGACGAGCGCTCGGCGTCGATCGCCCCGCAGCGCTGCTGCTGCACCCAATCCAGCCAGACGGTGATACCCTGGCCCGTCTTGGAAGAGAGCTCGACCACCGGGGCCCGCGTATTGATTCGAGATAGATCCTCATACACTTTTCGGCTCTGGTAGTCAAGAATGCCGAGCAAATCCACCTTGGTCAGGAGAATGACATCGGCCGGCTGAAACAGCGTGGGGTACTTGGCCACCTTGTCGTCGCCCTCCGGCACGCTGAGCAGCACGGCCCGCCGATGCTCGCCGAGATCGAACCCCGCCGGGCAGACCATGTTGCCGACATTCTCGATAAACAGGTACTCGATTTCCTTGAGGTCCAGGCTGTCCAGGCCCGCCGCGACCTGCGTGGCGGTGAGATGACAGCCCGTGCCCGTGTTGATCTGGGTCACCTGCGCGGTGAGCGCGCCCAGCCGCTCGGCGTCGCGCGTGGTCTGCAGGTCGCCGACAATGACGGCACAACACCCGGGGCGCCCGAGCGCCGCGATCGTCTTCTCCAGCAGCGTCGTCTTCCCGCTGCCGGGGGCGCTCATCAGGTTGATGGCCAGGATGCCGGCGGCGTCGAGCCGCTGCCGATTGGCCTGCGCCACGGCATCGTTGGCTTTCAGCACGCTTTCCACCACGTTGATTTTCATACGGCGACCCCGTCCTGGGTTTCACACGTCACGGTGCGCAGCACAATGTCCCGGCCGGCCAGCAACTCGACATCCGCCTGGCGACACCGCGGACAGGCGTAATCGTCGATCGCCGCCGCGTAGCGCACGTCGCACGCGCGGCAGCGGGCGACGAGCCCCTCTTCCACGATCGTCAGTGTGGCACCGGCGGCGGGCGTGTCGGTGCTGGTGGCCTCGAACGCCAATCGCAGCGCCTCGGGCACGACCTGCTGCATGACGCCGCAATGCACCTCGACGGCGGTGATGCGCGTGGCGCGCTGCTCCGCGGCGATGCGCTGCAGTTGATCGACGAGCGCGGACGCGATCGAGAACTCGTGCATCACGACACCATTCGGCACTGCTCAAGAGCAGTGGCACACCCGCGCGGTGCGCAGATCAGCAGATGCGCGGCAACTCCTCGCCATACGGGCGCTGCACGACGCGGCGCCCGCCAGCGCGGGTCATCAATTCCACCAGGGCCGGCGTCGTGTCGACCACCCGGCCGATCAGCGCGGCGTCGCGGCCGAGCGGATGGGCGCGACAGGCGCGGAGCGTACGCTCGGCGTCTTGCTCGGCAACGACCACGACGCATTTTCCTTCGTTCGCGACGGTCAGCGGGTCCAGCCCGAGCATTTCCGCCGCGTGGCGCGCCGTTGCCGACAGCGGCACGCGCGCTTCGTCAATTTCCAGACTCAGGTTGCGCCCGTCGCAGATGTCGGCCAGCACGCCCGCGACGCCGCCGCGCGTCGCGTCGCGCAGGAACTTGATGTCGCCGCCGGCGTCGAGCAGCGCTGCAACGAGGCCGTTGAGCGGCGCGACGTCGCTCCGCAGACTGGATTCAAATTCAATCCCGTTGCGGACGGACATCACCGCCAGGCCGTGCTCGGCGATCGGACCGTTCACCAGGATGGCGTCGCCCGGCTCGATGCGTTCCAGACCGAGGCGCACGCCGGGACGCAGGCGCCCGACGCCGGCGGTGTTGATGAACAGCCCTTCGGTCGGCGTGCCGCCCGGGGCGGCCGACGCGCGCCGTTCGATGACCTTCGTGTCGCCGGTGACGATCTCGACGCCGGCCTCGCGGGCGGTGGCGGCAAGTGTGGCGATGACGCGGTCCAGCACCTCCAGTGGGAGACCTTCTTCGAGGATCAGGCCGAGGCTGAGCGCGAGCGGGGTGGCGCCCATGACGGCGAGATCATTGACCGTCCCCGCGACGGCCAACCGGCCGATGTTGCCGCCGGGGAATTCGAGCGGCGTGACCACATAGGAGTCGGTGGTGAAGACGACCTCCCCGGCGGACCAGGGGAGCACGGCGCTGTCGGTGAGGGCGGCCAGCCGCTCGTTGCGCAGGGGCGGCAGCAGATGATCGCGGATCAGCCGTCCCATCAGCTCCCCGCCGCCGCCGTGGGCGATGACCACGCGGTTTTGCGTCCCGGTGCCGGCCGTCTGCATGCTCATCCGTGCCTCCCGGTTTGCACCGCCGCGCGGTTGTACTTGTACCACGCCGCGCAGGTGCCTTCGCTGCTGACCATGCAGGGGCCGATGGGGTTCAGTGGGGTGCAGGCGTCGGCGAAGGCGGGACAATCGGCCGGCTCGGCCTTGCCGGTGATCACTTCGCCGCAGCGGCACAGCGGGTGGTTCTCATCTGCGCCGAGCTGGACACCGAAGCGTTCCAGGGCGTCAAAGCGTCGGTAAGGCGGCGCGAGTTCGAGGCCGCTCTGGGGGATGGTGCCGAGCTCGCGCCAGGCGGTGTCGGCGGGCACGCAGACTTTGGCGAGCAGATCCAGCGCGACGCAGTTGCCGGCGTCGGTGACGACCGCGGAGTAGACGTTCTCGATAGCGGCCCGGGCCTCGCACACCTGTCGCACCAGGGCGACGAGCCCGCGCAGGATCTGGTCCGGCTCGAACCCGGCGATGACGACTGGCCGGTGGTGCTCGGCCACGATCCGCGCGTACGCCGCCGCACCGATGATCACGCTGACGTGCCCAGGCGCGAGGAAGCCGTCGAGCGGCACATCGCCCGCGTTGAGCAACGCGCGCATCGCCGGGACGACGAGCTTGTGGCACATGAGGACGCAGAAGTTCTCGATTCCTTCGCGATCCGCTTCGAGGACGGTCGCGGCGGTGGCCGGGGCCGTGGTCTCGAAGCCGACGCCGAGGAAAACCACCTGGCGGTCCGCGTGCTCGCGCGCGAGATCGAGCGCGGTGCGGGCGGAGTTGACGACGTGAATCGTGGCGCCCTCAGCTCGCAAGCGCTCCAGGCTACCACGACGACCGGGGACGCGGAGCATGTCGCCGTAGGTGGCGAGGATCACGCCGGGTCGGGCCGCCAGCTCGATCGCGGCGTCAATGTGGCGCTGGGCGGTCACACACACCGGGCAGCCGGGGCCGCTGACGAGCCGCAGCTCGGGCGGCAGGAGCCCGCGCAGCCCGGTGCGGAAAATGGCGACGGTGTGGGTGCCGCAGACTTCCATCAATTGGATGCGCGGCTCTCGGCCGCGACAGAGCTGGCGCAGGCGGGAGACGAGTTGCGGCGCAGCGGTATTCACGAGGCCTCCCCGCCCGGCTCGTCCCCGGTCGGATCGCCGAGTGCCTGCTGCAGGTAGTCCCAGGTCTCCCTGGCTTCGGCCTCGTCAAGTTGCGTGATGGCGAAGCCGGCGTGGACCAGCACCCAGTCGCCGACATCAGCTTCCGGGGTCAGCACCCTGCTGACCTTGAGCTGGTTGCCCTGCAGATCGACGGTGGCTTCGTCGCCGTGGCACGCGATGATCTGTCCGGGGACCGCGAGACACATGGGGCTATGCTCCGGATCGGAAGATGGTTCGGGAGCCCGCACGCCGGCGGGATGACCCGCGGCAGCGCGCAGCGACGGTTTGTGGAGGAGAGGTTCTCGGCAGCACGCGGGCGGTTGTCAGCGGCGGTGCGCACATGTTGCGTTCATCGGCTCGGCTGGCTGGTCGAACTGCAATCGACAGACCAGAACAAGAGCGGGCATTATAGCACGGGAGACGAGGTGGCGGGGGGGTGTGCGCGGGCGTTACGGCGCCGAAGTGCGGAATCTCACGCAGCGGGGCCAGCACGCCGGGCAGCGCGGCCTGCTACGGATCGGTTCGGCGATTGCGCGTTCCAGCAGCCTCGGGGGGCGCGCCGCGCGCGTGCTGGGTCATTTGTCGCACCAACGCGATGAGACTGTGGCGGTCGATGGGCTTGGTCGCGAAGCCATCGCAACCGGCGGCCAGGCATTTCTCCCGGTCGCCAGTCATGGCGTGAGCGGTTAGGGCGACGATGGGGCCGCTGTAGCCGGCAGTGCGCAACCGCCGGGTGGCGGCGTAGCCGTCGAGCACCGGCATCTGCATGTCCATGAGAACAACGTCGAACGAGCGGCCCTCGGCGCGGGCGGCGAGGGCCAGGTTCGCGGCGACCTGTCCGTTTTCCGCGACCGTGACACGTGCGCCGGCTTTCGTGAGGAGGAAGGAGATCAGGCGCTGGTTGTCCGGCCCGTCTTCGGCCAGGAGCACCGTGCAGTCGAGCGGCTGATCCTGACTCGCGGTAACTGGGCCGGCGGGGCTGGGGCAGGGGTCGAGCGGCGCGGACGCGGTGCTGCGGGGCACGTTGTCGAGTGCGCCGGTCGCGATCGTGAGAGTGAAGGTGCTGCCCCGTCCCGGCTGGCTCGTGACGGTGAGCTCGCCGCCCAAGGCGGCGGCCAGGTGCTTGCTGATGGCCAGGCCGAGGCCGGTTCCGCCGAAGCGTCGGCTCGTGGACGAGTCGGCTTGTGCGAAGGGCTGGAAGATGCGGGTGAGTTGCTCGGGGGTGATGCCGATGCCGGTGTCCGCGATGTCAAAGCGGAGTTGCGGCGCCCGGCCCGTGCTGGCGGGCGGCTCAATGAGTTGCACGGTCAACGTGACGCCGCCCAGCTCCGTGAATTTGATCGCGTTGGCGAGCAGGTTCAGGAGCACCTGGCGCAGGCGGGTGGGGTCGGACTGGATGCGCTCGGGGAGCGGCGTTGCCAGGCGCAGCTCGAAAGTCAATCCCTTGCTGCGGGCGCGGACCTGGGCGTTGCTGACGGCTTCGGCGATGATCGTGGCGGGGGAGCACGTCAGGTTCTCGAGCGTCAGCTTGCCGGATTCGATCTTGGACAGGTCGAGGATGTCGTTGACGACGCTCAGCAGGTGGCGCCCGTTGGAGAGCACCATTTCGGCGTGTTCGCGGCGCTGGCGGCGCGTCGCGCAGTCCAGCCGCGCGGTGCACGCCGCGCATTGCGCGCTGCCCTCGACCAGCAACTCGGCGAAGCCGGTGATGGCGGTGAGGGGCGTCCGGATCTCGTGGCTCATGTTGGCCAGGAATGCGCTCTTGGCCCGGTTCGCGGAATCGGCCGCGTCGCGTGCCTCCTGCAGCTCGCGCTGGCGGGCCTGCAACAGCCGCTGGGAGCGTTGCGTGCGTGCCAGGAGCCCGTTGACCGCGATCGTCAGATCGCTGAGCTCGTCGTGGTGCTGCACGGGCACACGCGCGCCGAGGTCGCCGGAAGCACTGATTCGGCGAACGTTCTGGCTGAAGTGTCGCAGGCGGCCGACTACCAGCCGCTGCATGAGGATGGTCATCGCAGCGCCAAACAGCAGGCCGACGCCCAGCAATGCGAGCTGGAAATGGGCCCAGGTGGCGGCGGCCAGCGGTGAGATGATTGCCGGCTGGGCGACGCGCAGCAGCGCGGCCGGTCGCCCGTAGACGTCGGACTGGATGACAAAGCCAGCGGCCTGGCCACCGGCCAGCGTGGTGACAGTGCGGCCGGGGTGCTGCGCGAGGCGGGTGTGCGCCGCGGCGAAATCCGCCGGGAGCGGGCTGTCCAGCGCGCGCAGGTCGATGGAGAGGCGCAGCATGCGTGCCAGGCGTGCCAGGCGCTGGGGGTCGAGGCGGCGCCCGGCGAGCAGCGTCCCGCGCACGGGGCCGTCGCGCGAGGTTGGCACGATCGGCCAGACCGAGACGAGGCATGGGCCGTCGGGCGTCATGAGCAGGCCGCCGTGGTGCTCCGCGTGGTCATCGCGCGCCAGCAGGGGGCTGTCCGGGGCGCACAAGTCCAGCACACTTGTGGGCGCGGGGGCCTCGGCCTGGAGCGTCGGGTCGTAGTACCGGCTGAGTACGACGCGGCCGGTGCGATCCACGTAGCAGGCCCAATCGAGGTCGGTGTCTCTGAACGTGTACTCGGCCCAGTTCGATTCGACGTAAGCCGGATTGTGGTCCGCGATGAAGGCGTACGTGTCATCCCAGGCCGACCAGTCGCGGACCGTGCGATCGAGCGCGGCCTGGTCCGCGTTCAGCATGTCCACGACGCGCTGGACGTTCTGCTCCGTGTCGCGGGCCTCGATGCGGGCGAAGCCGTGCGACACGATCCGCGACAGGCCGAGGTTCAGCGCGATCAGCAGGAACGTCAGCATGACCGCGTTCGTCACGAGCACTTTCGCGCGCAGCGTCATCCCCGTACCTCCCCTGAAAGACTATCCGGCGCGCCCGGCGACGGGGCGGCGGTTTGCCGCACAGGACGGACCTGGACCAGCGGTCCATGCAGGCAGCGGCCGAGCGCGGCCAATGTCGCGACGCAGCAGCGCAGGCCGAGCAGTGGAGACGGGTCCACGGGCGTTTGGCTCACACGACGCTCCCGGCGGCCCGCAGCACCATCGTTGGCGCGCGGGCACGGTTCAGCTCTATACCCACATGGGATTCATCGTTCGGCGTGGGCGCGTGCCCTAGTGAAACCGGGAGGGCGTGGGCTGCCCCGGTGGCGCGAATGCCGCCGCGAATGGTCCGGGGGGACGGTCTGCTAATGCGGTGCCAACGGGCGCGGGAAGGCGGCTCGTACCGGGCCATGTCGCGGGGCAGAGCGCGCAGTGGGCGCTGCCCACGCGGCGGCGGCGGGGGCGGGTCCGCTAAACGCCGCGCAGAATCTCACGGGCGATAACGTGGCGTTGAATCTCGCTCGTGCCTTCGTAGATGGTGGTGACGCGCGCGTCGCGGTAGAGCTGTTCGACGCGGCATTCGTTGACGAAGCCCGTGCCGCCGTGGACCTGCACGGCGCGGTAGGCGATGCGGTTGACCGCCTCCGTCGCAAACAGCTTGGCGATGGACGCCTCGCGCGTGTACGGCTGCTCCGCATCCTTGAGTTGCGCGGCGCGATCGATGAGCAACTGGGAGGCGTCCAGTTCCGTCTGGCTGTCGGCGATCATCCACTGGATCGCCTGGAAATCCGCGATCGGGCGGTTGAACTGCCGGCGCTCCTTGGAGTAGCTCACCATCAGGTCCAGGCAGGCCTGGCTGATGCCGACCGCCTGTGACGCGATGCCGATGCGGCCGCCGTCCAGGGCGGACAGCGCGATCTTCAGGCCGTCGCCGGGCTGCCCCAGCAGGTGTTCCGCTGGCACGAAGGCGCCGTCGAGGCTCATCTCGGCGGTTTCGGAGCCGCGGATGCCCATCTTGCCGTGGATGGGGCGGCGCTCGACGGCGTCCTGCTGGGCGTCGAGCAGGAACATGCTCAGGTCCTTGTTGCGGCCGGAATGGTCGGTGCGGGCCAGCACAATGAACCAGCGGCCGTGCAGGCCGTTCGTCACCCAGAACTTGCTGCCGGTCAGTTGCCACCCGCCGGCGGCGGGCACGGCCCGCGTCTTGGCGGCGGCGGGGTCGGAGCCGGCGTCCGGCTCGCTGATGGCGAAGGCGGCCAGGTTGCCGGGGGTGACGAGGCAGCGCTGCATCTCGTCGCGCAGCGCGTCGGCGGCGAACATCTTGATGGCCTCGCACACCATGTTGTGCACGCTGACCGTGACGGCCACGGAGGGCGACGCGTAGGACAATTCGCGGATGATGTGCGCGTACGGCAGCATCGGGCAGCCCAGCCCGCCATGGTCTTCCGGCACACGCAGGCCCATCAGCCCCATCTCATAGAGCTGCCCCAGTCGCTCGCAACACGAGGATTCCTCCTTGTCCCACTTGGCGTCGAGCGCGAGGAGTTCGCCGCGCGCGTAGTCACGGACGCCTTCGATCAGGAGACGGTGGTCGTCGGAGATCGTCGTGAGCATGGTTGTCACCGCTGCGGCGTCGCGAAGGCGCGCCTGTGCCACCTGGACCGTGTGCCCCGATCCTAGCAGAATGCGCGGGGCTTGTCGCGGTCCCCGTGCCGCGGATCGTTGCAGGTGAGGAGCAGGTCATGACGCACGCTGGGCGGTTTCAGGTTCGCACGCAAGGGCATACGGAGGTGCTGGACATCACGGGGGAAGTAGCGCGCGCGGTGGCGGCGTCCGGGATCCGGCAGGGCTTGCTGGTCGTGTTCGTGGTGGGGTCGACGGCGGGGATCACCACGACCGAGGCGGAGCCGGGGCTGCTGCGCCACGATCTGAAGGCGTTCTACGAGCGCATCGCTCCGAAGGGCGAACATTACGCGCACGAGGCGACCTGGCACGATGACAACGGGCATGCCCACGTGCGTGCGTCTGCGCTCGGACCGTCGCTGACGGTGCCGGTCGTGGACGGCCGGATGCCGCTGGGCACATGGCAGCAGATTGTCCTGCTCGATTTTGACACGCGCGGCCGGACACGGGACATCGTCGTGCAGATCGTCGGGGAATGAGCGCCGGGCTGAAGGGACTCACGCCGACGCGGGCGGTGCGGCACAATTCCAGCACACCTCAAAGTTGGCCGGGTTGCGTTCGCCGCAGGCCGGGCAGCGCCAGGCCCGCGCGGTCCGGCACCGCCGGGCGTCTTCGGCGGCGCGGCGCAGGTGCCAGCGGACGTCGAAATAGAACTCGCGGGGGGCGCGAACCCGCGCCATGACGGCGCTCTGCACGCCGTAGATCTCGGTCACCGAACGCTCGCCAACGGGGATGTACGGGATCAACTCGGCGGCCAGCAGGGCCTGCACGGCGGGGGACGGTATTGGGTGACAGAGTTCCTCCGCGACCAGGAACCATGCTTCGCGCGGCAGCCAGGCCCGCGGGTCGAACGGGGCCGCGCAGTGCGGGCAAGTGCGGGTCATGGCGCCGGCCAGCGGCTGATCGCACCGCGCGCAGTGCAGGCCAAAATCCGGCAGCGGCAGCTCACTACCGGTGAACGTCGGGCTGCGCAGGCGTGTCCATGGGCCGATGAGATCGTCGATCCGGAACGGGCGCCCGCATTCAGGACAACGGTGGGCGGGCAGCCCCTTCAGCGGGTACGCGCAATGAGGGCAGGTCAGGCCCCAATCGGGGATGGGCAACTGCTCCAGGTCGATGTCCATGCGGGCAGCATACCGCGCTGCGGGGCCGGCAGGTGGATGGTACACTGGGCAGCCATGGACACGAACTCGGAACACCCGCGAGACGCCGGTGCTGCACGAGCCGGTGCCACACCTGCGGGTGGCACCCACGCCGAAGCCGCACACGAGACGGGCGGATTCGCTGCTCTGGCGCGCGAGTTGTCGCCCATTCTTGGCGGGGAGCTACGCACGGACGCCCTGTCGCGGGTCCTGTTCGCCACGGATGCCAGCATCTACGAGATCCTGCCGGCGGGGGTGGCCTTCCCGCGCTCGGCCGCGGAGGTGGCCACGTGCGTGACGCTGGCGGCCCGGCACGGCGTGCCGGTCACGGCGCGCGGGGCGGGCACGGGCCTGGCCGGCGGGGCGGTGAACCGCGGGCTGATTGTGGACTGCTCGCGGCACCTGAATCGCGTGCTGGCGATCGACCCGGCGCGGCGTACGGCACGTATCGAGGCTGGCGTGGTGCTCGACGAGCTGAACGCGCAGCTCAGCCCGCACGGGCTGCATTTTGCGCCGGACGTGGCGACGAGCAGCCGGGCGACGGTCGGCGGGATGATCGCGAACAACTCGTGCGGCGCGCATTCGCTCGTCTTCGGCCGGACGGTCGATCACGTGCTGAGCCTGGACGTCGTGTTCGCGGACGGCTCGACGCACACGTGGGGGCGGGATGAACCGCCGGCGACCAACCCGCGCGCGATCGAATGCGAACGCGTGCTCACCAGGATTCTGGCCGAGCAGGCCGACGAGATCGCGGCGCGTTTCCCGAAGGTGATGCGCGCGAACGACGGCTATGCGCTTGACCGCCTGCGGCCAAACGATGGCCGGCTGAACGTCGAGGCGCTGCTCTGCGGCAGCGAGGGGACGCTGGCGATTGTCACGGCGGCGACGGTCAATCTCATCCCGTTGCCGCGCTACAAGGGCATGGTCGTCGTCCATTACGACAGCTTGGCGCAGGCGCTGAACACGGTGCCGGTTCACCTGGCCCACCAGCCCGCCGCGGTCGAGTTGGTCGACAAGTTCATCCTGGACGCGACGAAGGACAATCCGGCGATGGCGCGGCGGCGCTGGTTCTTGCAGGGCGATCCGCACGCGCTGCTCATTGTGGAGTTCTACGAGGAGGACGAAGCGCGCCTGAGTCGCCGGCTCAACGAGCTGTGCGCGGACTGCCAGAGCCGCGGCATCGGCTACGCCTGGCCGATTCTGACCGACACGGCGCAGCAGACCGACGTGTGGGATGTGCGCAAGGCCGGCACGGGGCTGCTCATGTCGCGGCCGGGCGATAAGCAGCCGTACGACTTCATCGACGACACGTCGGTGGATCCTGCCCGGCTGGGCGACTACATGACGCGCCTGGGCGAAGTGCTCCGCGAAGAGGGTGTGGAGCAGGCCGGCTATTACGGCCACGCCAGCGTGGGCTGTCTGCACGTGCGGCCGGTGCTGAATCTCAAGCGGCGCGAGGACATTGTGCGCCTGCGCCGGATCGGCGACCGCGTCAGCACGCTGGTCGCGGAATTCGGCGGGACAATGAGCGGCGAGCACGGCGACGGGATCGTGCGGTCGTGCTGGCTGGGCAAGACCTTCGGGCCGCGGCTGATGGCGGCGTTCGAGACGATCAAGCGGACGTTCGACCCGGACGGCATCCTGAATCCGGGGAAGATCGTCGCCGCGCTGCCGATGGACGAGAATCTGCGCTACGGTGACGGCTTCGAGTCGCAGCAGCCGGCGACGATTCTGGACTTCGACAAGTACGGCGGGATGGCCGGACTGGCGGGGATGTGCAGCGGGCTGGGGCAGTGCCGGCAGCGGCTGATCGGCACAATGTGCCCGTCGTACATGGCGACCGGCGACGAGGCGCACAGCACGCGGGCCCGGGCGAACGCGCTGCGGATCGCCCTGTCGAACCGGGGGCTGCTGACCGGGTTGGCCGATGAAGCGCTCGATGAGGTCATGGACCTGTGCCTGAGCTGCAAGGCGTGCAAGACCGAATGCCCCACCGGCACCGACATGGCCAAGCTGAAGGCCGAGTGGCTCGCGCACCGCAACGACCGGCTCGGCGTGCCGGCGCGGACGCGCCTGGTGGCGGCGTCGGTGGACAAGGCGCCGTGGGGCAGCCATTTCGCGCCGCTGAGCAACTGGGTGATGCAGTCGCGTGCGGTGCGGGCGCTGATGGAGCACCTGTTCGGGTTCGATCGCCGCGTGCCGTTTCCGCGGTTCGCGCGGCCGACGTTCCGGCAGTGGCTGGCGCGGCGCGGGGAGGCGGTTGCCGCGGCGGGCCGGCCGCAGGTCGTGTACTTCGTCGACACCTGGGCGAACTTCTACCAGCCGCAGGTGGGGCGCGCGGCGCTGAAGGTGCTCGAAGCGCTGGGCTACGAAGTCATCGTGCCGGCGACGCGCTGCTGCGGCCGGCCGCTGATCAGCAAGGGTCTGCTGCGCGACGCGAAAAAGCTGGCCGAGGCGAACGTGCAGGTGTTGGCGCCGTACGCGGAGCGCGGAGTGGCGATCGTCGGCACGGAGCCGAGCTGCGTGTCGGTGCTGCTGGACGAGCTGCCGCAGATGGTGCGCACGCCGGCCGCACGACAGATCGCCAGCCGGGCAATGACGATCGAGACGTTCGTGGCGGCGGAGCTGCGAAAGAACCCGCAGGCGCTGCGCTTCCGCGACGCGGTGCCCAAGCTGCTCTATCACGGGCATTGCCACCAGAAGGCGCTGACGGGCACGGCGGATGCGCTGGCGGTGCTGACGGCGTGCACGCACGGGCAGGCGTCCGAGATCAACAGCGGCTGCTGCGGGATGGCGGGTGCCTTCGGCCACGAGGTGGAGCATTACGACGTGGCGAAGGCGGTCGGCGAGCAGCGGCTGTTCCCGGCGGTACGGGCGCGCGGCGACGCCGAGATCGCGGTATCGGGCTTCAGTTGCCGGCACCACATCGCGCACCACACGCCGGCGACGCCGCGGCACGTGATCGAATGGCTGGCGGATGCGCTGGCCGAGCCGGCAGGGCCCTGAGGTGACGCGCGAGGAATTGCGGGCCGCCGGGTACGATGTCGGTGCGGCGGCGTACGCGCGATTGGCGGAGTTCGTCCGGTTGCTGCTGGAAGAGAATGCGCGGCTGAATCTGACGGCGGCGAAGACGGCGGCGGAAATCTGGCGGGGGCATGTCTGTGACAGCCTGGCACTGGCAGGGCTCGTATCCGAACGGCGCGTGCAAGCGTTGCTGGATCTCGGTAGTGGCGGGGGACTGCCAGGGGTTCCCGTGGCGTGCGTGTGCGAGGGCGTGCGCGTGACGCTCCTGGACGCGACGCGGAAGAAGGTCGATGCGGCGGCGCGGATGATTGCACGACTGGGCCTGTCGAACGCGACCGCGCTCTGGGGCCGGGCGGAGGTGCGGGCACACGCGCCGGCGTATCGCGAACGGTTTGACGCGGTGACGAGTCGGGCGGTCGCGGAGTTACCGGTGTTGCTGGAGTACGCGGCGGGTTTTGTGCGGTCCGGCGGGGAATGCTGGTTCTTCAAGTCGGCAGCTCGAGCGGCCGAGGAACGTGCCGCCGCGCAGGCCGCCGCGGCCATGTGTGTGCTGGAGTACGTCGGCGCGCTGTCCTATCGGCTGCCTGGTGAAGCGGACGCGCGGGTGGTACTCCGCTATCGGAAATCGGGGGTGCTGCGCGCCGATCTGCCCCGTGCGCCCGGGCGGGCGAGGAAGCGCCCGCTGTAGCACGACGCGGCCGCGCGTCGGTCGAACGTAGTAGTTGTCGGAGATTGTCGCGTCGTCGTGACAACAACCGACAACGCGCTATTCCCAGGTAAGTTAGGATTTATGCGTCCGCCGTGCGCTTGGGCCTGCACCGCGGGGAAAGGTGGATTTCATGCGTCCGATCGTGCTGGCAGCGGGACTGGGACTGTGCGTGTGTGCAGCCTGTGGACAGGGGCTCCCGGATCAGGACTGGTACGGCGTGCCGGCGAAGGCGGATGCGGCGCGCGCCCTGGCCGCGGCCTGTGGACCCGTCGGCGAGCTGCTGCCGGGCGGCCTGCCGCGCGCCTTCCCGCCGGGCAACGCGTACGACGATTTCACCGACGTGTTGCACTATCAGCTTGACCTCGAGATTATCCCGGCCACGACGACACTGGCGGGGTCGAACACGATCACCGTGCGCAGCCTGGTGCCGGACCTCACCCTCTTCCACTTCCGCTTGCACGAGAATTTCACGATCACCACGCTCTCGCGCGATGCGACGCCGCTGGCCTGGCAACGGCTGGACTCCGCCACCGTGGCGGTCACCCTCGACCGCCCCTACGGCGTGGACGAGGTGTTTGACATCACGATCGCCTACACCGGTCATCCGCCCTCTGGCCAGGGGCTCGGCGCCATCACGTTCCGCACGCGCGGCGGCAGCCCGGACATCTACACGCTCAGTGAGCCGTTCTTTGCCCACACGTGGTGGCCGGTCAAGGATGCCCTAACGGACAAGACCACCGCCGACCTGTGGTACACGGTGCCCGATACGCTCGTTGTCGCGTCCAACGGCCTGCTGCAGGGGACCGACGTGCTGGCACCGGGCAAGCTCCGCTATCGCTGGAAGACGGAGTATCCGACCGCCGACTACCTGTACTGCTTCGGCGCGACGAACTATGACACGTTCGAGTCCACGTGGACCCGCGACGGTGTCACCCTGCCGCTGAAGTTCTTCATCTACCCCGAAGACAACACGCCCAGTCACCGCTCGGCCTGGCGGGCCTGCGAGAACATGCTTACCACGTTCAGCGACCTCTATGGCACTTACCCCTTCATGAACGAGAAGTACGGCATGCTCGAATTTGGCTGGGGTGGCGGCATGGAGCACCAGACCATCACCAGCATCGGCGGCTTCGGCGAATGGCTCGTCGCCCACGAGCTGTCGCACCAGTGGTGGGGCGACCACGTGACCTGCGCCACCTGGCACGACATCTGGCTCAACGAGGGCTTCGCGACGTACTCCGAGGCGCTGTGGTTCGAGCACCGCCCCGGCAGCCCCGGCGAGCCCTGGCTCCACGCCGTCATGTCCGTCCGCAGGCCGGCTGAGACCGCCTACGGCACGGTCTACTGCTACGATGCCTCCGATCCGGCACGGATCCTCGATATGAACCTCAGCTACTACAAGGCGGCCTGGGTACTGCACATGCTCCGCCACCGGATCGGCGACGACGCGTTCTTCGACGTGCTCGCGGCGTGGCGTGCGGCGTACGGCGGCGGCTCGGGGACCACCGAGGATTTCCGGGCGGTGGTCGAGGGCGTCACCGGCGATGATCTGGCCAATTTCTTCCAGCGCTGGGTCTACGAGGCGCCGCTGCCGTTTTACACCTTCGGCTGGCAGCCCATCGTGGTCGACGGGGCGGGCTACATCGAGCTGTATATCGAGCAGATCCAGGGCACATCCGAGTCCGTGTTCGACATGCCGATCGATCTGGTGGTCACGGACGCGGAGGGAGACGCGGCCTACACGGTCTGGAACGATGCGCGCGTGGAATACCTGCTGTTTCCGGTGCGGAGCACGACAAGCGACTACCTGCGGTTCGATCCGACGCCGTGGATCCTGGCGGACCAGCAGGAGCTGGTGTTCCCGGATGGGGCGCCGCCGAAGATCGTGACGCTGCAGCCGGCGCCCGGGGCGGTCGTGCAGGCCGCGGACCTGCCGGAGCTGGAGGCGGTGTTCCACGTGCCGGTGACGGCGGCGGCGGCGGATTTCACGCTGGTCGGCGCGCGCACTGGCAACGTAACCTGTGCGTTTGCCTACGACGCGGTGCGGCAGGCGGTCACGCTGACGCCGGCGAGCGATCTGTTGCCGGACGAGTACACGCTGACCATCGCCGATACGGTGGTGAGCATGGCGGGCGTGGCGCTGGACGGCGAGCTGTCGAAGCCCCGTGCGATGGGGCCGCTGCCGAGCGGCGACGGGCTGGCGGGCGGGGCGGCGTTGGCGACGTTCGCGGTGTACGTGCCGGGGGACTTGAACTGCGACGGCATTGTCAATTTCGGCGACGTTAATGCGTTCGTGTTGGCCCTGTCGAATCCCGGCGTGTGGGCGGAGACCTATCCGCACTGTCCGGCGCGCAGCGGCGACGTCGATGGGGACGGAGCGGTGAACTTCGGCGACATCAATCCGTTCGTCAGTCTGATCGTCAATCCGTAGACGAGCGCGGGCACCGATAAAACCGGCGCGCGGACGGGTTGGCACTGCTCCAGAGCAGTGCCACGCCGCGCAGTTGGCATGCGCAGTCGGCCGCCGCAACCCGTATAATGGGCGGGAGAGGCAGGTTGCGGATGGAAGCGCTCCAACGCCGGTCGCGAGGTACCCCCATGAGCAGAAGGTGGTTGGTGGTTGTGTTGGGCTGGGGTGTCACGAGCGCGACGGCGGTGGGCGCTGGCACTGCTCCAGAGCACAAGTCAGCGCACGTAGGCGGCACTGCTCTGGAGCAGGGGCACCAGTGGTCGCACATGAGTGGTGCCGCTCTGGAGCAGTGGTACGCGGCGCAGCCGCGCGACGAACGGGCTGCTGACACCGATGTGCGGCACTATCACCTTGACCTGACGATCGACGCGGCTGGTCACTGGCTGGGCGGGTCGAACACCATGACCGTGCGCAGTCTGGTTGCCGGACTCAGCGTCTTCCGGTTCCGGCTGCACGACGTGCTCACCATCTCCGACCTGCGCGTCGGCGGCGTGCCGGTGACCTGGACGCGGCTCGACGAGGCCAACATCGATGTGACGCTCGATCGGCCGTATGGCGCGGGCGAGGAGTTTGCGCTGTATGTGGCGTACAGCGGCTATCCGCAGTCGGTGGGCAGCTTCGGCTCGATCACGTTCCGTCTGCGCGGCGGCGTGCCGGAGGCGTTCACCGAGAGCGATCCGTGGTACGCGTACACGTGGTGGCCAGCGAAGGACGACCTGCTCGACAAGACGACGGCCGACCTGTGGTTCACCGTGCCCGCAACGCAGAAGGTGGCGTCCAACGGCGTGCTGCTGGGCGTGGACGACGTCGGCGGTGGCCTGCAGCGCTATCGCTGGAAGACAGAATACCCGACCGAGGATTACCTGTACTGTTTTGCGACAACGAACTTCGACGTCTTCGAAGACACGTGGACGTACGACGGCGCGAGTATGCCGTTGCAGTTCTTCATTTATCCGGAGCACAACACGGCCGGCAATCGGGCGGCGTGGCTGCGCTGCAAGACCATGCTGACGACGTACAGCGACGTGTTCGGCACGTACCCGTTCGCGAACGAGAAGTACGGCATGCTCGAATGGGGCGGGGCCGGCGCGATGGAACACCAGACGATGACCAGCATGCTGGGCTTCGACGAGGGCACCGTCGCGCACGAGCTGGCGCACCAGTGGTGGGGCGATTGGGTCACGTACGCGACCTGGCACGACATCTGGCTGAGCGAGGGCTTCGCCACGTATTCGGAAGCCCTGTGGCGCGAGTTCCAGCCGGGCAGCCCCGGCGCGCCGTGGCTGCACGCGAACATGGCCAACAAGCGCCCCAGCGAGCCGAGCGGCAGCGTCTACGTCTACAACCCGGACAGCATCGAGGCGATTTTCGCCTACAACACGACGTACCTGAAGGCGGCCTGGGTGCTGCACATGCTCCGGCACGTGGTCGGCGACGCGGCGTTCTTCGACCTGCTGGCGGCGTATCGGGCGGCGTACGGCGGCGAGAACGCGGCGACGACGGAAGACTTCGTGGCCTTGGCGGAGAGCGCGACGGGGCGCGAGCTGTCGTGGTACTTCGACCAGTGGATCTACGGCGTGGGCGCGCCGTTCTACGTCTACGCCTGGCGCCCGCTCGACATCGACGGCGCCGGCTACGTGGAGCTGTTCATCGAGCAGTTGCAGGGCACGCAGGAATCGGTCTTCACCATGCCGCTCGACATCGTCGCGACGGATGACAACGGTCCGGTGACGCACGTGATCTGGAACGATGCGCGGCGCGAATACCTGCTGCTGCCCGTCGCGAGCCCCGGCGTATACGACGTGGCGTTCGATCCGACGCCGTGGGTCCTGCGTGCCGGCCAGTCAGAAGTCATCTTCGACGAGGGGCCGCCGAAGATCGTCGTGCTCGATCCGCCGCCGGGAGCCGTGCGGACGCCGGCGGAAGTTGCGGCGATTGAGCTGGTGTTCCAGGAGGACATCGTGGCGGACGCGGGGGCGTTCGCGCTCGTGGGGGCGCGCGGCGGCGTTGTGCCATGCGCGCTGGCGTACGATGCGGCGCGGTTCGCGATCACGCTGACGCCGGCGGCGGCGCTCGCGACGGATACATACACGCTGACGGTCGCGGACACGCTGGTGAACGTCGCGACGGGGCAGGCGCTGGACGGCGAGCTGGTGAAGACCGACGGCTCGGCCCCGCTGCCGAGCGGAGACGGTGTGCCCGGCGGGGCGGCGGTCGCGACTTTCACGGTGACGGTGCGCGGCGATCTGAACTGCGACGGCGATGTCGACTACAGCGACATCAACCCATTTGTGCTGTACCTGTCGAACTTCGCTGCGTGGCAGCCGACGTACCCGGGTTGCCCGGCGGCCAACGGCGATATTGACGGCAATGGCGTTTATCCCTCGTTCGGCGATATCAATCCGTTTGTGACGCTGCTGACGCCGTAAGCACCGCGGTGCGCCGCCGTCGCGCGGGAGAAAGCGAACCTCCTGAGCGGGGGACAAACCTCCCGAGCGGGGAGAGCAAACATCCGGTTTGCTGGGGCAAGGTAGAGCTTTGCACTCCCCTGATCTTGCGGAAGCAAAGCGGAGCTTCGCACTCCCCTGGTCAGCAAAGCAGAGCTTTGCACTCCCCTGGTCAGCAAAGCAGAGCTTTGCGCTCCCCGACCCTCCCCCGACCCTCCCCCGGCCGCCTCCCTGGGAGAGAGGGGCGTTGGGTGCGCTCAGGGACTGGCGCGGCCGGATGCCGTAGAATGTCCGCATGCTCACGAACGTGCGGATCGTCCTGGTTGCGCCCAGCGGACCGGCCAATATCGGCGCGGCCTGCCGGGCCATGGCCAACATGGGGCTGTCCGAACTCGTGATCGTCGCGCCACGCTGCGCCGTCGATGACGAGGTCGCCGTCGCGTACGCCACGCATGGAGTCGAGATTCTCCATGCGGCGCGCGTCGTGGCGGATATTCCCGCGGCCTTGGCGGGGTGTGTGCGTTCCTACGCGACCTCATCGAAGCTGGGGCTCTACCGGCGACAGTCCGCCGTCCCGCCCGCCGAGGCGGCCCCCGAGGCGGTGCAGGCCGCCGCACGCGGGCCGGTGGCGTTCGCGTTCGGGCGCGAGGACTACGGGCTGCAGACGCGCGAGCTGCTGCATTTCGACCGCATCGTGTCGATCCCGGCGGCGGAAACGTACCCGGTGATGAACCTGGCGGCGGCGGTCGCGGTCGTGTGCTACGAGCTGCGGCAGGCGTGGCTGGCCAGCGAGGGGCGGGCGCCGCTGCCGATGACGATCGACCCGGGCGTGGCGCCGGACGAGAAGAAGCAGGTCATGTTCGAGCGCCTGTTCGATGCGCTGGAGCGCGTGGGGTTTCTGTACGGGCAGAACCCGGACCATCTGAAGTATGCGCTGCGGCACCTGTTCGGGCGGATCGAGCTGTCGGTCAACGAGGTGGACATTCTGATCGGCCTCGCCCGGCAGATTCGGTGGTACGTCGATCATCACCCGCAACGGATCGATCCGCCGCAGTAGCACCCTTCAGTGGGCTGCGGGCGGTACCCTCTGGTCGGGTGGTACGGGCGTCCCGCCCGTTTGGGAGACGGGCAAGATGCCCATACCACCCGGATAAAGCGCCGGCGGTACGGTAGGATGCCGCGTTGGCGGCTACGGAGAACGTGTATGTGTACGAACAGTCGGATCATGCATGCGACGAGCGCAGCCTGGCTGGCGGGGCTGCTGCTGGCCGGCGTCGCGTGGGGGCAGGATGCGCAGGTTCTGGCAGAACTGAAGCAATGGCACGCGAAGTTCGACAAGGCGAATGAAATCCTGTCGCCGGCCGACGGCGAAGCGGCCCGCGCGCAGCTCAAGGCGTGGAACCTGTCGCCGGAGAAACTGGACGCGGAGCCGCGTGGGTGGTTGCTGCAGGTGACGATCAGGGCGGCACTGGCGGTGGGCGACGTGCGCACCGCGCTGGAGTGGCTGCCGCGTTTGCAGGCGGAAGCGCCGGAGGACCGCGGCACATTGCGGGCGGCGTGGCTGGTGGCGATTGCGGCCGGTGACGGGCAGCTTGCGGCGCAGACGCTGGAGGCGCTGAGGTCCAAGGGACTGGCGGGCGAGAAGGCGATCGCGCTGCGGCAACGCCGGCTGGCCTTGGTGGGCAAGCCGGCGCCCGATGAGAGCGTGGACACGGCGGATGGGCAGACGATCGCGTTGCAGCGGCGGGGTGGCGTCGTGCTGGTCATGGGTTTCTGGCGCTTGAAGCCGACGCCGGAGGAGAAGCACGTCAAGGCGTTGCGTGAGCTGTACGGCGCGTGGGCGGATGACTCGCACGTGCAGTTCGTCGGGATCAACGCGGACCCGCCGGCGGAGGCCGAGGCGGCGCGCAAGCAGGCGGCGGAGTGGGGGTACAAGTGGCCGCAGGTCTATGGGCTGCCCGAAGGTGAGCTGCCGCTGACGCGGAAACTGGCTGATGTCGACCCGGCGCCGTACCAGGTCGTCATCGACGGCGAGGGCAACACGCGCGCCGCGGGGGCGGCGAGCGAGCCGGAGTTGGTCTACGCGCTGCGGGCGGCGGTGGCGGAAGCGAAGGGTGCGTATGCGGTGATGCGGCCGAAGACGACGGCGGGCGAAGCGGTGTCAGAGCCGGTCGCCGCAAAGCCGGCCGGTACGGAGTCGGCCAAGGCCGACGCGACGCCGCAGGCGACAGGCAAGAGCGATTTGCCGCACAATCAGGAGGCGGCGAGGCTGTTGAATGAGGCCCGCGTGTTCCAGAAGACCGGGCGCAAGACCGATGCGCGGCGCGTCCTGCAGGAAATCATCGACAAGTACCCGGGCACGTGGGAGGCCGCAGAAGCGAAGGAGCGCCTGGAGTCGTTGTGATCGCAGGGGGGGCGGGTTGCGTGCTACACTGACGACATGGCCGAGTTGTTTCCATCCTGTGCGCGTTTCGAAGAGCTGGCAACGCAGTTTAATCGCGTGCCGCTGGTTGCGACGCTGATCTGCGACGAGATGACGCCGGTGAGCGCGTTCGCGCGTTTACAGGTCGATCGGCCGCGTGCATTTCTGCTCGAGAGCGTGGTTGGCGGCGAGAACGTTGCGCGCTATTCGTTCCTGGGGGTCGATCCGCAGCGGACATTTGCGACCCGCCGCGACGAGGTCCGCTGGATAGACCACGCGACCGGGGCCGCGCGGACCGAGCGGACCAACGATCCGCTGGCGGTGCTCGAACAGCACCTGCGCGAGTATCGCACGCCGGTGCTGCCGGGTCTGCCGCGTTTTCTGGGCGGGGCCGTGGGCTATGCGGCGTACGACACCGTGCGCTATTACGAGCGTCTGCCGCATGCGCCGGCGGACGACCGAGGTTTGCCCGATCTGCTGTTTGATGTCTACGAAACGCTGGTGGTTTTCGACCATGTGCGGAAGGTGACGCTGGTGGTTGCCCACGCGGCGATCCCGCCGGACGCGGATGGGGCAGCACGGCGCACGGCGTATGATGAGGCCGCGCGACGGATCGACGAGGTCATCGCGCGGCTGGGCCGGCCGTCGGCGTTGCATCCGGTGCAGGTGACGCTGCCGGCCGCACCGGTGACGCGGTACACGAGCAACTTCACGCAGGCGGAGTTCGAGCGCGTCGTGGAGCGCTGCCAGGAGTACATCCGCGCGGGCGACATCTTTCAGGTCGTGCCGTCGCAGCGGCTGCTGGTGGAGACGAGCGCAGACCCGCTGGATGTGTACCGCGCCCTGCGCGTGATCAACCCGTCGCCGTTCATGTTCTATTTGAAGAGCCCGGAGGTCACGCTGGTCGGCGCGAGCCCGGAGGTGATGTGTCGCGTGCAGGACGGCGTCGTGATGAACCGGCCGCTGGCGGGCACGCGTCGCCGGGGCGCGACCGACGAGGAGGACCGCCGGCTGCGGGAGGAGCTGCTGGCGGACCCGAAGGAGCGGGCCGAGCACGTGATGCTGGTGGACCTGGGGCGCAATGATGTGGGCCGCGTCGCGCGGCCGGGCAGTGTGCGCATCAGTTCCGTGATGGACGTAGAGTACTACAGCCACGTCATGCACATTTCCAGCACGGTGACCGGCGAGTTGGCGGAGGGGCGGACGGCGTTCGATGCGTTGCGGGCGGCGCTGCCGGTGGGAACGGTGAGCGGGGCGCCGAAGGTGCGGGCGCTGGAGATCATCGACGAGTGCGAGCCGACGCGCCGCGGGCCGTACGCCGGCGCGGTCGGCTATGTCGATTTCGCGGGCAACATGGACACGTGCATCGCGCTGCGGACGCTGGTGATGCATCCGGGCGGCGGTGCGTGGCGGGCGTACATCCAGGCGGGGGCGGGGATTGTCGCGGACTCGGTGCCGGAGCGCGAGTACCAGGAGACGCTGAACAAGGCCCAGAGCCTGCTCAGTGCGATCGGCCTGGCGGAAGCGCGGTTCGGCGCGTAGACGCGGACGGCGTGCGCCACGGAATCTGGCGGGAGCCCCAATCGCGTTTGCGACCTCGGTACTCCGCCCGTGTATGAGCGCTATGTGGACGCGAATCCGGCGATCAACTCGCCAGCGGGAGGCGTAGACGTGCGTGGCCATTTCCGCATGCGTCGGTGGCTGAAATGGGTGGGGGCATGTCTGTGCGTCGGATTACTCGCGGTCTGGGCAGCTTCGTGCTGGACTGAGGTTCGCGTGAAGCTCTTGAGTGCAGACATTTCTGTCGGCCCCACGCACGCGATAGTTCTCGTGCGCGTCGAGCGGCGGCCCCCACCGACTAGTTGGTCGCGCGCGGCTGCCTACCTGCCAGGGTACATCGGTTTCTTCAGCGATCCTCATTTGGGGGGTGGTTTGCACATTGTGTATCTTGCACTCGGCTGGCCATTCGCTTTTCTGGCGATTCCGACCGTACTGCTCTGGTTCGTCGATCGGCGTCGCACTCCGCCCGGCCACTGCCGGAAGTGCGGCTATGACCTGACTGGCAATGTGAGCGGGCGCTGCCCCGAATGCGGGACAGCAATCGCGATATGCGGGGCAGAATCAGCCGCCAAATGATCGTCGCCCGCAACCGGCACGGCTGGCGCGGGCGACGCGGTTGGAGAATCGCGTTTCGGGGCTATTCCTGGGGCGGCGGAATCTTGTGCACCCAGCCGTAGCGGTCGGGGGCGTCGCCGAGCTGGATGGCCCGCAGGCGCTGGTAGAGCTCGGTGGTGAGCCGGCCGGGGCGGCCGTCCTGGGAGTAGACGATCTTCTGGTCGCGGTAGGTGATGGTGCCGACCGGCGTGATCACGGCGGCAGTACCGCAGCAGCCCGCCTCGACGAAATCGAACAGCTCGTTCACGTGAATGGGCCGCTGTTGCGGGCGCATCCCCATCTCCTCGGCGAGAGTGAGGAGCGATTTGTTCGTGATCGACGGCAGAATCGACGGGCTGGCGGGCGTGACGTACTGGCCGTCTTTCGTGATACCGAAGAAATTCGCCGGCCCGGATTCATCGATGAAGTGTTTCTCCTTCGCGTCGAGGTAGAGCACCTCGGTGAAGCCGCGTTTCTTGGCGGCCATGGTGGCGCGGATGCCGGCCGCGTAGTTGCCGCCGACCTTGACGTCGCCGACGCCGAGCGGGGCGGCACGATCGACCTCCTCTTCGACGACCAGGTCCACGGGCTTGAAGCCAGTCTTGAAATAGGGGCCGACGGGGGTGACCAGGACGAGGAACATGAATTCCGTCGCCGGTTTCACGCCGACCTGCGGGCCGGTGCCGATCACGAGCGGGCGGATGTAGAGGCTGGCGCCGGTGCCGTAGGGCGGGACGTACTTGCGATTGGCGTTGACGACGCGCTCGATCGCGTCGATGAACATCGGGGCCGGCACGGGCTCCATCAGGATCTTCTTACACGAGCGGATGATGCGGGCCGCGTTCTCATCGGGGCGGAACGCGACCACTTCGCCGCGCCGCGTCTCGAACGCTTTCAGTCCCTCGAAGCACTCCTGGCCATAGTGCAGGCACGTCGCGGCGATGTGCATCGGCACGGTTTCGTCCGGCGTGAGCACGCCCTCGTCCCACTGCCCGTTGCGGAACATGTAGCGGATGTTGAAATCGGTTTTGTGGTATCCAAAGTCCAGGTTGGCCCAGTCAAGGTCGGCTTTGGTCACGTTGCTCTCCGTGCGCTGCTCAGACCGAGGACGAGTACGAATGCTCATAGGGAGTCTCCGAGCGCCCCCCGCACTGCGGATGCCGCCGCATCCCCCAATCCATCCTGCGTAGCCGCCGTGGGCGGCCCCAGCCGCGCGTGGCCCCCGGCAAATTGATACGCAAGCGCTGCCACTACTTGAGCATAGGCAATGGCCCAAAAGCTTGCAAGCGGGCGTGATCCGGGCGCGCAATCCGGCCTGCGATGCTGGCTTGGGCGCGCGGGCCCGATGTGGTATAATCGCCGAATTGTGCATCACGACCGCGGCGGTATCGGGGGCAGTGACCTCGGACCGCCCGCCATGAGGTATCCGCTCCTTGCCCCGCCGTCCGCGAACCACGACCCCGCCGGCCGTACCGTGCGCGGCGGTCCCTGCCGAGACGCGACGCCACCTGCTGGGTGATGACTTGGCTGCGCTCCAGGCGTGGCTGACCGCAAGTGGCCAGCCGCGCTACCGGGCTGAGCAGGTGCTCGCCTGGATTTACCAGCACGGGACGACCACGTTCGCGCAGATGACCAATCTGTCGAAAGAGCTGCGCGCGGCGCTGGAGGCGCAGGCGGATATCTACCGCTCCGCGATCACCGCCGAGTCGGTCGCGGCCGACGGCACGCGCAAGCTGCTGCTGACCTGGCCGGACGGCGCGGCCATCGAGACCGTCTGGATTCCCGAGGCCGACCGGCACACGGCGTGCCTCTCGTCGCAGGTCGGCTGCCCGGTCGGCTGTCGGTTCTGTGCCAGCGGGCTGGCCGGCGTGCAGCGGAATCTCACCGCGGCCGAGATCGTCGAGCAGGCGCTGCGCGTGCGCGGGCTGATCACGGCGCACGTCGATCCCGCGGCGGGCGAGAGCGGCCGGCTGTCGCATATCGTGCTGATGGGCATGGGCGAGCCGCTGGCGAACTACGACGCCGTCGTGCAGGCCATTCGCATTCTCAACGCGCCCTGGGGGCTGGGCATTGGGGCCCGCCGGATCACACTCAGCACCGTGGGCCTGCCGAAGCAGATTCGCCGGTTGGCCCGCGAGGGACTGCCGCTGAACCTGGCGCTGTCGCTGCACGCGCCGGACCAGGCGCTGCGCGAGGAACTGGTGCCGTGGGGCAAGGTCCCGCTGGCCGAGCTGCTGGATGCGTGCGCGGACTACTTTGACCAGACCGGCCGCGAGATCACGCTCGAATACGTGCTGCTCGACGGCGTCAACATGGAGGCCCGGCACGCGGCCCAACTGGCCCGGCTGATCCGGCGGTTGCGCTGCAACGTGAACCTCCTGCGGTATAATCCCGTGCCAGGGTTGCCGTTCGGGCGCCCCAGCGGCGAATCCGCCTACGCGTTTCAGGCGGCGTTGCGCGAGCACGGCGTCAACGCGCATATTCGGACCTCCCGCGGGCAGGACATTGAGGCGGCGTGCGGGCAATTGCGCCGCCGCGCGGCGGACAGGGCGCCGGAGGCCTGAGTGAACAGCGAGCGTTGGATTGCGTACTAGCAAGGCGTACTGCCGGGCGTGCAGTGCCGGTCGTGGTCAGAGGAGTATTCGGCGATGACACGAGGGAAAGTGAGAGCGATGAACATGCGATGGTGTCCGCGGTTGGTGATCGTGGCGTTGGGCGTCTGGGCGACGAGCGTGGCGGTGGGGCAGGTGCCGCCGCCGCCCGCGCCGTCGCCGTCGCACGTGCCGCCGGCGACCCAGCCGGTCGCGAACGTCAAGCTGGAGGTGGATCCGCCGGACTTCAAGTTCGGCGAGATCTGGCAGGGCGCGGTAGCGAAGCGCGAGTTCACGCTCAAGAACGTTGGGCCTGAGGCGATCAGTCTGTCGGCGAAGAGCACCTGCGGCTGCACCGTGCCGACGCAGCCGAAGTCGCCGCTGGCACCGGGCGAGAGCTGCCAGATCGAAGTGAGCTACGACACGCGGCGGACCGGGGAGGCGCACAAGAAGGTCATGCTCTACGTCGCGGGTACGCAGCAGGTCGCGGCGGAGATTCCGGTCGAGGGCAAGGTGAACGCGATTTACGCGATCACGCCGTCGGACCGGGTCATGTTCGAGGGGCTCGAAGCGGACTCCTCGGCCAGCAAGACGCTGAAGCTGGAGAACAAGTACGGCAAGCCGCTCGCGCTGAAGATGCAGCCGGACCAGAACTGGGGCGTGTTCAACGCCGAGCTGAAAGAGATCAAGCCGGAGATGGAATACGAGCTCACCGTGACGACCAGGCCGCCGCTGCAGAAGGGCTTTAACCGCACGATGATCACGCTCGAGCCGGCGCTGCCCGAAGTGGCGAACATCCAGATTAATGTCAGCGCCAACATTCAGCCGCGCGTCATCACGACTCCGATGAAGCTGCTGGTTCCGTTGGCCGCGGCCAGCCCCACGCAGCAGATCGTCCGGGTGCAGTACCAGGTGGCCAAGCCAATCAAGATCCTGGGGGTGAAAAGCGATCTGGGGCCGGTGCAGTGGGAACTGCTGCCGTCGGCGCCGCCGTCGGCCGAGGCCACGATCGCCGCGTACCAGTTGCGCGTTACGCTGCCGGTGGCGGAGTCGATTCCGGCGGGTGGCACGCGGCTGCTGATCGAGACCGACGACGCGTCGCCGGAGTTCAAGGAGCTGGCCATTCCGATCATGCTGGCCGGTGCCCCCCCGCGCGGTCCGGCCACCCAGCCCGCGCGTCCGGCCCCGCTGCCGCCGCCAGCACAGCAACCGGCCCAGGCGCAGTAGCGCTGCGCGGGCGCTGATCACAAGCTGGGTTACCATGCCACTGCTCTCAAGCCGTGACACACTTGACCACTGAACCGAGAGCGGAGCGTCGGCGGACTACTGAGATGAACGTCATGGCGGCCAGGCCGCGCGTGTTGCTGGTCGAAACGCTGGACGCCGACGCGGAGGCCCGCTTGGCGGCCGGTGCCGAGGTGCGGCGGGCGCCGGTGTCCGACGAAGACACGCTCTGCGGACTGATCGCCGACTGTGACGCGCTGGTGGTACGGACCAGCACGCCCGTGCGCCGCCGGCTGCTCGAGGCCGGCCGGCGGTTGCGCGTGGTGGGGGTGGCCGGCGTGGGCGTCGATCGCGTGGACGTGGCGGCGGCGGCGGAACTGGGGATTGCCGTGCTGAACACGCCGGCCGCTTCGACCGATGCGGTCGCCGACCTGGCCGTGAGCTTCATGCTGCAACTGCTGCGGCCGACGGGACGGCTGGCGGACGCGTACCGGCGCGGGGAGTTTCACGCGGCGCGGTCGGGTGCGCACGGGTGCGAGCTGCGCGAGCTGACGGTGGGCATCGTGGGCATGGGCCGGATCGGGTCGCGCGTCGCGCGCACCTGCGCGGCGGGTTTCGGCGCGCGGGTCATCTACAACGATATCGTCGCGGTCGGTCCGTTCGATTTTCCGGCGGCGCCGGTGAGCAAGGAGACGCTCTGGGCCGCGAGCGACATCGTCACGCTGCACGTGCCGCTGACGGAGCTGACGCGCGGGCTGATTAATGCGGCGGTGCTGGCGCAGTTGCGTCCGACGGCGATACTGATCAATACGGCGCGCGGGGCGGTGGTGGATACTGCGGCGCTGACGGCGGCGCTGCAGGCGGAGCGCCTGGCGGGCGCGGCGCTGGACGTCACGGAGCCGGAGCCGCTGCCGCCGGAGCATCCGCTGTTCGCGTGTCCGCGGTGCATCGTGACGCCGCACATCGCGGCGCGGACGCCGGGCGGGCTGCGGCGGATGTACGCGGTGGTGGACGACGTCTTGGCGTATCTGGCGCGGGGCTAGGCGTTCGAATCGCGCATCCGCGCGGGGAGAACAAACCTCTGGTTTGTTGAGGCAAAGCGGAGCTTTGCCGTCCCCCGGCGCAAAGCGGAGGTCTGGCGTCACCCGGCGTAAAGCAGAGCTTCGCGGTTCCCCGACCCCACAGGCTAGCGGCGGAACTTGCGGGGGCTGCGGAAGCGGCTGCCGAGCGTGCGTTTGACGGGGCGGAGGCCGAGCGAGTCGAGCACCTCGTCGCGCTGCCGCGGGGTGCTGTAGCGGCCGGGCGCGGCGGGGCCTTCGGTTTCAGCCTGGACCGCCGCGGCGATCTGCGTCGGCGTGGGCTGGCGCTTGATGAGCCAGGGCGGATCGAAGCAGGGCAGCTCCTTGTTGATGAGCTTCTCGACCTCCGTGAGGAATTTGCCCTCCTCGGTGGTGACGAACGTGATCGCGCGGCCGCTCTTGCCCATGCGGGCCGTGCGGCCGATGCGATGAACGTAGCCCGAGGGGTCGGCGGGGATGTCATAGTTGACGATGTGGGAGATGTCCATGACGTCGAGGCCGCGCGACGCGAGGTCCGTGGCGACGAGCACTTTCGTCTTCTGCGTGCGGAAGCTCTTCATCACGCGCTCGCGGCGTTCCTGCACCAGGTCACCGTGAATCTCGCGGCAGTCGATGCCCTCGCGCTTGAGGCTCTGCGCGACGCGGCGGGCCTTGTGCTTCGTGTTGGTGAAAATGATCGCGAGCGTGGGCGCCTCGTGCTTCAGCAGCCCGACCAGCGTGGCGAACTTGTCCTCGGGATGCACGGTTACGAAGCTCTGGTCGACGCCTTCGACGGTCAGCATGTCGCGGGAGACGTTGACCTCCGCCGGGTCGTGCATGAACGACTTGGCGAGCTTTTGGATCTCCTCGTCGAGCGTCGCCGAGACGAAGATCGTCTGGTGCGGGTGCTCGATCGCCCGCAGAATGCGGCGGATGTCGTCGCGAAAGCCAATGTCGAGCATGCGGTCGACTTCGTCGAGGACGGCGAGCTTGACCTGGTCGAGGCTGAGGGCCTTGCGGCGCATCAGGTCCTGCACGCGCCCAGGCGTGCCGATCGCGATTTCCGGATGGCGCTGCAGCGTGGCGACCTGCTGCTTGATGCCGCGGCCGCCGAGGATCGCGACGGTCTTCAAGCCGCCGGGCCCGGCGAGGAGGCGAATGTGCTCATCGACCTGCACGGCCAGCTCGCGCGTGGGCACGAGAATCAGCGCCTGCACGCCGCCGCCGGGCGTGAGCAACTGGAGCACGGGCAATCCGAAAGCGGCGGTTTTGCCGGTGCCGGTGCGGGCCTGGCCGAGGCAGTCGCGGCCGGCGAGGGCAAGGGGGATGAGCTCGCGCTGGATGTCGGTGGGAGTCTCGAAGCCCACCCGCCGGACGGCCTCAAGGGTCTTGGTGTTCAGGCCGAGCTCGGTCCAACCGGCCTGTTTTTTCGGTTCGCGGGCGGCCTTGGTGCCTGGCATGGGCAGTGGTCCTGTCGGCGGAAAGCCGGGCGGCGTGCCGCGTTTCGCCGCGCTTCGCACGTCCGATAAGTTTGTCGCCTTCTCACACACGCTTGTCTGCGGCATAATCTAACCGCGATCGCCGGCAGCACAAGGTCTGTGGTGCGTCGGGCGTGGGCGGAGGCGAGTGGACCGCGCGGGTGGCCGCGGGCCGCCTGGCCGATAATACTGAATGAGCCGCCGCGGCGTGCATCCGGGCGGTGGCCCGGGGGTATAAGCTGTGCCGGCGGTGCCTGTTAGGCGCTGCCGTGCGCCGTTGGAAGAGCGTGACGCATGCCGACGTTTGTGTACAAAGCGCGGAACGCGGCCGGTGAGCAGGTCAGTGGCACGTTGCTGGCTGAGAGTGCGCTGGCGGCGGCGCGCGTGCTGGATGAGCGTTCGCTGCTGCCGGTGGAGGTTGAAGAGCAGAAGGCGCAGCAGCGGTCGCTGTTCACGGGCCGGGCGCGGAAGGTGAGCCTCTCGAAGGTCGGGCAGATGTACGAGCAACTGGCCGACCTGCTGCGGGCGGGTGTGCCGATCCTGCGGGCGCTGGAGGTGTTGTCGCAGCAATCTAGTTCGGCGGCGCTGGCGCGGGTACTGCGCGAGGTGCGCGACGACGTGTCCGGGGGCGAGGCGCTGGCGGACGCGATGCGCGCGCATCCGCACGCGTTTCCGGAGCTGCACGCGGCGATGGTGCGGGCGGGCGAGAAGGGCGGGTTCCTGGAGGATGTGCTGGCCCGCCTGTCGGAGTTTGTCGCGCGCCAGGATGCGTTGAAGAACAAGTTCATCGGGGCGTTGATCTATCCGAGCGTGCTGCTGTTCGGGGCGATCGGCGCGGTGTCGTTCATCATGGCATTCATCGTGCCGAAGATTCGCGGCGTGCTGAGCAGCCAGGTTCTGCCGTTGCCCACGCAGATTGTCTTCGGGGTCAGCGATACGCTCCACGACTACGGACTCTGGGTCGTGGCGGTGGTCGGGGTCATCGCCGCCGTCATCATCGGATATTTCAAGAGCGCGGCGGGGCGCACGCACTGGTCACGCGTGCAGTTGAAGCTGCCGGGGTTCGGCAAAATCTTCACGATGGTGGCGATCTGCCGCTTCTGCCGCGTGTTCGGCACGATGCTGGCGAACGGCATCCCAATCCTGCAGTCACTGAAGATCTCGAAGGACTCGACCGGCAACACGGTGCTGGCGGAGGGGATTGACGAAGCCGCCGAGAGCGTCCGCGGCGGTGAATCGCTGGCGAAGCCGCTGGCGGCCAGCAAGGTATTCCCGCCGGCCATCGTGGACATGATCGCCGTCGCGGAGGAGAGCAACAGCCTGGACAAGGTATTGGTGGAAATTGCCAACACGCAGGAGGAGCGGACAGCGCGGCAGATTGACTTTACGATGCGCCTGCTGGAGCCGGCGCTGTTGCTGTTCATGGGCAGCATGATCGCCTTCATCGCCATCGCGCTGCTGGTGCCCATCCTGCGCATGGCGATGTCCGGCATGAGAACGTAATCCCGGAATCGGAGTGTGGTCTGGCATGGTCGCGGCATCTGAAACGGAGAAGCTGATGAGAACCAACACACGCAATGCTCGGCGCGCGCGAGCCTTCACCCTTTTGGAAGTGCTGATGGTGGTGGTCATCATCGGGCTTCTGGCGGCGTTCGTGGTCCCGAGCTTCATCAACGCACCCAATACGGCAAAGATCGGGCTGACCGAGGCCGCAATCGGGCCGAACGGCAGCTTACCCAGCGCGCTCAAGATGTATCGCCTGGCGATGGGCAAGTACCCCTCGACCGACGAAGGGCTGCTGGCTCTGGTCGAGCCGCCGGACGATGAAGAACTGGCCAAGAAGTGGAAGACCGGCGGCGGTCCGTTCATCGAAGAGGCGAAGGGGCTCAAGGATCAATGGGGCAACGATTACAACTACGAGTATCCGGGCAGCTACAACAAGGAGAGCTTTGACCTGTCCAGCAACGGCCCGGACGGTGAAAGCGGTACGGACGACGACATCTGCAACTGGACGAAGAACTAGCCCGGAGCCCCGCGCCGGGTGCGACGCCCGCGGTGAGGAGCGTTCCGATGCGGCACAACGTGCACAACGGCTTTACGCTCCTTGAGGTCCTGATGGTCATCGCACTGCTCGGGGTCGTTGCGGCCTTCATGTGGCCGGAGTTCCGGAATGTCGCGACCGCTGAGCACGTGAAGGAATCCGCCCGGCGGCTGCAGGCCCTGGTGGCGATGTGCCGGGCCGAGGCGATGAACGAGACCCGCACCTACCGCATCCGGACCCGTCCGGACGGGAGCGTGCGGGTCCTGTGTCAGGCCGACGCGCTGAAGGCGCCGCACCTGTACATCACGCCGCCGGTGGGCTGGGCCCGGCAGCAGATCCTGCTGTCAGACGTGTGGGTCGAGGGCGTGCAGTTGCTGCCGGAAGGGCCGCCGCCGATCCGGATCATCGACGAGCGGCTCGAGTTTCCCGAGGTGGAGATCGAGCTGGTGCCGGTGGTGGAATTGCCGGCGGGCCTGGACCTGGATTTCGCGCCGGACGGCACGTGCAACTCGCTGCGCTGGGTGTTGCGGGACGAGCGTGGGTTCGGGCTGCTGGTGACGCTCGACGGGCGCTTCGGGCGCGTCAAGATCGAGGACTGGACGCCGGTGCCTGCGAGCGAGGTGCAGCGGCCCGAGGCGCTGCCGGAGGAAGAAGCAGTGGAATACAACCCGGAGGACTACAGGTGACGTCGCGCCGGTCAGCCCGCGGAGTGTGCCGTGTCCGTGGCGCGCTGCTGCTCGAGGTCGTCGTGGCCCTGGCCGTCCTGGTGACGGCGATGGGGCTGCTCGGCGCCCAGTTGTGCGGCGGGCTGAACATGACGACGTACGCCGAGGAGCAGTTGCGCGCAGCGCTGCTGGCGGATCGCATCGTCGCCATGGTGCAGCTCGATCCGGAGATCCAGCGTCGGATCAGCGAAGCGGAGGACGTGGAGGACAAGTTCGGCGACGAGTACCCGGGCTATTTCTGGCACGTGCGGAACGAGCCGCTCGACCGCGAGAACCAGGAGGAGCTGCGCCTGATCACGGTGCAGGTCTACTACCAGCCGGACCCGTCGCTCCAGGACGATGTATCCGGCATCAGCAGCGCGCGGCTGATGCGGCAGCTCGGGTTCTTCAAGGCCAAGCCGGGCACCCTCGACCTGGTCTCCGAAGGGGGCCTGACGGAAGAGCAGGCCGAGCAACTGCGCCAGGCGATTCCGATCGCCGGCTTCGATCCGTCCAACGTGGACCTGCAGCAGCTCATGACGCTGCTCGATCCCGACATGATCTCCCAACTGCTGCCGATGCTACTGCCGCTCCTGCAGCAGATCAGCGCCGGCGGGATGCCGTCGGAGCTGGCCGAGCTGGCGGAGCAGTTCGGCGGCGGCGCATTGAATGCCGATCAACTCGGTGGTGCGTCTCCGGACGAGCTGGCCAACGCGATTCGTGAGGCCGTCGAGACAGGCAGGGCCGGCGGCGGGAGTGGCATTCCGCCGCCGCCGCCGCGCGGCGGACGCGCCCCGGGGCGCATGCCGGGCCAGGGGGCACCGGGCGGCCAGGGGCCGGGTCAGCGGATGGGGGCGCCGCCGGGTCAGCGGCCCGCGGCGCGGCCGGGTCCGCCGCCGAGTGGCGTGAACGTGGGCCAGGGCTCGGGTCCGAATGGCGAGTACACGATCGAGGACCTGATGCGGATGCGCGACGAGTATGAGCGCTCGCAGGGAGGGCGCCGGTGAGCTGGCGGGGCCCACAAGTTGCCCGCGCGTTGACGCTGTTCGAGGTGATCATCTCGATCGCGCTGATTGCGATGCTGCTCGCGGCGCTGCTGACGTTCTTCTGGCAGACCCTGGCCATTCGCGAGCAGGCCGCGGCCGCGCTGGACCGCACGCAGATTGTCCAGCAGGTGCTGGACCGCATGTCGAGCGAGCTGCGCAACGCGATCGGCTGCGAGCAGGTCGGGTTCCCGATCACGTGCTTCGCCGGCGATCGGCGGAGCATCACGTTCGTGACCAACCCGCTGCCGGGCCCGGACTCCTACGCGTTCTACCGCGAGTCCGAAGTGCGGCCGATGCCGGAGCACGACCTGCGCGAGATCACCTACGCGCTGTGGATCGACCCCGAGGAGACGACCGAGGACGGCGAGCCGCTGGTGGGCGGCATCCTGCGCACCGAGCGGCGGGCGATCAACCCGCTGCTCACCGAGGCGGAGATCCCCGAGGACGAGGACCTGCTCTATCTGCGGCACGACCTGTGGTCGCCGGAGCTGGGTTACCTGGAGTTCCGTTTCTTTGACGGCATCGAGTGGAACACGACGTGGAACGTGTCGGAGGGCAATCCGCTGCCGCAGTTGATCCAGATCACGGTTGGCTTCACGTCGCTGAAGCGTGAGGACCTGGAGGACCAGGACCTGCAAACGTATCCCCTAGACCAGTATCCGACCGGTCCGGACGTGCCGAACCCCGACCATTACAGCGCGATCGTGCGGCTGGCCGGGGCCGACCAGATGTTCACGAGCCGCATGAACAACCTTGGCAGTCAGGTGGAGGAGGTCTACCAGTCCGTGACGCCGGGCGCCGGCGGCGAGGAGGAGACGGGAGGGGGCAAGTGAGCGGCCGGGCGCGCGGGATCATTCTGCCGGTGGTGCTGGTGCTGGTGGGGCTGCTGGCGCTGATCATGGCCGGGTTCATGTTCTTCGTGAACGCCGAGATCTCCGGCGTGCAGGCGCAGCGCGACGGGCAGCAGGCGCGGCTGATCGCCGAGTCGGGGCTGGAAGAGGTGATCACGATTTTGCGCGCGTCCCGCGACGACCCGACGACGTGGTGGGACGTGCCCGAGCGTTTCCGGCACGCGCTCGTGTGGGCCGAGGATTACCTGCGCGAGGACGACCCGGTTACCAAGATGGGTTCGCGGACCCAGTTGCTCGAGTCCGGCGCGGCGCCGGTGGCGTGGCGCTACAGCGTCGTGGCAGACAACCTGGACGGGCCGCCGGACACGCTGCGCTACGGCGTGACGCCGGAAGCGAGCAAGCTGAACCTGAATGCGGCGACGGACACGGAGCTCGAGGCGCTGCTGACGCCGCTGCTGCTGGACCTGCAGGTGCAGAACGCGCCGGAGCTGATCGCGGCGCTGTTGGACTGGCGGGACGAGGACGACGAGCCGCGGCCGGGCGGGGCGGAGAACGAGTATTACAACACGCTCGAGCCCGCGTATCTGACCAAGAATGGTCCCTTCGAGACGCTGGAGGAGTTGTTGCTGGTCAAGGGCTGGACGGCGGCGATGTTGTACGGCGAAGACACGAACCGCAACGGCTATCTCGACCCGAACGAGGACGACGGCGATGCGTCGTTCCCCGCGTACGACAATGGTGACGGCCTGCTGAATCGTGGCGTCGCGGCGTACCTGACGATCTGGTCGCGCGAGCCGGGCACCAGCCAGCAGCAGCAACAACAGCAGCAACAACAACAACAACAACAACAGCAACAGCAGCAGCAACAGCAACAGGAGGAGCAGGGCGAAGCGAACGAAGAAGGGGACGCCGATGCCGACAAGGAGGCGGACAAGCGGGCGGGGCGGCAGGCCGGCCAGGACCGTCGGCAGCCCGGCATGCAGGAAGAGGATGCGCGGGAGGAAGGTGGCGAGGAAACGACCGGCGGGCCGCAGCCGCCAGGCGGGCAGCAGCAGCAGACCGGGCAGCAAACGCTCATCGGACGCGTCAACGTTAACACGGCGCCGCTGGTCGTGCTCAAGGCGCTGGACGGCATGCCGCCCGAGGCGGCGGAGGCGATCGTCACGTTGCGGCGCGAGCAGAGCGGTGACGCGCTGAAATCGCTGGACTGGCTGGTCAGCTCGGGGGCGATGGACGCGGGCACGTTGGCCACGCTGAAGGACAAGCTGACGGTCAAGGCGCTGCAGTTCCACGTGGAGATCGTCGGGTACGGCGACCACACGAAGCTGGCCCAGCGGCTGGAGTGGATCATCGAGCTGCGCGGCTCGCTGGCGCAGGTGCTCTACCGGCGCGATCTGACCGCGCTGGGCTTTGCGTGGCGCGTGGATGACGATACGGTGATGGTGACCGGCCAATAGGGCCGGCGGAGTGTATGGCGGTGATCAAGCTGAGTCGCAAAGCCCTGTGTCTCGACTGGGACAAGCGCTCCCTGCGCATCGTGGTGGCGCGCGTGGGCCCCAACCGCACGGTCCTGGAAGATGCGCATTCTCATCGCCTGCCGAACGCCGTGGACCCGGACGAACCGGAGGCGATGGGCGGGTTCATCCGCGCGATGCTGCGGCGGCACAAGCTGCACCACAGGACGGTCGTGGTGGACGTGCCGCGCGAGCGGGCGGTCATCAATCGCCTGGCGCTGCCGCCGACGCCGCTGAACGAGGTGGCCGCGGCGGTCCGCTTCCAGGCGATGAAGGAGCTGCCGTTCCCGCTGGACTCGGCCGCGGTGGACTTCGTCATCATGAACCGCGACGAGGCCGGGCAGGCGACGGAGGTGCTGCTCGCGGCGGTGACGGTCGAGACGCTGGACCGCGTGCGGCTGACGTGCGAGGCGGCGGGGCTGACGCCGGCGCGCATCGGCCTGCGCCCGTACGCGAACCTGATCAGCGTGCACAAGATGCGGGGCGGGGCGCCGCGGCGGGTGCTGTTCCTGGATGTCGGGCCGTCGGCGACGGAGATCGACGTCGTGTTCGGCGACGCGCTGCTGTTTGCGCGGTCGGCAAACGTGAACGTTCCGCTGCCGCCGGGCGATCCGGGCACGTACGATGATTCGCGCGTCGCTGCGATCGCCGAGTTGAGCGATCTGGAGAGCTCGGACGAGGCGATTGAAGCGGCGGTAAACGAGCTGCTGGTCGAGACGACGCGCACGCTGCAGGCCTATCGGGCGACGGACACGGAGGCCACGGTTGACGAGCTGGTGGTGGCCGGCGGGACGGGGGTGGAGACGCAACTGGCCGACCGGCTGCAGCAGCGGCTCGGGTTGCCCGTCACCCTGTACGATCCGACCAGCGCGCTGGGCGTGGACCCGGCCGAGTCGCCCAAGCTGCGCTCCTTTTCCGCGGCGCTGGGCCTGGCGTGGGGACTGGGGCGCGAGGGCGCGCTGGCGCTGGACTTTCTGAACCCCAAGCGGCCGGTGTCGTCGCGCGAGACGCTGCAGCGCCGGGCGCGCATCGGCGTGCTGGCGGCGCTCATGGTGGTGATCGCGGTCGGCGGCCTGGTGGGCAGGCAGTTCCACGCGCTGACGGCGCAGCGCGACCGCCTGCGCGACAGCAACAAGCAGTTGCAGAAAGAAGTGGCCGAGAAGAAGAAGATTCTCAATCGGATCGATCTGGCCAGCGACTGGGCGGTGGAAGCGGTCTGGCCCGACGAGCTGCTCAACGTCGTGCAGGCGGCCGGGACGCTCGGCAACCAGCCGAACGAGAAGATGGTGGTGCAGGAGATCCAGCTCGACACGATCTCGCGGACGCCGGGCATCACGCTGCGCAACCTCTACACGGTTGACTGGCAGGTGCCGACGAAATACGTGGAAGCACTCAACGCGCTGGAGGTGGAAGGCGAGCGCCTGTACGACGCCTCGCAGGGCGCCTATACGCCGGTGCCCGACGCGGCACGCTTCAACGGCAAGGCCGATGTCCGCGTGCTGCTCCGCAAGCTGCTCGAGTTCCGGGAGGGGGCGGCCAAGCGGGCCAAGGAGCGCAAGGATCGGCTCAACACGCTGGGACGGTTGTAGGCGCGGAGCAAGCTCATGACGCGGCGCGAGAAAGTTCTGGCAATCTGCGTGGGCGGGGCGCTCAGCGGGCTGGCGCTGGCGATGATCGTCCGCTGGACGGCGGTCGAGCCCTACAAGGCCATCCAGAAGCAGATCGGCGACGAACAGAAACGCCAGAAGGACCTGCGCGCCGAGCTGCGGAACCTGCAGTCGGTGGACGCGCAGTGGGAAAAGCTGACCAGCCGCACGTTTTCAGCGGACCCGCAGGAGGCGCAGCGCCGCTTCCGCGAAGACATGCACATGCTGCTCGAACGCCACGGCCTCAAGAGCGCCAAGGTCAGCCCGGGTGCGTTCGTGCGCTACAAGGACGAGTCCACCGGCGTGCCGCTGACGATCAGTGCCAGCGGCTCCCTGAAGGCGATCGTCGGCTTCCTATGCGACTTCTATCGCCGCGACTACCTGGCGCGCCTGGACAAGGTCCGCATCTCGGCGGAGCAGGCCGTGGTGGCCGACGTGAATTCGACGCGCGGCCGCGGGGGTGGCACGCGGCCCGGCCGGGGCGGTGCCGCGCGGCGCGAGGCGGCGACGGGTCCGGACGGACCGGAGCTGAAGCTGAACGTGTCCGCCGTCGCGCTGGTCCTGCCGCGACTGCCGATGATGGGGCACCCCGTGCTGCCGGACGAGATCCCGGAGCTGGAGCGCGGGCGCCTGGCGGAAGACTTGCCGGCGTACAAGACGATCTTCGAGCGCAGCCTGTTCGTGCCCTACACGCCGCGGGTCGCGATAAAGCAGCCGGAGCCGGAGACCAAGACGGCGGTTGTTGATGAGCCGCGTGCCACCATCGTTGAGCCGCCCAAGTCTGACCCGGACGCCCAGAAGTACGTCTGCGGCACGACGCGCCTGAATGGTGAGCTGATCGCGTACGTGCTGGACGAGGCGCATCGTGATCAGCCGCTCAGTGAGTATCGGCTCGACCAGCCGATTCACGACGGGACGCTGCTGCTGGTCGTTCCCGAGGGCATTGTCGTGCGCGCCAATGGCAGGGATTATTTCTATGCATTGGGCAGGAAGTTCGCCGAGCGCGAGGTGCTCAATGCCGACGCGCACCCGGAGGTCTGGGAGGCCTTCCAGCGGGCGTTCCTGCAACCTGAAGCGGGGCCGGTCGGCCGGCCGTCGGGCCCCCGCGTCTAAGTGCCCATGAGCAAGGATGTTGGGGCGTCAAAGAACTTGCCGGCGACCCTTTTTTGCACTGCCACCCCCGGGGGGTTTGCGGGTATAAATAGCGGACCTCGCGGCCCAGGGGGCCCGCGCGCTGTTGGCGGGCGCGGCCCGGGTCCGGCGGGAATGCGTACCGGACAGCCGCAAAGGCTGTTTTGGCATGAGCGGAGAGGTGATCGCATGATTTGGCGCACAACTCTGTGCCGGCTGCTTGGTCTGGTTCTCGGGAGCGCGGGGCTGCTGTGGGTTCCCACGACCCTGGCGCAGGAGCCGCCGGAGCCGGATCCGGTCGAGCCGGAGTCGCGGCTCGAAGAAGAGCCGCCGCTGCCGGACCAGCCCACCGACACGCAAGCCGCCCTGGAGCAACTGCTGAAGCTCCGCGACCAGATGCAGCGCGAGCAGGAAGAGAAGGAGCGCAGCGGCCACGTAGAGCCCAAGCCCACTCCGCAGCGCGCCACGCCGCCCGCGCGCCGCCCCACCGCCACGAGCCGGCCGACGTTGCCGCCGCCGGCCAAGTCCGGCGAGCTGAGCCTGGAGGAACGCAAGGCCCGCGCGCTGGCGTCGACCCAGCGCAGCGGCGCGAACGGCCGCGGCGAGCCGCCGACCGTGCCGGCGGATTTCGTCGGCCCGCCGGAGAGCCTGGCGGGGCCGGCGGCGACCGCGCCGGCGCCGCACGCTGAAGTGCCGGAGCCGGAGACGCCGGAGGAGCCCGAGAAGCTGACGCGCCGGCCGTCCACGGAAGACGACGGGGAGTGGTTCAACTTCAACGGCATGCCTTGGGAGGATGTGCTTGCGTACTTCGTCCAGCGGATCGGCAAGCCGCTGCTGGACGAAGGGACGGTGGTGATCGGCGGGGAATTGACGTACGTCAGCGATCGCAAGTTCACGAAGCAGGAGGCGCTGGACGAGCTGAACCTGATTCTGCACGAAAAGGGCTACCGCTTCGTCGAGGAAGAGTACCACGTCTACATCGTGCCGCTGTCGGAGATGCCGCAGCACGTCGACCTGCAGCTCGTATTCCCCACCGTGGACGCGTTCGAGCGCGCCAACCCGCGCGACATGGAATACGTCACGGTCTACTACCAGGTGAAGGACCGCTCGGCGCAGACGATCGTGGACGCGTTCGGCGACACGCTGCCGGACTACACGCGGCTGACCGCGATGGCGGACAGCAACCAGATCAAGATCGTCGCGCTGGCCCGCGACGTGCGGCGGTTCATGGTGCTGCAGGAGCGGATCGACATCGCGCCGAACGACCCCCGCGAGATGCGGATCTTCGAGATCAAGACCAACGCGATGGACATCGAGCAGCGCGTCCGCGCGTTCCTGAACATCGGCGGGGCGCAGCAGGTTCCGCAGATCCGGATGGTCCCCGATCCGCGCACCGGGCGGCCGGTCGCGCAGCCGGTGGCCGCGCCCGCCGCGAGCGGGAGCACCGAAGTGCAGATGGTGGCGGACGAGCGCACGAACACCATCATTGTCAAGGCGATGCCGGACCAGTTCGCGCAAATCAAAATGCTGATCGATACGCTCGATATCAAGCCCGAGATCGGCGAGTTCAAGACAGTCGTGGTGGAGATTCTGCACGCGGACGCGACCGAGGTCGCGAACCTGCTCAACCAGATCCTCCAGCAGGAGCAGGGGCAGCAGCGCACGCCGAACTGGCAGATGCAGCAGCAGATCCGCCAGCAGATGCTGATGCAGCAGCGGAACCGCCGCCCCGGGCAACCCGTGCCGCCCGTGCAGCCCACGCCCGCGGTGCAGGCCGGCGGCGTTTCGCCGGAGGAGATCTTCACGGAAGGCATCTTCGAGCGGGCCAAGAAGACCATCCGCCTCGTCGCGGACACGCGGACGAACTCGCTGATCGTGTACGCGAACGACGACGGCCTGAAGCGCGTGCGCGAGTTGCTGGAGACCATCGACAAGCCGCTGCCGGACACGTACCAGACCTTTACGCTGCAGTACGCGAAGGTCGCGGACGTGACCAACCTGGTCACGCAGATCGCGCAGGGGATGAGCCAGACCGGCGGCCGCGCCGGGCGCAGCGCGACGATCGTGCCCGACGAGGTCAGCAACACCTTCCACGTGATCGCCGATCGCGAGGAGATGGAGCGCGTCGGCCGGCTGATTCAGCAGCTTGACCTGCCCAGCCCCGAGCTCGAGCGGCACGTCGTCGAATTGAAGCAACTGCGGCCGAGCCAGGTGGCGCAGATGGTCCAGGCGCTTCTGGGTGCCGGCGGCAGCCCGGCCGTGACGCCGCTGCCGGGCGGGCGCGGACGCATGCCGGGCATGTCGCGCAGCACGGCGGCGCAGAGCAGCACGTACCAGGTCATCCCGCTCGACGAGGCCCAGATCCTGATCGTGCTGTGCATGCCGGAGGACTGGGCGAAGATCGAAGACACCATCAAGATGTGGGATGAGAACGTCGTGAGCAACACGCCGGAGCTCGAGACGTTCCCCATCACGAAAGGCAACGCGGCGAACATCGCGGCGACGCTCGCGAATTTCTACCGCCAGTATGAGCACCCGGTGCTGGGCCGCTCGACGGTCGCGATCCAGGCCGAGGGCGACAGCGTCATGGTGTTCGCGATCAAGCCGGCGCGGGAGGAGATCGGCGCGCTGATCCGGACGCTCGACGTCGAGGATGCGACGGACAAGGTCGAGATCCTGCCGCTGGTCAACGCCGACGCCGCGCAGATCGCGCAACAGCTCCAGAGCCTGTTCATGCCGCGTGGCCCGCGGGGCGGCGGCACGGCCCCGCTCATCATGGTCGAGTCGGTCACGAACTCGCTGATCGTGCAGGCTGAGCGGGCCGACATGGACAAGATCAAGAACTTCGCGCTCGAGATCGACCAGAAGATCGCGCTGCAATCCACCGAGCGGCGGTTCTACACGATGCAGTACGCGCAGCCGGCGGAAGTCGCGGCCGCCGTGCAGAACATCTTCGGCGGGCGGCCGGCGGGACGGGGTGCGGCGGCCGCGGCGCAGATTCGCGCGCTGGCGGCGGGGGCGCAGGTGATCGTCGAGGCGCCGAAGGACAAGTTTGCGACGATCGAGGGGTTCATCAAGGAGTTGGACGACCCGAAGGGCAACGAGATCAAAGTTGTGACGCTCGATGTCCCGGGGGCCGACGTGAACCAGGTGGCTCAGAATCTCACCGCGGCCATCCGGCCGTTGCAACGTCCGGGCCGCCCGGCGGCGTCGTTCATCCCCGATCCGACCAGCGATCGCGTGATTGTCACGGCGACGACGGACCTGCTGCCGAAGATCACGGAACTCGCGGCACAACTGACGACGGGTGTCGAGGAAGTGCTGCCCGTCACGATCACGCCGAAGTACGCCGACCCGAACCAGCTTGCGCAGATGATCCAGGCCATGTTCCGGCCGCTGGGCGGGCGCAGCGCGCAGCAGGAAGTGCAGGTCTCGGTCAGCAACGGGATGCTCGTGCTGCGGGCGCCGAAGAAGAAGTTGGAGCAGATTGAGGAGCTGGTCGCGGCCGTGGACAGCCAGGACACGACCGGCGTACAGGTCAAGACGTATGACCTGAAGGTGCTCAACGCGCTGCAGGTGCAGGCGCAGGTGCAGTTGTTCCTCGCGCAGTTGAAGAAGAACGTGAAGGCCGGGCAACTGGCCCCCGGTGCGTTTGCCGAGCCGACGACGAACACGCTGGTCGTGCTGGCGCCGCCGGACGTCATGCCGGTGCTGGACGGTCTGATCCAGGAGCTGGAAGGCAAGACGCCGCCGACGGGCAAGGTCGAGTCGTACACGCTGAAATTCGTGCGCGCCGACCAGGTGGCCAACAACATCGATGCCATGCTCAAGGCGAAGGTCGCCGAGCGTGAAGGCGTGAAGAAGACCACCCTGCAGACCGCGGTGTTCAGCGACGCGACGGGGAACCGGCTGTTCGTGTTCGCGCCGGACGAGTACCAGGAACTGGCCGCGAAGCTGGTGGAGATGGTGGACGCGGAGCCGGTCAGTGGCGACATCGTCCACATCATCACGCTGGAGAACGCCGACGCGACGCAGATGGCGCAGTCGCTGACGCAGGTCGTGGCCGGTCGCACGGGCGGGGCCGCCGGGCGCGGCGGGACGGCGAACGTGCGCATCGCCGCCGACGCGGGCAGCAACGCGGTCATTCTCGCGGGCATGGCGAAGGACCTGGCCGAGGTCGAGCAGTGGATCACGGAGCTGGATGGCCAAAGCGTCCGCGTGCCGGAGCTGCAGACGTTCAAGCTCAAGCATGCCAACGCGACCGATGTGGAGGAGACGCTGAAGCAGCTCTTCCCGGCGGGCGGACGCAATGTGGGCGACGCCGTGACCGTCACGGCCGATGACTATTCCGGCAAGCTGATCGTCACGGCAAACAAGCGCAAGATGCGGCAGGTGGAAACGTATATTGCCGAACTCGATCGTGCGCCGGCCGAGGGCGAAGAAGACTGGCTGACTGGCGGCCGTCAGATCTACCTGGTGGACATTAATCGTGGCAGTGCCAGCGACATCGCCTGGGACGTTCGCGACCTGCTGCCGGACGAGGACCGCGGCGGCCCGAGCATCGAGTCCGACTGGTTTGATGAGTACTTGATTGTGAAGTGCCGGCCGACTGAGTTCCCCCAGATCGAGAAGCTGATTCGGCAGTTCGAGAGCCGGGCGAAGCCGGAGCTCGTGGTCCGCACGTATCGACCGCGTGGCAGCACCGATCAGGCCGCGCTGGTGCAATGGCTCAAGGCCCGCGGCGAGGAAGTCGAGATCGTCGAGCCGGCGGCCAAGCCGACGCTTCCGCCGATCGTGCGCGACGTCTGGGAAGACGGCGAAGAGCCGGAGGCGGTCAAAGAGCGCCGCGAGAAGCAGGAACGCGAGAAGCACGAGCGTGGCGGGCGGAAGGCGTCGTCGTTCCAAAGCGCGCTGCCGCTGTCCGATATTCTGCTGGACGAGATCGAGGCCGAGATTGGCGGTGATCAGCCGCCGAGCGGACGCGTCACGCGGCGGTGGGCTCCCGAGTCGGACGATGCATTGACGGTCGTGCCGGCGGCGTACCAGGAGCCGCCGGCCAAGGCTCCGACCACCGCGCCGCAGGTCACCCCGGGCGAAGTGACGGACGCCGGATCGTATGGCCAGCGCGTCGAATCGCCCTTCGAGAAGACGCAGGTGAAGCTGATCCCGCAGCCGGACGGCTCGTTTCTCGTGACCGGGCCGCGCGACAAGGTGGACGACATCACCAAAGCGCTCGACGTGCTCCAGGAGGACCTGGCGGTCGGTGAGGTCATCCGCATTTTCCGCTTCAAGTACGGCGATGTGACCGCGGCCGCGGAAATCCTGAGCATGATGTTTGACGTGCAGCAGCGGCAGATCGTGATCCAGCAGCCGCAGCAGCCGCAACGTGGCCAGCAGGGTCAGCAGGGGCGGCCGGGCGAGGATGGCCGCAATCAGCAGCAGGGCATGTTCGATCAACTGCGCGGCATGGTTGGCGGACAGCAGCAGGGCGGTAAGGCCGGACGCGGCGGGCAGATGCGCATCGCCACCGACCCCGGCCACAACTACCTGATCGTCAAGTGCGACGAGGCCGACATCCCCGAGATTCATCGCCTGCTGCGCGAGCTGGACATTCCGCCGGGCGAGGTCCAGGTCAAGGTCTTCCAGCTCAAGAATCTGAACGCCGAGGAAACGTGCGAGAACATCAAGGATGTGCTGGGCATCTCGAAAGTCCAGCAGCGGCGGAGCGGGTTGCCGGCCGGTGCCCGCGGCCGCGGTGCGATGCAGCCGGGCGGCCAGCAGGCGCAACTGCTGGAGATGCTGCAACAGCAGCTCGTGTCGGTGCCCGGCGTGGAAGGCGGGGCGAAGGTCGAGCGCGTCGAGATCGTGCCGAACGGCGTCACGAACTCGCTGCTGGTGTCGTCGCCGCCGGAGGTGATGGAGCTGATCGAGCGCGTCATCGGCGAACTCGAAGAGCTTGAAGGCCGCGATATCGTCGGCATTCACTACTTCCCGCTGCAGAAGGCGCGCGTCGATGACGTGCTGCCGCTGCTCGAAGAGGTCTTCGAGGCGGTGTCCGGCGGAGGCGGAGGCGGAGGCGGTGGGCGGCTGCGTGGCATGCCGGGTGGTGGCGGCGGCGGGTCGCCCGCGGCGCTGGGGCCGGTGAAGGTCTCCGCTGATCCGCGCACGAATACGATCATCTTCATGGCCGAGAACAAGGACGTGCCGGCGGTCGAAGCGCACATCAAGGCGCTCGACATTGAAGGCCCGGTCGCGGAAAGCGAAATGTACGTCTGTCAGTACGGCGACGCGGAGGCGATCGTCAGTGCGCTGGAGCCGATCTTCGGCGGCGGCGAGGGCGTCGGGCGCGGCCGGCGTGGTGGCGGCGCTGCGACGGGCAGTGCCGGCACGGATGTGCGGCTAGTGGCTGAGCCGGCGACGAACACGATCCTGGTTTGGGGGCCGCGCGACAAGCGCGACGTGATCTTCCAGAAGATCGAGGCGCTGGACAAGCTGGTGCAGCGCGAAATCCGCGAAATCCCGGTGCGCTTCGCCGATGCGGCGAAGCTGGCCGACAAGCTGTGGGAAGTATTCGGTGACGGGGCCGGTGGGCAGGCGGCGCGCCAGGGTGGCCGGCGGGCGCGGCAGGCCGCGGCGGGCGGCACGGGCGCCATGTCGAGCGGGCGCGTGATGATCCTGGGCGACAAGGCGGCCAAGAAGCTGCTGGTGCGCGCCCCGGACCAGATCTTCACGCAGATCGAAGACTTGGCGGTGACGCTGGACCAGCCGAGCGCGGACATGCAGCTCAAGCGTTTCCAGCTCAAGTACGCCGACGCCACGACGGTGGTGGAATCGGTCAAGCAGGCTCTGACCGAGTATCTGCAACTTGCGAAGGCCCAGGGTGACGAAACCGACATTGAAGCTTTCACGGCCGTGCCCGATCCGCGGACGAACAGCATCACCGTGGTCGGCTCGGACAAGACGTTCCTGTTCGTCGGCGAGGTGCTGGCGGCGGTGGACGTGGAGACGCCGGCCGATCAGAAGAAGGAATTCCGCATCTTCATGCTGGAGAAGGCGGATGCCGTGACGGTCGCGGAGGCGATCAACGGCTACGCGACCGGCGGGGCCGACACGGGCGGCGGGCAGCGCGGCGGCCGGCGGGGTGGCGGCGGCGGCGCGGCGGCGGCCGGCGCACGCGAGTTGAACGTGCTGGCGGTGGCCGAGGAAGCGACGAACTCCGTGATGGTCATCGGCCGGCGCGAAGATATCGACGTCGTCGAGTCGACGGTGATCAACAAGCTGGAGGACAGCCTCAGTGACCGCTATCGGATCGAGACGGTGGCCGTGCAGAACGTGTCGCCGTCGGAGATCGTGAATTTCATCTGGCAGTTCATCGACCAGGGGGCGGCGGCGGAGCGTGGCGGGCAGGGTGGCGGCCGGGGCGGGGCGAAGGGCGCTGAGTCGGCCGGGCCGCAGATCGTGCCGAACGACAGCGCGAAGACGCTGGTGGTGCGTGGCACGAAGCGGCAGATCGACGACGTGCGCGAGCTGGTGACGCGTTTCGACGACAAGGCCATTGTGCAGGCGAACATCGAGGTTATTCAGGTTCCGTACGGGCAGGATGCTGCCCGCCTCGCGACTGAAGTCGAGCGCATCGTCAACGAGAATGAACGTTCGGACGCCGACCGGACGGGGCGCTATGCGCGGCAGGTGACGGTTGGTTCGGATGAATACACGAACTCGCTCATTGTCGGTGGCGAGCGGACGCTGTTCGCGCAGGTCAAGACGATCGTGGACCAGTTGGGGGAAATCCGTTCCCCCAACGTCGTGACCCAGGTGATTCAACTGCGCAATCTCTCGGCGCAGGATGCCCAGAAGGTCATCGACGAGATGCAGAAGAATGCGCCCGCAGGCGGGCGCAGCGGCACAACGGGTGCACGTCGATCCGGCGCTGGCAGTCGCAGCCCGAGCGTCAGCCCGCCGTCGGGCGGCGGCCAGCGCCAGCAGCGCAGCACGACGCCGCGGCAGGGTGGCACGCGGCGTTCATCCGGAGGCGGCGGAGCCGTGCTGCCAACGCCCGAGTTGGACCTGGACCGCGCCCCGCTGATGCCGAAGTCGCTGGCGTGGGTCGAGCCGTATATCGCGTTGACACCGATTTCTTCGTGGATCCGGTTCGTGCTGGCCGACGACGTCTTCGGCGACACGCAGGACGAGCCGCCGCCGCGACCTCGGCGTCAGCCTCCGACGACGCGGCCGGCGACCGAGCCGCTTCCCGAATCGCCGCCGGCGGCGCGTGCGCAGGTGCTCGACGAGGTGGAGGCGGAGCTGGCGGGCACGCAGCCGGCCGAGGAGGCGCAGCCGTTCAGCGACGACCTGAGTGGCGTGACGGGCGCGCTGCGCGGCGAGGTCGCCGCGAATGCGCTCGACAGCCAGCGCATCATGATCACCGGCGACGCGGCAGACGTGGAGTTTATCGCGCGCATCCTGTCCATGATGGAGCAGACGTCCGCGGTCGCGCTGGTGCAGGTGTTCACGCTCCAGGAAGCCAAGGCCGCGACACTCGCCCCGATCATCGACAAGTCGGTCAAGGCGTGGATCGATGCACGTACCAGCCAGCCCGGACCCCAGGACAAGTTCAGCGTCAACGCCGAGGCGCGCAGCAATTCGCTGATTGTGTCGGCAGCCGAGCCGATCATGGAGAAGATCGCGGAATTGGTGGAACGGCTGGATGTGAAGAAGGGCGGCGGTGGCACCGAGGTGAAGATGCTCGCGCTGCAGCACATCCGGGCGGCCGAGGCGGCGGCGATTCTGCGGCCGACTATCGAGCGCTACAACACGATGAACGATGTTCCGAAGGAGTCGCAGGCGAGCATCGATCCAATCGATCGCGATAACAGCGTCATGATCATCGGCACGCCGAAAGACATTTCGGAGATCGAAGGCTGGCTGAAAGCGCTAGACGTTGAACTGACCGAGGAGCAAAAGGATAGCGGTTTCGTCAGCACTGACGCCATCCTGGTGCAGCTCAAGAACGGGCAGGCGGAGGACGTCGCCAAGGTCATCAACGAGATGATCAAGGCGGAGTTGGAAGCGGCACAGTCGGGCGGCGGCGACAAGAAGACCGCCGGCAAGCCGTTCGTGAAGAAGATCCGCCTGCGCCTGGGCGAGCAGGAGTTCTCCGAGCTCGATCTGGAGCGGCCGATCCGGTTGATCGCGGAGAAGGGCACGAACTCGCTGCTGGTCTTCTCATCGAAGCAGAACAACGTCGCCCTGAGCGAGATGATCACCGTGTTCGACGCTTTGCCGATCGGGGCCGAGACGGACGTGAAAGCGTTTGTCCTGAAGCACGCGAAGGCCGAGTCGATCGCCACCCTGCTGGAGGAGACGTTCAAGGACAAGAGCTATCTGAATCGTCCGACCGAGGGCGATGGCAAGGGGCTGCAGAAGGGCGTCATGCCGCCGGTGCCACCGGGCGTGGCTGCAAAAGGCCTGCCCTATCCGCTCGTCGTGCAGCACGATGTGCGCAGCAACACTGTGCTTGTCATTGGCCGCAAGGACGCCGTGCTGCTGGCCGGCGGGCTGGTGACCGAGCTGGATCGGCCGACGCTGGAAGTGGGGATGAAGCCGTTCGTGGTGCAGCTCAAGAACGCGCAGGCCGCGCCGCTGGAGGAGAAGCTGAAGAAGCTGCTCGATGACCGCATGAAGGCCCTCGGCGGCGACAAGGACGCCGGCCGGGACACGGCGGTCATCTATTCCGACGAGCGCTCGAACAAGCTGATCGTGCTGGCGACCGAGGACGTCTACGACATGGTCGAGGACCTCGTGCTCCAGCTCGACGCGTCGGACAAGTACGGCATTGTGGATATCCGCTACCGGCGGCTGCAGCACGCCGACGCGGTGAAGCTCCAGAACATGCTGGAGGAGACCTTCAAGAGTCGCCTGGACGCCGACAAGAAAATCAACAAGGACGCGACGGATTCGCTGACGATCCTGGCGGACACGCGCAGCAACTCGCTGCTGCTGACCGGGACGCGCGATTACCTCCAGGACGCCGAGCAGTTGATCAACGACCTGGATCGGCAGTTTGACGGGACGGTGGTCTTCCACGCCCGGAAGGTGAAGCTCAACAGTGCCCCGAACATCGCGTCGCTGCTGAAGGAGATGGTCGAGAAAGCCCTCACGCAGAAGGACACCAAGCTGAGCGGCACGCCGATCCACGTCGCGGCCGACCCGGTTTCGGACAGCCTGCTGCTGGCGGCGGCGCGCGAGGACATGGAAATCCTGGAGCGCTGGGTGGACATCCTCGACCGGCCCAGCGAGGTCGGCCGCAACATCAAGATCATCCCGCTCCGCCGCGCGGTGGCCGAGGAGGTCTCCAAGAACGTCCAGGACATCTTCAAGAAACAGGGCGGCAGCCAGACGGGCGGCGAGATCGACGTGACCGTCACAGCGGACAAGACCACCAACTCGGTGGTCGCGTTCGGCCCGGCGACCCTGCTGAACGACATCGAGACGTTCGTCCGACAGCTCGACGACACCACCTCGCTGAAGGGCACCGTGGTCCGCATCTTCAAGCTCCAGCAGGCGGCGGCCGAGGACGCCGGCGATCTGCTCGGGCGCGTGCTGGAGCTGCGCGGCGGCACCGTCGGCGGGACGGGCGGTAGCGGCGGTGGCGGCAGCGGCTCGACGAAGGAAGATGCCAAGCAGGTCATGCTGATCTTTCAGAAGCAGCACCCGGACCTGGGTCTCGAGACGCTGCGGGCCGTGCGCTCCGACATCGTCGTGATTGCGGACGCCCGCACGAACTCGCTGGTGGTGACGGCACCACCCGAGAGCATGCCGCTCATGGAGTCGCTCGTGGCGGCGGTGGACGTGCCGCCGCAGGACGCGAAGATCCGCGTCTTCCGCCTGCGCAACGCCGACGCCGAGAGCCTCGTGAAGAACCTCGAGGCCCTGTTCCAGCGCAGAGCGACCGGCGGCACCGGGCGCGGTGGCACCGCCGAATCGGAACGCGTGTTGACAGTGGGTGAAGGGCTCGGCGGCGAGGGCGGCCGACAGGAGATCGCGTTTGCGACCGACGTCCGCACCAATTCCGTGATCGCGGCGGGCACGCCCGGCTACCTTGACCTGGCGGAGAAGCTGATCCTGGAGCTCGATACGACCGAGATTCCCAATCGCCTGACGCACGTCTACTCTCCCAAGAGCATCAAGGCCGAGGAGCTCGCACCCACGATCAAGGAATTCAGTGACGCCGAGCAGCAGCGTCTGCAGGACATCGGGCAGGATGTCTCGATCGGCGTGAAGCAGGAGCGGCAGGTCACCGCGATCGCGAGCAAGGACGCCAACCGCGTGATCCTGGACTACGACCCGCGCTTCCAGGATACGGTGATGAACGTCGTCCGCGAGCTGGATCAGCCGCCCCCGCAAGTGCTGATCCAGGTGCTGATCGTCGAGGTCACCATGGACAACGCGCTCGATCTGGGCGTGGAATTCGCGTTCCAGGACCTCCAGTGGACCAAGGCCGGCCCGAATGACACCACCACATACGACTACGTCGGCGGCACCGACCTCGGCGCGGCGGGCAGCGGCTTGGGCGGCTTCTCGTTCACGATCACCGGTGCAGATTTCAACTTCCTCTTCCGCACGCTCCAAAACGAGGGCAGCCTGAACGTCCTCAGCCGGCCCCAGATCATCGCCATGGACAACCAGGAAGCGCTGATCGAGGTCACCAACGATGTGCCGTATGTCACGGGCACGTCCACGACCACCGGTGGCCAGATCACGACCAGCGTGGCCCGCGAGAACATCGGCATCAAGTTGACGGTGACCCCGCAGATCAACCCGGACGGCTTCGTGCGCATGGAGATCGACCAGGAAGTGTCCGACTTCACGGGCTCGACCGTGGACGTGGGTCAGGGGGTTACGGCCCCGGTCTTCTTCCGCCGGCAGGCCAAGACCAACGTCATGGTGAAGGACAACGAGACGGTGGTGCTGGGCGGGCTGATCACCTCGCGGACGGAAAACCGCGAGCAGAAGATACCCCTGCTCGGCGACATTCCCGGCCTGGGCTTGCTATTCCGCAACCAGAATGACACGGCCAACCGCACCGAGCTGCTGCTGGTCATGACGCCGCACGTGGTCCGTACCGTCGAGGATTACCGTGCGCTGTCGGTGACCGAGCGGGACAACATGGAAGTCATCCCCACCGAGACCCTGACCGATACGCTCATGCAGGGCCTGCGTGTCGAGCCGGAACCGGTCCTGCCGCCCGCGCGTGCGGCGGAAGACGCCGTCCCGGTGATCCGACGTGAAACCCCCGCCGCCCAGCCGGTGGAGGGTGAATACGGACCGGTGCGTCCGACGCTGCGCCCGGAGCCGACCCCGCAGAAGGTGAACGAGGACTCGTACGACGTACCGGTCTCGATGCGCACGCGGTGACGCGCTATGCGACGAAGCCTGTTCAGGATGTCATTGAATCCGGCCGGCGGGGCGCTTCTGGCGGGCGCGCTGCTGTTGGCCTCGGGGTGTGCGTCGCTGGAGAAGGGCGCGCCGGGCGCGGGTACGATGCGCGACGATATCGTCGCAATTCGGCAGTTCTATTCGGCGCAGCCGTGGACGCGCGACGATGAAACCGGCCGCGTGAACGGGATCATGGCGCGGGTGTACTTCACGGCCGCCACGCGGCCGGGCGAGGAGATTCCCAAGGGCGTGTTCGTCCCCGGCACGATCCGCGCCCGGATGTACGTGCTGGGCGTCCGGCCGGACGGCAGCTACGACCGTCAGCTCGCGCATGAGTGGGCGTTCACGGCGCAGCAGGCCGCTGCTTTCCGCGTTCGCCACGCCTCGAGCATGGGTGATTCGTACGGCCTGGTACTGCGGTGGCCCCGCGAGGTCGACGTCGCCGGCCGCGAAATCCAGGTCGAGTTCAGCTATGAGCGGCAGGACGGCGAGGTGATCGCGCGGCGCGGCAGCCGGTTCCAGGTGCCCCTGCCGCCGGGGCAGCGGGCGCCGGCCCCGCCGAAAGCGGCGGCCCCGCGCCGCGCGCCGGACACGCCGCCGCAAACGGAGCCTCGACCCTGATGATGTCCTGGCGGCTATTCATCGTGGCGCTGCTCGTGACGTACGTTGTGCAGACTGCCATCCTGAAGCACTTCGCCCCGGAGTGGCTGAACCTCCTGCTGGTGCTGGCGCTGGTCGTGGGCCTCAGCGCACCGGCCATCGACGCGCGCCTGGCTGCGTGGATCGTCGGCTTCGCGGTGGACGCCGGCACGGATGGCCCGCTTGGCCTGAACGCGCTGGCGCTGGGGCTTGCAGTCCTGGGGCTGACCTACCTGCGTGAGATGGTGAACCGCGAACTCTGGTGGGTGCGCTGGCTCGCGGCCTTTCTCGTGGCGATGCCCGCCCAGCTCTTTGTGCGCCTGTACGAACACTACGCCGATGACACCGCGCTCGGCTGGCTCCAGCTCATCGGCCAGGCGCTGGCGACGAGCCTCGTTGCGGCGTTGCTGGCTGCCCTCATCCTGCATCTGCCCGCGCTCCTCGGCCGCCGGCGCCGCTACTCCGCGGCGCGCTGGTAGCCGGCCGCCGGCGGCGGAGCACGCGCCTACAATCCCACGCGGCCGAAGACTGTCTTCCCGCATCGTGGAATGCGCACTGGAGAGGTGGCTCCCATGGCGACCGTCCAAACCATCCTGGACCAGAAAGGGCACCACGTTCACAGCGTCGGCGAGAGCCAGACCGTACTCGCGGCCGCGCACCTGATGAACACGCACCGCGTCGGCGCGCTGGTCGTGACCCGTGCGGAAGTGGTCGTGGGCATCTTCACCGAGCGCGACATACTCTGCCGCGTGGTGGCCCCTCAGCGCGACCCGGCCACGACCACCGTCGGCACGGTGATGACCGCCCCGGTCGCGTGCTGCACCCCCGCGACCACCGGCGAGGAATGCCGGGCGGTCATGCGCCGCAAGCGCATCCGACACCTGCCGGTCGTCGCGAACGGCCGGCTGGTGGGCATCGTCTCGATCGGCGACGTGCTGATGGCCGCGGAGGCCGACCAGATGGCGACCATCCAATACCTGCACGAGTACCTGTATGGCGAGTGGGCGGCGCAGGCCGCGACTTCAGCGGGCGCTACCGCGCCGCGCTGAGCTCGGCCTCGCGGATCAGATGGGCGGCGGCGGGCGGGTCGCGGCGCGCGATCAGGGTGCCCGTCAGCCGGCTGTCGCCCAGCACGTCGCCCACCTCGCCGCGCTGAGACTCCAGGTGCAGCCGGGCCGATTCGATGGTGATTTCCAGGTGCCCGCCGGCGCGCTGCTGCGGAAACACGAAGCCCGTGCCCGCGTAGGTGGTGGCACCCGTGTCGGTCGCGACCACGTAGCGGAACGTGGCGTCGGTGGCGGATTGCTCGGCCGGCGTCTTGCCGGGCTTGGGCTGCCAGAACATGTGGACGTAGAGATACTGCCGGGTCGTGCCCTGCTCGGTCGCGCGGGTTGCCCGCCCGACCGCGTGCACATCGCCGCTGGGGTCGGTGCGATACGCGCAGTCAGCCAGCGCGGTCCGGTAGTGCTCGGGGAAATACGGGTCCTTGTAGGAAACGACTTGGAATGACGAGGTGCGGCAACCCACGGCCGCCCCGGCCAGCAGTGCCAAGCTCACGCTCAGCAGGACACCTGTGCGTCGCGGCCGGTTAATCCTCATCGGCGAATATAGCCTGCTTGGGTTTGGCGTTTGGCGTGGTGGGCCCTTCAATGCCCAGCAGCGCCAAGGTGTCCCGCTCCACGATACCGCGCAACTGCTCGCGAGGGATCGATTCAAGGTTGCTCCCGTGGCTGAACTGGTTCAATGAGTACAGCGCTTCGATACAGGCCGCCGGGGCCCGGAAGGGGAAGTCACTTCCGAAAAGCAGCTTATCCATGACGCCGTACTCGCGCGCCGCCAGCAGCGCGGTGTAGCTCAGCCAGGGTTGCGACAGCAGGCCGGCCACGTCGGCGTAGACGTGCGGGTGTTTCCCCAGCAGCGTGATCGTCTGCGCCACCCACGGATGCCCCAGCCGCGCGACCACGATGCGCAGCTCCGGAAACTCCCGCGCCACTTCGTCCAGCAGGATCGGCTCGGCGTACCCCATGTTCGCCGTCGCGTGCCGATGGTTCTGCTCGAACAGCACGGGCAGCCGGCGGCGGACGCACTCCTCGTAAAGTCGCATGACGCGCGTGTCGGACGGGTGGAAGTTCTGCATCTCCGGCGAGATCACCACGCCCTTCAGATTCAACTCGTCCTGGGCGATGCGCAGCTCGTCGAGCCAGTCGCGCTCGAGCGGGTCGATGCCGGCGAAACCAATCGTCTTGCCCGGGTTCCGCCGGACGTACTCCGCGACGAAGCGGTTCGGGATTTCTGCGCCGAGGTAGCGGCTCTTGAATGCGAGCACGATGGCCCGATCGACCGGGTCGATGGCCTCGCGATGGTGGAATTCGTCGGCCTTGGCCATGGCCACCAGCGGGGGTGTGTCGCGGCCGAGCTGGGCGCTCGAGTTCCAGACCTGGGTGTGGCAGTCAACGATCATGTCCGGCGGCCACCTGTTCGTGCTACTTGATGGGCCTGCGACGCGCGCCCCGTCGAAAGCCGAAAACCGAGCTTACCACTACATGTTGTGGCGATGCTAACCGCGAACCGCGTCCAGCGTCAAGGCGTTGGTGACGGTGCATCGTCAGCGTCGGGCGCCGTGGCCCATTCGTGCCGCAGGAACTCGACCACGTCCGCCGCTGAACTTGCGACGAAGGGCTCCAGCAGCTCGTCCTGTTGCGCGCGCAGGATGCCGATCAGTGGTGTCCAGTGCGTGCCGAACAGGATGAGGGGTGCTGCGCGCCTGGTGAGGCCCTTGCTGTAGAGCTCCCAGACCAGCGCCAACTCGAGCAGCGTGCCGGTGCCGCCGGGGAGGACGACGTAGGCATGCGCGAGGCGGACGAGTGTGTTCAGGCGGGCGTGCAGGTCGAAGGTCGGGACTTCCTGCTGGATGTAGCGGTTGGCCCCGCCGCGCCGCCCGAAGATCGAGCAGGTGACCCCGATCGTGTGTCCGCCGACCTCGTGTGCGCCCCGCGCCGCGGCCTCCATGGTTCCGCCGTAGCCGCCGTTGCAGACCGTCCAGCCCGCTTGGGCCAGGGCCCGGCCCAGTTCGTACGCGTCCTGGTAGGGCGGGCTCAGCGGTTCGGGTGTGGAGCTGCCGAAGATGGTGACCACGCGGGTACGCACGCCAGCCTCCTTGACGTCGCTGCGCACGGGCCTGACGGGCCGAATCCGCGCGAAGCGGCACCGTGTTCGCAATCGGACCGATGGGTCCGGTGCGGAGATTATCGCCCGGTGGTCCGCCGGCACAATGCCGCTCCGGCTGCGATTTGGCGGCCCGCGCCGTGGGGCGGGCCCGCAGAGCTTGCCTTTTGGGCGGTCGAGCCCGACAATAATTTGTCCTGGTTACAGTGGTTGGTCCGCGCGCAGCCGCGGCCGGCGGGGGCCGCTTCGGGTGGCCGGCTGGCCGAGGGAGAACGGATGGCTCGACGTCGCAAGAAGCTCGGCGAGATCCTCGTCGGGTGGAACATCATCTCGCCGGAGGCGTTGAAGGAGGCGATTGCCTACGCATCCGAGCGTGGGCAACGCGTGGGCGAGGCGCTGGTCGCGCTGGAGCTGGCGAGCGAGGACGACGTCACCAAGGCCCTGGCGGCGCAGTTCGACCTCGAGTACGTGGACCTCGACAAGAACGTGCAGGTGCCGGCCGCGCTGGACCTGGTGCCCGAGAAGATCATCAAGGACGAAAAGGTTCTCCCCATGAAGAAGGAGGGGAACCGGCTCAAGATCATCATTTCCGACCCGCTGGACCTGGAGCTGCAGGACAAGCTGCGCTTCCTGCTCAACATGGAGCTCGACTGCGCCCTGGCGCCGCGCTCCAAGATCCAGCGCTTCATCGACACGTTCATGGGCGGCCTGGGGACCAGCGTCGACGAAGCCATCTCGGAGATCGACCGCGACGCCGACCTGCACGCCAAGGAGGTCGACGCCTACAGAAAGGCGCAGGAGGAGGACGACGCCGACGCCCCCGTGATCAAACTGATCAACCTGCTGATCGGCGAAGCGGTGCGCATGCGCGCCTCCGACATTCACGTCGAGCCCATGGCGGACCGCGTGCGCGTCCGCTACCGCATCGACGGCGTGTGCATCGAGCGCGACAACATTCCCAAGAGCATGCAGGGCCCGGTCATCGCCCGCCTCAAGATTATCTCCGGCATCGACATCGCGGAGAAACGCCTGCCGCAGGACGGCCGCATCAAGATGAAAATCGGCGGCTCGTTCATCGACTTCCGCGTGAGCGCGCTGCCGGCGTACCACGGCGAGAGCGTGGTCCTGCGTATTCTGCGCCCGGACTCGGTCAAGATCGGCATCATGGGCCTGGGCTTCGAGGAGGATGACTACGCGCGCTTTCAGCGCATCATCCGCCAGCCGAACGGCGTGTTCCTGGTCACGGGGCCGACCGGCTCCGGCAAGACCACGACGCTTTATGCCGCGCTGCAGGAGCTCAACCGCCCGGACCGCAAGATCATCACCGCCGAGGACCCGGTCGAATACAACTTCACCGGCATGAACCAGTGCCAGGTGAAGGAGGAGATCGGGTTGACGTTCGCGCGCATCCTGCGCGCCATGCTGCGGCAGGCCCCCAACATCATCCTGGTGGGCGAGATCCGTGACCGCGAGGTCGGCGAGGTCGCGGTGCAGGCCGCGCTCACCGGCCACTTGGTGTTCAGCACGCTGCACACCAACGACGCACCCAGCGCCATCACGCGTCTGATCGACATGGGCATCAAGCCGTTCCTGGTCGCGTCGTCCGTGCAGGCGATCATGGCCCAGCGCCTGATCCGCACGATCTGCCAGGAATGCAAGGAGATCGACCCCGCCCCTGATCGCTTCGTCCTGCGCATGCTCGGCATGACGGACGACGACCTGGCCGGCGGGCACCTCTATCGTGGCAAGGGCTGCAATCGCTGCAGCGGCGTGGGCTTCCGCGGCCGGCAGGGCATCTTCGAGATGCTCGAGATGTGTAACGAGGTCCGCGAGCTGGCGTTCAACCGCGCGCCCACCAACGAGATTCGCAAGGCCGCGCGGGCCGCCGGCATGCGCCCGCTGCTCGAAGACGGCAAACGCAAGATCCTGCGCGGTATCACAACGGCGCTCGAAGTGGCCAAGATCGCGCAGTCCGAAGGCGTACTGACCGAGGAATAGGGGCTGTCCGCGCCGCCTTGGCCGGCGCCCAAGTGAGGTTCGGCTGTGGCTACCGTTCACATTGATCGTCTGCTGGAGACCTGCATCCGAGTGGGTTCGTCGGACATCCACCTGCACGTCGGGCGTCCGCCGGTGCTGCGGATCGACGGCGCCCTGCGCTCCCTCGAAACCAAGTCGCTCGAGGCCGACGACACGATGGCCCTGATGAAGTCTGTCACGCCCGAGCGCAACCAGCAGGAACTGCAGGAGGAAGGCGGCACGGACTACGGCTTCGCGTTCGGTGACAAGGGCCGCTTCCGCGTCTCGGTTTTCCGGCAGAAGGGCAACATCTCGATGGTGCTGCGGCTGATCCCGTCGAAGATCCTGTCTTTCGAGGAGATCGGCCTGCCGCGCATCACGCGGGCCCTGTGCCGCCGGCCGCGTGGTTTGTTCCTCGTCACCGGCCCGACCGGCTCCGGCAAGACCACGACGCTGGCCACGATGATCGACCACATCAACCGCGACATCGGCGACCGCCACATCATCACGATCGAGGACCCGATCGAGTACTACCATCAGCATCACAAGTGCGTGATCTCGCAGCGCGAAGTGGGCGTGGATGTGCCGAGCTTCGCCGAAGCGCTGCGCCGCTCGCTGCGCATGGACCCGGACGTGATCCTGGTCGGCGAAATGCGCGACCTGGAGACGATGGAATCGGCCATCCGGGCCGCCGAGACCGGCCACCTGGTCTTTGCCACGCTGCACACGACCGGTGCCCAGGGCACGATCAACCGTATCATCGATGCCTTCCCGGTCGAGCAGCAGGAGCAGATCCGCGTCCAGCTCAGCACCAACCTGCTCGCCGTGCTGTCGCAGAACCTGCTGCCGAAGATGGGCACCGGCGGGCGCGTGGCGGCGTACGAGTTCCTGGTCATCACGCCGGCCATCTCCAACCTGATTCGCGAGAACAAGACCTACCGGATCGACTCGGCCATTCAGACCGGGAAGAAGTACGGCATGCAGTTGCTCGATGACCACCTCTGGCAGCTCTACGACGGCGGCATTTGCAGCGCCGAGGAGTGCGTCGAGCGGGCGCGGAACCCTTCGGAGCTGCAGACGAAAATCGAGGCCAAGCTGCGCGGCACCACCGCGGTCGGTATGCTCGGCAAGAAGAGCTACGACGAGCAGGTTCTCGAGAAGGAAGCACAGGGCTAGGGCGTCGCCAGCCCTGTCCGTGGTGGGCTGCCCCGCTAACTCGCCCGCCCGGAGGGAGTTGCGCGAATCCGGCGGTGCCGCGACCGGCTACCCGCGCGCTGCGGGCGCGCCGGCCGCGTCAGCCGGTTTTCAGACTTGAAAATCCAACATGGCGCTGAATAAAACCCATAGGCAAACGTTTCTTGCAGCAGGGGAGACGGTCCGCGCGCTGGGCGCGCGGCGGCCTGCTCCCTGACGGCCCGCAAGCGCGTCACCGGAATGCCGCCGGTGTCCCACGGGTAACCCCAAGAAGGAGGACAGTGATGAAGCGCTCTGTGGCAATTGTTCTGGTCGCGGCCGTCGTGCAGGCGGCCTTCGGCAGCATGCAGATCTCCGAGTGGATGTACTCGGGCACCAGCGGGGAATTCATTGAATTCACCAATATCGGACCGGCCGCCGTGGACATGACCGGCTGGAGCTACGATGACGACAGCCAGATGCCCGGGACGGTCGATCTCAGCGCGTTCGGCGTTGTCGCGCCCGGCGCGTCCGTACTGCTTGTGGATGTGACGGCGGCGGATTTCGCCACGGCGTGGGCGCTGAGCGGCGTGGGCATCATCGGCGACAACCTCGCCAATCTCGGCCGCAACGACCAGATCAACCTCTACGACGCCGGCGGCAACCTGGTCGATCAGTTGGCCTATGGCGACCAGACCTACCCCGGCACCGTGCGCACCCAGAACAAGAGCTGCAATATCCCGGCCACGGACTACGGGTACACCGTGGTCCAGACGAGCTGGGGCCTCGCCGCGGTCGGCGATGTCTACGGCTCGTGGGCATCGACCGGCGGTGACATCGGCAGTCCCGGCATTGCGCCGATTCCGGAGCCGGCCGCACTGACGCTGTTGGCGTGTGGCCTGCTGCTGGCGCGCCGCCGCTAGACGCCGCGACGTCGGCCGCGCTGCCCCGACAGAGCTCGGCTCACACGACGCGTGACGGGCGCAGGGGGACTGTGTGCACCCGCCTGGCAGCGGCGGACAGCCGGTGGAAGGTGCGCTCGCGCGCGGCCGTTCACCGGCTGCCCGCTTCTATGGGACGCAGCGCTTCCCCTTACCTGACGAACGCCGCCGGCCCGCCTACAATACGGGCAACCTCGGGGTCCGGCGCGGGAGGCGGGTGTTCGGCGGGCGCCATGGGCTCCGGGTCTTCGGTTGACTGAGTCGTACCGTGCCCAGAGGAGCTTGCATGGCCGTCGAGAAGGTTGTCATCATCGGTTCGGGGCCCGCCGGTTTGACCGCGGCGATTTACGCTGCCCGCGCCAGCCTCCAGCCCCTGTGCTTTGAGGGCTACAGCGCCGGTGGGCTGATTCCCGGCGGCCAGTTGATGTTCACGACCGAGGTCGAGAACTACCCGGGCTTTCCGCAGGGCGTCATGGGCCCCGCCCTGATGAAGTCCTTCCGCGATCAGGCCGAGCACTGCGGGGCGCGGTTTATCCGCGACGACGTCGTGTCCGTCGATCTCAAGCGGCGGCCGTTCACGATCAAGAGCGCGGACGAAACGGCCCAGGCCCACGCGGTCATCATCGCCACCGGCGCCCGCGCCAACTGGCTCAACCTCGAAAACGAACAGCGCCTCGCCAAGAGCGGCGGCGGCGTGTCGGCGTGTGCGGTGTGCGACGGCGCGCTGCCGATCTATCGCGGCAAGGACCTGGTCGTGGTCGGCGGCGGCGACTCGGCGATCGAAGAGGGCAGCTACCTCACGAAATTCGCCAGGAAGGTGTATCTCGTTCATCGCCGCAATGAGCTGCGCGCCAGCAAGGCCATGCAGGAGCGATTCTTCCGGCTGGTCCAAGAGGGCAAGATGGCGCCGGTGTGGGACAGCGTGGTCGTCGATGTGCTTGGTGACCAGATGATCACTGGCGTCCGGCTGAGGAACGTGAAGACCGGTGCCGAGCGCGACTTCCCGTGCCAGGGGCTGTTCATGGCGATTGGCCATACGCCGAACACCGAGCTGTTCAAGGGCGTACTGGAGACGGACGACAAGGGCTATCTGAAGCTCGTGCGGCCGGGCAGCACGCACACGAACGTCGAGGGTGTGTTCGCCGCCGGCGACGTGGCTGATCACGTGTACCGGCAGGCCGTCACGGCGGCGGGCACGGGCTGCATGGCGGCCCTGGACGCGGAGCGCTGGCTGGCGGCGCAGGGGATTGAATAGCGTGGTTCGTATGCCGGTGGTGCATTGACTCGCACTGCTCGACGACCGCGCGAGCTCGGACTGTCGTGCATCATTGCAGTGTGATCTCCTGGTACGATGGCTGCCATGAGGTGGATTCGGGGTGAGACCGGCGCAGCGCTCGCACGACTGATGGGCTGGGCCGCCGCGGCGGCAGGGTTGGCCTTGATCTCCAACCCCGGCCTCATCCGCCCCGGAAACGTCGTGACGGTTGGGCACTACGTTGCATTCGGTGGCTTGATCCTCGGCGCTTACTGCGAGAGCCTGCGCGTCCATCCACGATGGTTACTCTACTACGGACTGGTGGGCGGAATGGGCTTCGCCCCCACGTGCCTTCCGGACCGTCGCGACATGATTGCGATCGGCTACGGACAGGCGTCGCTTGGGCAATTCTATGTGGCCGCGTGCGCGATTGTCGTAATCTCAGGGCTCGCCTGCGCTGCGACGGGTCTTGCCTGCCAGATCGTGGATGTGCGTCGCCGTCGGCCCGCTAGGGGTCGCTGTCGGAAATGCGGCTATCTGCTGTACGGTTTGCCCGAGCCGCGCTGCCCGGAATGCGGCACGCCGTTTGAACGCACCGATGCGAAACCGCCGGCGAGTCCACCCACGGACTAGCAGGAGCAAGCAACGCAGCCAGCGCGCGCCGGTGAATTGCTCCCAACCCCCATTGCGCTGCGAGCGCCCCGATCAGCGCCGTGTCCTCCTGCGTGTCCCAGCCAGTCGCCCTGCGTTTCCAGGAATGCCTCCGTCGCCGTGCCGGTCAGCTCGGCGTCCCTCCAAGTTATTCGCCGTCGTCGTCGGCTTCACAATCCCAGCTTGCCCAGCGTCGCTTTCCAGTCCGTGAACTGAATCGCCCGATCGTCGATCCAGACATCCGCGACCGGCTTGCCCATGTGCAGCCCGTCGTATTCGAACCCGTGCTCGTCGAGCCAGTGCTGCGTCACGCGGTACTCGCCCCAGCCGCGGGCCGTGTAAATTACGACCGTGTGCCCGGCGGCGCGCAGCTTGCGGAGGGCCTCACACGCCCCGGCGATCGGCTCCGCCAGTGGCCGGTCGTGGAACGACTCCTCGGTGCACAGCACGCCGTCCAGGTCCACCATGATCGTCTTCGGACGACTCATCGCACGTGTCTCCTTCGCGTCCGCCCCGCCGGGCAGTCCGCACGCGCACGTTTACCCGCTCGCCCCGGTTTCCGCCAGTGCGCCGCGACCATAGGCGGACCCGCCGGGCGGCCGTATAATCCCGCCGATTCAGGATGCAACCGAGCATGCGACCGAGGGCAGAGCGACCGTGATCATCACCATCGACGGACCGGCGGGTTCGGGCAAGAGCACAACCGCCCGCAAGCTGGCGGCCCGCCTGGGCATCCCGTATCTCGACACCGGCGCCATGTACCGCGTCGTCACACTGGCCGCGCTCGAGGACGGCGTCGACCTGCACGACGAGGCCGCCCTGACGGCGCTGGCCGAGCGCGACGACTACCAGCTCGATCTTGGCCCGACGCACATCCGCGTCACGCTGCGCGGGCGCGATGTCACCGAGGAAATCCGCTCGATGCGCGTCAACGACCACACGCGCTACATCGCCGGATCACCAGGCGTGCGCCACGTGCTGATCCGCAAGCAGCGCGAGATCGCCGCTCGGCTCGGCTCCATGGTCACCGAGGGCCGCGACCAGGGCACAGCGGCGTTTCCCGACGCCGACGCGAAGTTCTTCCTCGACGCGGCCCGCGAGAAGCGCGCGGAGCGGCGGTTGCACGATCTGCGGTCGGATGGCGAGGAAGTGACGCTGCCGCAGGTGCTGGCGAACCTGGACGAGCGCGACAAAACGGATTCCGAGCGCCCGGTGGCGCCGCTGGCCGTGCCCGCCGGTGCGGTGCGCATCGACACTTCGCACCTCTCCATCAGCGCAGTGTTGGACATGATCGTGGAGCACCTGCGCGCTCGGCGCCTGATGGCCGGGCACGCCGGCGGTGCGCTGGGTGGCGAGTAGCGGGTCGCCGGGCGAATTGACGGGAGCGTGCGTGGCTGAAACGCCGTCAGCATTGCCGATGCGGAAGGGCTATGCCGTCTGCCGCATTATTGCGCAAGCGCTGTTCACGTTCCTGGTGCGGGGGCGGGTGTTCGGCACACAGCACGTGCCGCGCGCGGGCGGCGTCCTGCTGGTCAGCAACCACCAGAGCTTTCTCGACCCGGTGCTGGCGACGCTGGCGATACCGCGCGAGTGCAACTACATGGCGCGCGACACGCTGTTTCGCCAGCCGCAATTCCGCCGCCTCATCGAGTACCTCAATGCCTTTCCTGTCAAGCGCAACACCGCCGACCTGGGCGCGATCAAGGAGACGCTGCGGCGGCTGAAGGCCGGCAAGGTCGTGCTGACCTTCCCCGAGGGCACGCGCACCGTGGACGGTAGCATCGGCCCGATGCACGCGGGCGTGGTGCTGCTGGCGCGCAAGGCCCGCGTGCCGATCGTCCCGACGCTGATCCTGGGTGCGTTCGAGTCGTGGCCGCGCAATGCGAAGCTGCCGCACCCGCGCCCTGTACTGGTCGCCTACGGCCCGCCGCTGTACACGCATGAGCACCCGGAGTGGACGGACGACGATGCGGTCGCGCACGTCCGCGCCGCGGTGCTGGCATTGCAGGAACGGTACCGGCGACATCCGATCCTGCATGGATTGCGCCGCCCGCGCGTATCGGACCTCGCCGGCCCGGCCGATCCGCGCCGCGGCTGATGCCCGCCCCCGGAACACTCGATACAACTACAGGTACGACAATCCACCCGGGAGAACCCGCATGGATCCGCTCAAGATCGGACATGTTATCGGCGTCAACGGCGACGAGGTCGAAGTGCAGATCAGCGTCGCGGACCTGCACCTGGAATACCACGGCACAACCCACCGCGTCGGTCGCCTGGGAACCTACGTCACCCTGCCGATGGGGAAACACACGCTCATCGGCTACATCACGCGCGTCGGCGCCCAGGGCGATCTCGAGCCCGGCCCGAACCCCGCAGGCCCCCGCCGCGTCACCATGACCGTCCAACTCCTGGGCACCGTGCGCAACGACAAGTTCTCGCGCGGCGTGAACGAGTACCCGACGCTGGGCGACCCCGTGCGCCTGGCAATCGACGACGACTTCGAGCTCATTTTCGGCTGCTTCAGCGACATGGCCGGCGGCAGCACCGAGCGCAAGGCCTTCTCCTTCGGCCGGTTCGCCGTTGACACCGACTTCGAGGTCAAGGCGCTGGGCAAGGAGTTCTTCGCGAAGCACGTGGCTGTCATGGGCAACAGCGGCTCGGGCAAGTCCGTCACGACCGCCAAGATCCTGCACGAAGCCCTGAGTCTGCCACATTCCCAGGTCGTGCTGTTCGACATGCACGGCGAATACCTGGCCGCGTTCAGTGATGACCAGGGCCAGCCCCTGCCGAATGTCACGTACCTCTCCGACCGCAACCTCGTGATGCCGTACTGGATGCTGCAGTATGCCGAGTTCGAGCGGATCTTCCTGGACACGAACAACCCGATGAACATCAACGCGCAGAAGGTGTTCCTGCGCTCGGCGTTCGAGAAGCTGAAGCAGAGCGCCGCCGCGGAACTCGACCTGCTGGCCGAATACACCATCGACACGCCCGTGTTCTACCCGCTCGAGCAGCTCCGCACGTACGCGCTCAACATGAACGAGGCCCGCTTCGTGCTCAACACGGAGAACTACGCGTTCTCGCGGCTGCCCTACCGGCAACTGCCGGTGGAGGAGCAGGAGCAGCTCCTGCTGACCCGCCGGATGGAGTTCAACAAGGGCAACGCCGAGGGCGAAGTGCCGCACGCGACGTACTTCGGCCGGCTGCTGGGGCTGGTGAATCAGATCGAGACCCGCCTGAATGATCGCCGCTACGACTTCCTGCTGCGGCCGCGCGAGCAGGCGCTGCGCAATCCCGAGCTCGTGCCGCACCTGAACCCGGAGACGTCCCCCGGCACCGCCAGCAAGAGCCTGGGGGCGATCATCCGCCAGTTCCTGGGCCGGCTGAGCACCCGCAAGAACCTGACGATCATCGACCTGTCGGGCCTGCCATTCGACGTGGTGGACATCACCGTCGCCACCATCACGCGCACGCTGTTCGACTTCAATTTCTGGGCGCCGTCCGAGCAGCGCCAGCCCTTCGTGCTGGTCTACGAGGAGGCGCACAACTACCTGCCCCGCACGGACCGCGGCACGACCATGTTCGCGCGCGAAGCCGTCGAGAAGGTCGCCAAGGAAGGCCGCAAGTACGGCGTGTCCGCCATGATCGTCACGCAGCGCCCTAGCGAAATCTCCGAGACGATCCTCAGCCAGTGCAACTCGATGGTCCTGATGCGCATGAACAACCCCGACGACCAGAACTACGTCGGCCGCGTGGTCAGCGACCAGTTCCGCAGCCTCATCGGCCTGCTCCCGAGCATGCGGCCCGGCGAGGGTTTCATCATCGGCGACGCGGTCATGATGCCCATGCGCACGTTGATCGACCTGCCGCCCAAGCTGCCGCGCAGCAGCGACGTGGATTTCTTCCACAAATGGTCCACCGGGACCGGCGGCGGCAACGTCGAGGAGATCGTGGATCGGTGGTGGCGGCAGGCCCGTTGTGCCGTCGCACCGTCAGCGAGCGCATTGCTGGAGCCGCAACCGACCCCCGCTGCACCGGTCAGCGACGCGCCCGCGCCGCCGGCGCAGCCCACGGTAACCGGCGTCAACCAGAAGCTGGCTGAGCTCGCGGCCCTGCTGTCATCCAACGAGCAGAGACAGGGCTAGGCGCACACCGTCCCGGCAGCGTTCGATGCGACCCGGGCGGTGCCGGTCAGGGTCGGCTGCGCGCGCCGCCGTTGCCGGCGTTGCCCCGCGCGGGCCGGGCCGGTTCCGCCGGGCGTGTCGTCGCTTCCTTGGCCGGCACGCGCAACTGCATGCCCACGCGCAGATCTTCCGGCCGTTCGAGCTTGTCCTTGTTGGCTTCGTACAGCTCGCGCCAGCGCAGCCCGTTGCCCAGCAGCTTCTGAGCGATGCCGTAAAGCGTGTCGCCCTGTTCGACCACGTACGTCGCGGCCGGCGTTGTCCCGGGTTCCGGGCGCGGCGTGGTCTTTGGCTCGGTGGGCGTCGCGCCGGGCCTGGCCGCGGGCTGCGTCGGCTCGGTCGGTCCAAGGATCTCCTCCTTGGGCGGCACGACCAGCACCTGTCCGACCTTGACGAAATCATCGATGCCGGGGTTAGCGGCCTTCAGCTTTGTCCACAGGTGCCCGTCGCCGTACTGCTCCTGCGCGATCGACCACAGGCTGTCGCCTTCGACCACGGTGTATTTCTTAGCTGCGACCGACGGTGTGCGGGGCGGCGCCGGCAAGGGCGCAGCCGCCGGAGGCTCGATGGGCGCGCGGGGCGGCACGGACACGCCGGGAGCGCGCGTCGGCGACTCGCTCGCGGTGGGCCCCGCACCCGGGCGGGTCGTGGGCTCGGCGGTCACCGGCGGCGCGACCAGCGGCGGCAACTCAGGGGTGACGCGCGGCGGGGAACCCGGTTCCGGCGTGACGGCGGGGCCCGGCGGCGGCGCAGTCGGGCGGGTGGCTGCCCCGCTGAGCGGAGTCGTGCTCGGTTCGGCCACCGGGCGCGGCGGCGGCGTGATGATCGGGCGCGGTGTGGGTGTCACCGGCCGGTCGACCACAGGCTTGTCGCCGCCGGGCTTGGCGGCGGGCGGTGTGACCTTGCCGGCGGGCGCGGTCATCGGCAACACGTCCGTCACGTTGCCGCCGGTCTTCTGGCCCTGGTTGACGAAGAAGATGATGGCCCCCGCGATCACCAGCAGACCGACGAAGATCCCGATCTTGAGTTCTGTGCGCATCGCCGTCCCTCGCAAAGCAGCCTGCCCGGCCCGCGCGTCCTGCGCGGGCCGGGCAGCATTATAGCACTGGTAAGGTGTTCAAGACAGCGTGGCGCTACGCCGAGCGCGGCGCGGACAGGGCGCCGGATCGTCTGCGGCTGAGTTGGAGCAGCACGATCATCGTGGCGATCGAGATCGACGAGTAGGTTCCGCCGACCACGCCGATGAACATGCAGTAGTTGAACCCGCGGATGCTGCTGCCGCCCCAGATGTACAAGATGATGAGCACGACCAGCACGGCGCCGCCGGTCAGGATCGTCCGGGACATGCACTGGTTGATGGCCTCGTTCACCATTTCGGTCGACACCTGGCCCAGCCGCCCGCGCAGCTCGCGGATCCGGTCGAACAGCACGATCTTGTCGTTGACCGAGTAACCGATGACCGTGAGCAGCGCCGCCACGATCGGCATGTTGATTTTGAAGTCCTCGATCAACAGGGCTTTGCCGGCGCCCGTGTTGGACAGGTAGCCCGCAAAGCCGACGAACGCCAGCGCGAGCAGCACGTCGTGCACCAGGGCCACGACGCCACCCATGCCGAACGACAGCTTGCCGAACCGGATCCAGATGTAGACGACGATCATCGCCCACGACAGGACCAGGGCCATGGACGCCTGCTGCGAAGCCCGGGCCGCGATCTGCGGCTTGAACTGCATCACCTTGCGCAGGTTCTGTTCCGTGCCCAGCGCCGTTTGCACCAGGCGCAGCTCGCCCTGTGCGAAGCCGCTGTACCAGGTCTGCGGATCGTTGCGGTACAGGATGTCCGGGTCCACCGTGACGATCACCACGCTGCTCTGCAGCGCCTCGCCCTTGTCGTCGGTGCCGCCCGCGGGCGCGACGCCGATCACCTGGAACTGCCGCTTCGGCAGGTCCTGGAAATCCGGCTGGAAGTGCATGTTTTCCAGTCGCGTGCGCAGCGCCGTGACCGACTGCGGCGGGTTGAGATCGGTCAGGTGGATCGCCGCCCCGCCGAGGTAGTCGGTCAGGTCGGCATTCACGCCGGACGGCAGCCCTGGCACCACGATGTCGAGCAGCCGCTCCGTGATAGCGTATGGCCGCTCGTCGTGCCCATGGAACGTGTAGGTCACGCTGGGCTGCACGCGCATCTCGTCGCCGATCGCGATCTTCAGGGCATGTTCCACCAGACGCATGTTGTCCGCGGTCGTCGTGACGTTCCAGATCAGGCCGTCCTGGGCCACGCCGCCCACCGCCAGCACGGCGTTGACGTTCGCGCGCTCCAGGTTGTCGAGGGTCTGCAGGACCGTGCCGCGCAACTGCTGGATCTTCGCCGCCAACTGCTCGGCCGTCAGATCCTGCTGCAGGCGCACCCGCCACGGCCCGCTGCCGCTCTCGGGCGCCGCTGAACCGCGCGCCAGCAACTCGGCGGCCTCCAGCGGCTCGGTCAACATGGCGGCCAGGCGCGGGGCCGCGACGCCGGCGAGCTGCACGTCAAACGCGCCGGGCTGACCGACGACCGCGGTCACGCTGACCTGGTCGAGCTGGCGGGCGTCCTGCTTCAGGTTCTCGCTGACCTGGGTCAGGCGCTTGCCGATCGCGACGTCGTCGAGGCCCTTTTCCTTCACTTCGAACTCCGCGGCGACCCCGCCGAGGAACTCGATGTCGAACACGTTGTCCTTGCCACGGGCGAAGAGCAGCGCCAGCCCGGCGAGCGTGACCGCCACGGTGATGGGCACGACGATCTTCGACTTGCCGATCCAGTCAACCTTCGGCACGCCGATCAGCTTGAGCATCTTGACGTCTTTGAGCAGGTTGAACTTGAGCAGGAGGTCGAACAGCGTGCGGGTGACGAAGACGGCTGTGAACAGGTTCAGGGCGATGCCCCAACCCAGCGTCAGGCCGAAGCCCTTGACCTCTTCGCTGCCGACGTAGTAGATGATCACGCAGGTCAGCAGCGTGGTCATGTTCGAGTCGAAAATCGTCGAGAACGCCCGGTCAAAGCCGTTCTTGATGATCATCCGCAGCGAGCCGCCGCGCTCCTTCTCCTCGCGCATGCGCTCGTAGATCAGCACGTTGGCATCGACCGCCATGCCGACCGCCAGGATCAGGCCGGCGATGCCGTCCAGCGTGATGCGGGCCCCCAGCATGGCCAGGGCCGACAGCGTCAGGAACACGTTCAGCAGCATCGCGACGTTCGCGATCGCGCCGCAGATCATGTAGTAGATCAGCATGATGGCGATCACCGCCAGCGTCGCGATCAGGCCGGCCCGCACGGCCGCGTCGCGGTTGGTCTCGCCCAGGCTCGAGCCGATCGTGCGCTCCGAGAGCGGCGTGTCCTTGAGCCGGGCCTGCAGCGTACCGCCCTGCATGGTCTGCACGAGGTACGACACCTTCTCCGGGCTGAAATCGCCGGTGATCTGCCCGTGCGTATGGATCACGCTCTGGATCTGGGCTGCCGAGTAGGCCACGTCGTCGACCATGATGCACAACTGGCGGTCGATGTTGCGCCGCGTCAGGTTCCCGAACAGCAGGCCCCCCACGTCGTCAAGTTGGAAGCTCACGCTCAGGCGGCCGTGCTGGTCGCGGTCGATCTGGGCCCCGTTCAGCCGCCAGCGGCGCTGCCCCTGCACGTCCTGCAGCAAGCCCTCGTTGGCCGACATGTGGGCCAGCACCCAGTAGTCGTTGTCGATCTTCTCCACCACCTCCCGGCTGCTGCGCCGCGGGTCGAACTGCTCCAGCGCGGCCGGCGAGTTCTGGTTGAAGAACTGCAGCGGATTGTCGACCTTGAACCAGCCGTATTCGTCCTGCGGCCGGCGCGGGCGGCCGTCCTTGAGCTGCTCGCGGTAGCGGTCGTACTTGGTCGGATTCGACGCATCCGGCTGCGCCAGAATGCGGAACTCGAGCTTGCCCGCCCCGCGCAGCAGGCGCTTCAAATCGTTCGGGCTGTCCAGGAAGCGCTTGCCGCTCCGCCAGATGGTATGCTTGGTGACGACGTCGTCGATCAGATCGTGCAAATCCGCGTGCGCCGTCCGAATTTCCGGCAGGCTCTTGCGCCGCGTCTCCGACTTGGTCTCCAGCTCCAGGATTTCCTCGAAGCGCCGGCGATTCAGGTTGGAAGCCAGCACGTCCTGCATCGCGTCCTCGAACAGCTCGGTCGCGTCGCGATAGGCCTCCTGGAGGCTCTCCGCCGTCTGCGTGGCCGGAACGCTGGTCGCCTGGGTGGTGGCCTCCGCGGCGGGCTCGGCGGGCACGGGGCCGCGCGCCCGCGCCGCCTCGGCGGCCTGCTGCGCGTCCCAGCGCCGCGCGGCTTCCTCCAGCAGGGCCTGCCGCGTGGCGACCACCTGTTCGATGGCCGCCCGCAGCGCCGCCGTGTCCGCGCCCGTCAGGGCCGCGGTAGCCGCGTCGGCCCGGCCCCGCGCGAGCTGTTGCAGCGCGATACTGCGCTGTTCGGGCGGCTCGCGCAGCGCGGCTTCAACGGCCCCGCGCCGTAACTCGAACGAATACAGCTTGTCCAGTGCCTGGGCGTAGGCCTCGCGCCGCGCCGTGGCTTCCTTGGGCGGCAGCGGCATCTGCACCTCGATGCGGTTGCGCCCATGCACGCGCCAGGTCAGGTTGTACACGCCCGCCGGGTCGACGCGCTTCTGCAATTGCGTCTTGACCGCCTCGGCCAGGTTCGCGCTCGCCTCGGCGTCCTTCGTGTCGATTTCAAAAATCAGCGATGTGCCGCCCGCAATGTCCAGCCCCGGCCGCAGCTTCTGGCTCGGCGGCCACAGCAGCACGAAAGCGATCACAATCGCGATCGCGATGATGATGAGACGTTGACCCACGTCTTTTCCCATGGTTCGTTTCCTCGTACGAGGTCAAATGAATGGATGTACAAAAGCAGATGAATCCGGGTGTCGCTGGCCGGACCGCTCCGGCGGCCTGAGCCAGATCGGCTATGCAGCGCTCCGCGGCAGCGGGGGCCCCGTGCGGGTGATGGCGGAAGTAACGGCCGGGTCGCGCGCTGGAGGCGCAATCGTCGTCGGCCCGTTCGTATCCAGACTCTCGCGGAGTGGTTCGAGCGCGCGCCACGCACAGGCGTCGCTTGTTTCCGGCAGCCAGGCGGACGCTCCGGTCGTCGGGCGGCACTCCCCGCAGCACACGATGCTGTCGCGGGTGCCGCCGAACTGACGCAGCACGCCGTGTTGCCATCCCGCCGGCCAGCGCGGTGTGGGCGGATCCGGCAGCAGGTGCGGCAGGCGCTTGGGCGCTGGCTTGTCAGTGGCGTCCTCACCGTCGTCCGGCACGCTGGCGGTGGTGGCCGGGGCCTCTTCCGTGACCGTGTGGGCGAGCCACGGGTATGCCTTCTCCTGTGCCGCCAGGAGCACCAGCAGCGCCAGTCCGGAGCTGACGCGCACCCACTTGTCCGCCCGTAAAGCCAGCATTCCGGGTATGATACCGCTGGCTGGGCGGGCTTAGGAAGGGCCGCGCGCTGGAAAAGCGGCTCCCCTGCGCGGTTACACGGCCGGTAATTCGTGCCGGGACGGGCGAGGGCGGTCTGTTCCGCGGCTGGCCAGCCGGCGGCTGGGTGTTTATGCTAACGCCATGCATCACCTCTCGTCTGGTGTTTTCCGGATCCTGGGCCGCCTGGGCTGGGTCACTCTGTGCGTTTTGGGACTGGCCGGCTGCGTCCCCAACGGCGAGTTCGTGCTGCACCAGCCGTTCGCGCCGCCATCGCAGCAGAACCTGAAGTTGACCGCGGCGCGTGCGTGTCATGCCGCCGACGGTGATGAGCGCATGTGCGCGTTGGCCTTTCCGCTGCCAGGGTCCGCGGGTGGGCCGCGGGCCTTCGTGGTCTGGCTGATTTTCCCCGACACCCTTGGGACCGTGCCGGTCTCGACAGAGCAGCACGCGGGCGTCCGCGGCTTTCTCATCCAGGAGCTGGGGGCGCTTGCGGGCCGCAGCGATTTTGTGGAGGGCACCATCCGCTTTCAAAAGGTGTTCCTCGCCCCGCGTCAGCGACGCCTGGATGTGGACGTGCTCACCGAGGACGGCACGCGCGTGACTGGGCGGGCCGTCGTCGAGGAAATGCCCGTCGAGGTGCAGACGTTCCAGCGCGAATTCGCCGCCGACGTTGCCCACCTGCGCGCGGCTGAATCCGTGACTGCCGAGCCCGGCGCGACCGCCACCCGCGGTTCGGCGGCGCCCTGAAACCGCATCCCCGGCTCTGTCGCCTCGAACGCTAGCGCTGCCCGCGCCGCAGGCGCCATTTCAGCGCGCTCAGGCCGGCCATCATGAACGGCAGCAAACCGAAAGAACCGGCGCCGCAGCCACCGCCGCACGCCAGCGGGGCCAACCCGCCGTCCTGGTCGTCGAACCCCGCCGCGACCGCCGCCGACGTGAACTCGACTACCACCGCGACATCGCCTGTCAGCGTGACCGTCGCGGCCGGATCGCCGGACGGACCATCGTCCGTGCCCGACCACGCTGCCAGACGATAGCCCCGTGCCGGTTCGGCCCTCAGTGTCACGACCGTCCCGTAGTCGTACTGCCCGGCGTCGTCAGGTTCCGGTGTGGCTGACACGGCGCCGCCTTCCTGGGGGTGTACGACGACGCTCAGCGTGCAGCGCTGCGGCGTATAGGTGCGGGTGCGCACCGCTGTCTGGCCGGCGACGACGCTCACGATCTCGCGCGGCGGAGCGCTCCAGCCCTCGACGGGGGCATAGTCGACCGTATGGGCGCCTACCGCGAGGTTCGTCACTGCCGCGCCGCTGGCCTGCCAGTCACCGCCGTCCACGCACCATGCCGCCCCCAGCGGATGAACCGCCGCGGGTGCGAGCGCGATTTGCAGCGCACCGGACAGCGGGAGCGCCTCGTAGTCGTCCGTTGGCCGGTCCGTCAGCACGCCGTCGTAGTCGCGTCCGCTGGGCACGAACGTGTAACCGGCGAGTTGCGGGGCCGCGTGACCCGTAAAGCCGTAGGCGACCTTAGCGGTGTAGGTACCGTCCGCGCCGGTCGTCACCGGGTCCGGGAACCCATTGAGGGTGACAAAAGGTACGGGGGAGCCGCTCGGCGTCAGCACGCGCCCGGCGATCGTGCATGTCGTGCGCGTCGCGAGGTAATTCTCGTTCACTTGCGCGCTCGTGATGCTGGCGTACACCCGCTGGGCGGGTGTGAAGGTCCAGCCCGCTTTCACCGGCGTCACCACGTCACTGAAGTCATACGGCACTTCGGCCACGTATGTGCCGTCGATGTCAGTCAGCGGGTCGCCCGGCAAGCCGCTCAGGGTCACGCCGCTGACCGGTGCGCCTTCGTCGTCGCGCACGTGCCCTGAAATCTGTACCGGCTCCGGCGTGGTCACGATCTCCAGCGCGACGGTGCCACGCTCCCCGGCACAGCCCGCCACGCGCACGAGATACGTCTGGCCCGCGGCGACGGCGATCGAGAGGCGCGCCGTCTCCACGCCCACGGCCGCGTCATCGTTGCAGCCGAGCTCAGCGCCCCCGCACGCCGAATAGACGCTGATGACGGTGTCGAAGTCACTGCCCACCGTGTCGAAGATGGCAATGCCGTCGGCGGCGGGCGCGAACTTCCACCAGACATCGCCCGCGCCGCCGCCGCCACACGCGGCATTCCGCTCCGTGTCGGCCGCGGTCGTGCTGGCGGCGTAGGTGCCATCGCCGATCGTGGGGGCCGCGGCGCAGCGGTCGGCGGGCACGCCGTCGCCGGTCGCCGTGCCGCTGACGGCCACGGTTGTCAGGCCGTGCCCGGAGAGTGCCAGCGTGCTGCTGAAGTCGCCGACCAGCGTTGGGGTGAACTGCACCGTCAGTGTGGTCGTCTCGCCGGCGTCGAGTTCATAGTCACCGCTGCCGACCAGCGTGAACGGCCCAGTCAGCCCGGCGGCGGTGCCGGTCACCGTGCCCGTGCCGACGTTCTTCACGGTCAAGGTGATGGTGTCCGTCTCGCCGGCATTCAAAGTGCCGAAGTCCGCCTCCGCCGGCGTGACCTCCAGCAACCGCGTCCCGTCGCCGAGGTATTCTACGAAATTGGCGGCGTATCCCACGCGGGCGCAGTTGTACTCGATGCGCATGTAGCCGGCCTCGCCCCAACCCGCTCCCCACGAGTTCCGCAGGATCCACACGCCCTCGGTGCCCTGGCTGTCGTCCCACCCCACCAGCACCACGGCGTGATTGACCGTCCCGTCGGGGCAGGCGTTGTAGACGCCGCCGCCGTACGCGGAGAACGTCGCATCCACGTAGACCCCCACGGCGACCGGGCCATGCGCGTAGATCGCCTGCTTGATCGCGTCGACCGTCGGAATGCCGGAGCCGGTATCCACGTACGCCCACCCCGCGATGGTGTACGCGTGGACGTAGGGGCAGCCGCAGGCTACGTCCGCGGCCACGTAGGGGAACGCGGCCTCCAGGACGGCGCCCGCGCCGCCGCAGCCGTCGGGCCGTGTCCGATGGTGCTCGTGCGCGAACCAGCCGCCGTCGCAGCCGTAGCCCAGCGTGTTGCAGCTTACCAGCCACTGCTCGGCGAGGTCGACGGTGACCGCGTCCTGAATCAGGATGTTGCACTCCAGCGGCCCGACCGTCGCGAACGCCCAGCACGAGCCGCAGTCCGCCTGGTCTTTCACGGGTGTGCAGCCGCCTTCGGCGCGCCAGTCAAACGCGGTGGGCAGCGCGCGGAGCACGGGGTCAGCGGGCGCCTCGCGCGGCGTTGCCCTCAGTGGCAGGGCCGCCCATTCCGGGGGTATGCGCAGGTTGCACAGCGTGCTCAGGTCGCGTTGTGTCGCGGGGGTCTGCGCGATCGTGAAGGTCCAGCCTTCCCGCAGGCCCTGCGTGCGCAGCGCATCCAGTTCCTGGCTGCTGAGCTGCGCGTTGGCACTGGCCGTGCAGGCCGCCACGATCAGCAGCCCCACGCGCCGCGCTGCGGTCTTGCCCCGAGCCTCAAACCGCGCGTGCATATTGCGGCCCTCCGATAATCCAGCGCAGGCAGGGCGTCACTGCAGCGGCCTGGCCACGGTGCGCCTGCACCGGTTCATCGTCGGTGCGGGGCTGCGGCATGACATATCAGTATGGGGAGCGCGTGTCGCTGGCCCGCGGCCCGTGGCCACGTCCGCCATGCGGGTCCGAATCATCCGGAGCGCGGCGGATACGCGGGCAGCGTTAGCGGGCCCAGGTCCCGGAAATGGGCGACGGGGTCACGCAGTGGCAGCGGATGCGGCAGCGTGAACAGCTCGCCGTATTCGAAGCCCGCCCGTGCGCCGTCGTTCGCATCGCGGGCGCGGACGCGATGCAGCAGGCGCGCCAGGCGCTGCTCGTCGAACTGCGACTGGTACGCGGAAATCGCCGCGATTTTCTGCTCGTAGACGTCGCTGACATCGACCACGAACGTCGCCGGCCAGTTGTCCTGCTCGGCCCCCAGCGACACGGGGCGGTACCAGAGCCAGTCGATGCGGTGTGGCGCGGTACCGTCGAAACGGTCGTCCCACTTCGTGAGTTGCGCGTAGAACCGCGCGCCTTCCAGGATGAGCTGGGCCTGGTAATGGTCCGGCGACGCGGCCGGCGTGCGGCCCGCCATGCCGACCACGATCCGCGGGCGGTAACGCCGGAAGACGGTGGCGACGGCGTAGCGCGCCGGCGGGCCGTCCATCAGCTCACGATTGGTCAGATGCAGCGTCTCGACGTGCGTGACGCCCAGCGCATGGGATGCCGCCGCGAGTTCCTGGGCGCGAATCTCCGGCGTCCCGCGCGGCGTCGGCTCGCCGTTGGTCATGTGCAGGACGCCGACCTGGTGGCCGAGCTGGACCAGCTTGGCGATGGTTCCGCCGCAGGTGATTTCCACGTCGTCCGGGTGCGGCATGGCGAAGATGATGTCGAGGGTCGCGGGCATGGCACTCTCCGTTGCGTTGGAGGGATTATAGCGGCGGGCTTTGCTGTGCAGACGCGCCGGTCCGGGTGGTTCGCAAGGAGCTGTCAGCCATCAACCGCCAGTCCGAGGGGGCCGTGACAAGGTGCGCAGGTAACAAGGTGACAATGTGAGCCCCGTGGGAGTGAGAAGGTGATAACGTGATAAGGTGACAAGGAGCCCGCGCGTGTGTCGCGCGGGCTTGCGGCATCCTACGCCCGGAGGGCATACGCGAGTCGCCAGGGACTTCGAGTCCCCGGAGGAAGCAGCCCCCGACCCCGCCTCCTCGTCAGCCCGTAGGGCTGACGGACGCCCACCGCGCACCGCGGTTGGTGGGGCATGTCGCGTTCTTATGCGACTGGCCGTTATACTTCGACTAGCCACAAAGGGTGTGCTTGGTCGCTGGGACGGTTGCGGTTGAGATTGCTGACCATGAGCGGCTTGGTAGAGCAGGTGTTGAAAGAGCGCTACGGCGAGCCGCTGGTGGTATCCGGCGCGATGCTTGTGGAGCATCGCTGGAACGAGGAGCGCGAGGCCCGGCGCTGCCTATTGTACAGACTCGCTGGGGCGCGACCGGCGTCGGAAACGACCCCGTTATTGCTTCAACCCGTGTACGGCGACTTCATCGGCGGGAGTCTTCTTCAGGGTTCGATGAAGCTGGCGGTGGTTGCGGGTCCGACGATCTACGGGCTCTACTCGCTCAGCAGACTGCGAGCGCAGCCCGAGGTCTGTGATGCCGGGCAACTCGATCCTTCCATTGAGTTCTTCATGGACGCTGCAGATGTGTGGTACTACGGCCTCAAGGGAGACGAGTTGTACGTGTACGATGCGCCCAACGGCGAGTTGTACGCGCGCGGTCCTGTGGGGTCGGCTTTGGTCACGTTACTGCAGGAATGGGAAGAAGCCAGGCCAACGTAAGCGGCGATGAACAGCGAGTCTTGTCGGAACGGCAGGTCGCGGCGGCGCACGACCTGCCCTACACGTTCATGGAGGATACGCGGATGACTCTGACGGCGGCTGAGAATGCCAACCGGGGGCGCAGCGGCTCGGCTTTCTACGCTCCCCCCGCCCCCTCTCTGAGACGGAGGGGGGTGTTGGGCGCGCCCTGCTTCGCTTTCGTAATGGCAATGGCGCTGCTTGCTCATGGCGCGTCCGCCCAGCCGCCGGCGAGTGGGCCGACGATTCCGGAGGATTTTCCGCGGTTCATCGTGCCGGGGCATGAGCAGGAGATGGACAGCCTGCGGGCGCTGTTCTGGCTGCACTATCAGCCGGCGGGGCCGCTGATCACACTGTGGGACGAGTGGATGTCGCAGAGCACGCTGTGGCCGGCGCGCGGCAGCGGACGCGAACTCGACGCGATGCGCCGGCGGTGGGCGGGGGCGCTGGCCGGCCGGGGCATGAACGCCGAAGGCTACATGCTCACTCATCAGCACGACGGCCTCGCGCACGCCGAGGGCTGGCCGTTTCCGCTCTGGACACAGGCCGGCGGCATCGGCTGGCACTTTCGCGGCACCGGCGTACAGGGCTACGACGCGCCGCCGGCGACGCCCGAGGGCTGGCAGATCACCGGCGGGCGCGGTGGCGACGTGGGCGAGAAAGGCTGGGCCATCGAGCTGACCGAGCCGCGCGCGAGCGCGACCACGCCGGCGTTCGCGGTCGAAGCGCGGAGCGCCCCGTGGCTACGGCTGAACTGGTGGGCGGCCGGCCTGGATGGCGCGAACTGCTACGTCGAGTGGACCACGCGCGACGAACACGAGTTTTCACCGCAACGGCGGATGTATTTCACGCCGGCCCGCGGCGGCGACAAGCTCAAGCTCGACGTCGGCGAGACGCGCGGCATGATCCCAGTCTATCGCCACGCCGGGTGGAAGGGGACGATCACGCAGGTGCGGATCAGTTTCGACAACGCGGGTTCGGCGACGGTGGCAATCAAGTCGTTCCACACGGCGTGCGACACGCGGCACAACGTGAACAATCTCAATTTCATTCGCGGGTGCGCCGAGTATTTCCGCTGGTCGGCGGATTACGCGTTTCTGCGCGGCCAGATCGGACGGATTCGCACCGCGCTGCGCTTCACGATGCGCGAGTTCGACACGCGGGCGCGCAAGTGCATCTACACGACCTGGCCGGGCCACGAGGGCCGCAGCGGCGTGCGCTACGTGGACGGAAAGAAAGTCATCGTGCCCGGCGAGGGGATTGGCAGCAACTACTGGGATTTGCTGCCGTTTGGCGGCGAGGACGCGCTCGCGACCATCTACTACTACGACACGCTGCTAGATCTGGCGGAGCTGGAGGAGGCGATCGCAGCCCATCCGGAATGGGACGTCGCGACGGGCGGCGATGCGTTTGATCCGGCGGACCTGCGGCAACATGCCCAGGAGGTCAAAGACTACGGCGCGAAGCGGTTCTGGAACGCCGCGACTGGGCGGTTCGGGACGGTCGATCTCGACGGCGTGTTGCACGACTACGGCTTCACGTTTTTGAACAATGAGGCGGTGTATTACGGCTTCGCGACGCCGGAGCAGGCACGGTCGATCCATGCGTGGATTGCTGGCGAGCGGGTCGTCGCGGAGGACACGTCGCAGGGTGCGGACATTTATCATTGGCGGTTCGGGCCGCGCTCGACGACGCGCCGCAACATCGATTACTACTTCTGGGGTTGGTCGGGACCGGAGTCGATTCCGTTCGGCGGGCAGGTGCAGGACGGCGGGGCGGTGCTGGGCTGGTCGTATCACGATCTGATGGCGCGCCTGCTGACCGCCGGTCCGGATGATGCGGCGCGACGGCTGCGCGAGATTTGCACATGGTTCGACGAGACGCAGGCGGCGGGCGGGTATCGGGCGTACTACAGTGACCCGGCGCGCGGGACGATGCAGGGCGGGAATGTGGCCGGCGGGCTGGGCCTCGATCGCGAGTTCTTCGAGTCGATCCTCGTGCCGCAGGTCATGCTGTACGGGTTCCTGGGGTTCAAGCCGACTGCGACCGGTTGCGAGATTTCGCCGCGGCTGCCGAGCGATTGGCCCGCGCTGACAATCACGCGCATTCACCTGCACGATCATGTGCTGAGCGTGTCGGTGGCGGGCAAGGACATCCGCGTCGCAGATGAGACTCCCGGCGGGAGCGCGCTGGAAGTCCGCGCGCCGGTGGGATGGACGTCAAGCAGCGAGACCGCGCGGTGAGGCTTGGCCACCGGACAGGACGCTCGCCGGCGCTACTTCGATTCTACTTCGATGGGTAACGGGGCGGCGTCGGTGTCGGTGAGATACGCGGAGGCGGTGGTGTCGCCTTGCAGGCTGGCGCGGAAGAAGGCGGTCAGCAGACCGGCCGTGAGGCGGCGCATCGCGGCCGGATCAGTGCCGCGCGTGCAGACCAGCGTGCCCAGGGACGCCGCCGCGGAGTCCGCGTCGAGCATGTCCGCGTGGCCGGCGTCGGGCACGACCACGTGCCAGGCGGGGGCCGCGCTGGCGGCATAGAACTGCTCGTGATTGTCGCCGGCGGGGGCACAATTGCCACCGAGTCCGGTGCCGATGACGAGCGCGGGGCGTGCGAAGCTGAAGGGGCCATTCACGACACGGGCTTGATTGCCGCGCGGGCCGCCGGTGCCGTCCACGGGATCGACGCCGGCAATGGCTTGGGCGCGCGCAGGGTCGGCCACGAGGACGAGCCAGGCGACCTTGCCGCCGCGCGAATGGCCGGCGAGGCCGAGGCGGTCGGTGCGGGCGCGCTGGCCGGTGAGATCGTCCAGGTGGCCGGGGAGCCACGCGAGGAGTTGTGCCGCGTGATCGGCTTCGGCGGCGGCGGTGGGACAGCCGAGCAGGGCGGGCAGGCCGGGCGTGTACATCTGCGGGGCGACGACGATGAAGCCGTGACTGGCGAGCGCGCGCAGGATTTCGGTGTAGGCCGAATTGCGGGCGAGGAAGCCGTGCTGGAAGACGACGACCGCGTAGGTGCCAGCCGTTTCGGGCGTGTGGATGAGCAGCGCGACGGGCGCGCCCGCCTCGCAGCGTGCGACGGAGATGGTCCGAACACTCAGCGGGCCAGGTGCGTATGGATCTGCACGGCCGACGTAGAGTTCGCCCGTGGGGTCAGCGCTGCGCGCTGGCACGTCCTGGCACGCTGGATCCCGGTGCTCGAGACAGGCGGGACTGGCGAGCGCAAGGGTGACGAAGCTGAGCGTCGCGAGGCGGCGACAAGCGAGCATGGGCAACCTCCGCGGATTACGGGAGATTCTATTCCTGCGAGGCGCCGAGTTCGCCGAACCCCAGGCGCAGGGCGATCCGCGTGCAGATGACGTAGAGCGCGGGCACGACGACCAGCGTGAGCAGGGTGGCGAACGTGAGGCCGAAGATCACCGCGATCGCCATGCTCGCCCACCACTGGCTGGATTCGCTGCGCGTGACCCAGGCCATCTTGTGGAAGTCGTAGCTGACGCCCACGGCCATGGGGATCAGGCCCAGGATGGTCGTCGCCGCGGTCAGCAACACCGGCCGCAGGCGCGTCGCGCCGGCCTGCACGGACGCGGCAATCAACTCCATGCCCTGACGCTGGAGCAGCCGCGTGTAGTCCAGCAGCACGATGGCGTTGTTGACCACGACGCCGGCCAGGCTGATGACGCCGACGCCGGTCATGATGATGCCGAAGGGCATCTTGCAGATGAGCAGGCCGGCAAAGACGCCGATGAGCGAGAGGATCACCGTCGTCATGATGATGAACGGCACGATCAACGTGTTGAACTGGGCCACGAGGATCAGCACGATGAGGAACAGGGCGATGATGAACGCCTTGGACAGGAAGGCCATGGCCTTGTCCTGCTCTTCCTTTTCGCCGGCGTAACGGAGGTCATAGCCCAGCGGCAGGTCGAGCTGCGCGAGGCGCTGCTGCGCATCTGCCAGTACCTCCGTGCCGAGGCGGCCCTCCGCGTCGGCGGTCAGGGTGATGACGCGCTTCTGGTTGACCCGGCTGATCGTGCCGTAGCCGCCGGTGTACTCGAACTCGCCGAGCGAACTGAGCGGGACCGACCGGCCCTGGCTGTTGGGAACCTGGAGGCGGAAGAGATCGTCCACGGACTGGCGCTGGGTGAGCGGCAGGCGGATCGTGATGTCGTACTCGTCGTTGAACTGGCGGTACTTGCCGACCTCGGAGCCGAAGACGGCGGTCTTGAGGAAGTTGCCGACCAGCGCGGTGTTGACGCCCAGCAGCATCGCGCGGCGCCGGTCGACGCGGAACGCCAGCTCGGGACGCGTGGCCTCGTGGTCGCTGCGCAGGTTGACGAGGCCGGGCACGTCGGCGATGAGGTTCTTGGCCTGCGCGCTGAGCTCTTCGAGCAGCTTGAAGTCCTCGCCGATGAGTCGCACGGTGACGGCGGCACCGGTCGGCGGGCCTTCTTCTTCCTTGTCGACCTTGATTTCCGCGCCGGACAGGTCGGCCAATGCCTGGCGGATCTCGGCCACGATCGTGGCGGAAGGTACCTCGCGGATCTCATAGTCGTGGAACGTCAGCGTGACGCTGGCCAGGTGCTCGCCGCGGCCGCTGCCGCCCATGTGCGGGTCGCCGCCGCCGCCGGAGCCGACGCTGGTGATCACGCGTTCGAAGTGCGGCGCGAAGGGGCGGAGGCGCTCCTCGATGATGCGCGCCAGCCGATCGGACTCGCGGATGTTCGTGCCCTGGGGGAAGCGGAGATCGACGACGGCGCGGCGCGGATCGGAGTCAGGGAACAGCTCCACGCCATGGCCCTGCTTGCCGTAGAAGATGGCCAGGCCGATGAGCAGCAGCACGGTGAGGGTGACCGTGGTGAAGCGGTGTTCGAGCGCGGCCTGGAGCAGGCGGCGGTAGCCGCGCAGGAAGCGGTTGGGGCGCGCGGGGTCGCCGCGGCCGCGGCTGACGAGGATGGAGCTGAACATCGGGTTGATGACCAGCGCCACGAACAGCGACGCGAGCAGCGTGATGATGAGCGTGATCGGCAGATACTTCATGAAGCCGCCCATGATGCCCGGCCAGAAGACCATGGGGGCGAAGGCCGCGACGGTGGTGAACGTGGAGGTGATGACGGGCCAGGCGACCTCGGCGGCGCCGGACATCGCCGCGGCGATCTTCTTGCCGCTGAGCTCGTAGTGGCGGTGGATGTTCTCGACGACGACGATGGCGTTGTCGACGACCATCCCGACGGCCATGATCAGGCTGAATAGCACGATCATGTTCAGCGTGTAGCCCAGCGCCTGCAGGATGATGAAGCTGAGCAGCATGCTCATGGGGATCTCGAGCGCGACGATGACGGCGCTGCGCCAGCCCATCGACAGCAGCAGGATGATCACCACCAGGATCATGCCGGTGGCGAGGTTGTTCTCCAGGTCCGCGACCATCGAGCGGATGTCTTTCGACTGGTCGAGCGTGATGTCGAAGCGGACGCCCGCGGGTGCGCGGCGCTGGAACTCGGCGACGACCATTTTGACGGCGTCGGCGATATGGATGATGTTCTCGCCAACGCGCTTCTGGACGGTGAGCGTGACGGTGTCCGCCATGGGTAGGGGGTCACCGTCGGCGGGCGCGTGGGGGTCGGGAGTTCCCAGGCGGGAGTAGCTGTCACGGTCCTTGTACGTGTCGCTCACTTGGGCGACGTCGGTGAGGTAGATCGGCCGGCCGTTCCGGACCGCGAGCACGAGCTTGTCGACCTCCTCGGGCTCGACGAACTCGGCGGGTACGCGGACGTTGAACTTCGTGCCGGGCGTGTCCAGGCCGCCAGCCGAGATGTTGACGTTTTCGGCAGGGACGAGGCTCAGGATCTCCGGGATGGTCAGGCCGTAGGCCACGAGGCGGTCCTGGTCGATCTCGAGGCGGATTTCGCGTTCGAGGGCCCCCAGCACCTCGCATTTCAGGACGCCGGGAATCGCCTCGATCGCGTCTTCGAGGTTGTCGGCGATGAGCTTGAGCCGGACAGGGGACGCGTCGCCCGAGATGTTCACGATGAGGATGGGGAAATCGGCGAAATTGATCTCGGTAAGGGTGGGCTCCTCGGCGTCCCTGGGCAGTTCGCCCTTGGCGCGGTCGACCTTGTCGCGGACATACTGCATGGCGTCGTCGACCTTGATGTTGGGCAGGAACTCGATGGTGATGACCGAGAGGCCCTCGGCGCTGGATGAGCTGATTTCCTTGACGCCCTTGAGGCCGGCGAGCTCCTTTTCGATCTTGATCGTGACGGACGATTCGATGTCCTGCGGCGCGACGCCTTCGTACGCGGTGGTGACGAGGACGTAGGGGACGGGGATGTCGGGCGAGGCCTCGCGCGGCAGCGTGATGTAGCTGTACAAGCCGAAGGCGGCGATCAGCACCGTGAGGACGCCGACCGTGGTGCGGTTGCGGATGGCAGCGTTGGAGATGATCACGGGCGGCCTTGCTGCTCCTCGACGACGGTCACGCGCTGGCCGGGGCCGACGTAGCGGTGCCCGGCGACGATGAGCTGATCGCCGGCCTGCAGGCCGCTGAGGACGCGCACGTCGCGACCCTTGATGAAGCCCAGCTCGACGTCGCGGCGGGCGGCCTGGCCGTTCTCGACGACGTAAACCATCTTGCCGGCTTCGAGCGGAATCACGCTGGCGAGCGGGATCATGACCACGTCGCGAAGCACCTGCCGCGTCAGATGGGCCTTGACGATCTGCCCGCTCCGCAACGGCCCCGCGCGGTTATCGACGGTGATCTCGATCCGCGTCGTGCGCGTGCTCTCGTCGGCGATGGCGTTGATGTAGGTGATCGTGCCGGCCAGCGGCGCGTGGCCGCCGTTCAGCGGGATCGCGGCGGCCGGCTGTCCGACGCGCAGGTAGGGCACATCGCGCTCGGGAACGTCGGCGACCACCTTCACCGTGTCGAGCTGGACGATCTCGGCCACCCTGTCGCCGGGGACGGCGTACTCGCCGATCTCCATCGGCAGCCGGTTCAGGATGCCGGCGACCGGTGCCGTGATCGTGGTGCGCTCCAGCTCGCGCGTGGCTTCGGCGAGCGCGGCACGGGACACATCGCGCCGCGTGCGGGCATCATCCAGTTCGGTGCGGGACGTGCTGCCGCGCTCGAAGAGGTCGAGGATGCGGTTGTACTCGCGCTCGTCGTATTCGTACTGCGCCACGGCGCGCTCGTGGCGCGCTTGCAGCAGGTCCGTGTTCAAATACACGAGCGGATCGCCGGCCCGCACGGGCTCGCCTTCCTGGAGCGGGCTGCCCGCGGGCAGCACCTGATCATGCCACGGTGTGTCGACCGTGCGCTGGCCGTAGCGTTCAAGGCGGCCGGCGACTTCGGCCGCGACGGTTACGATGCGCTCCGGCTCGACGACCGCCGTGAGGTCGAATGTGTCGGCGAGTTCCGCCAGCGGCTGCACGGAATTCACCCGCACGTTGATCGGGGCCACCTCGGCGGGTTGTACCGGTGCCTGGGGGGGCCTCATCAGCGCGATCGCGCAGACCAACACCGTCGCACCCAGAATGAGCACCGCGGGAATGACCAGTCGGCGCCAGCGGGCCGGGCGTCCGGCGGACTCGGGGCGGGCGTGTTGTACGCTCTCCGTGGGTGTCATGGCTCCCGTCGCGGCATGCGCAGCGCGCAGATCGGCATTAGACTCGCAAGCAGCGCTGTCCGCAAGTCGGGATTCCGCCGCCGGTGTGGTGTGAAGCCCCGCGGCGCGTCCAGCCCGAAACATTATCGGGCGCGGGCGTCCCACCGGCTTGCCGCGGTCCGCCGGCGCGGAATAATGCCGGGCGCGGCGCGCGTGCGCTGCGGCGCGTGAGCGGAGCGACCACATGAGAAACCTGAGCGTGTTGATTGGGGTGGCCGTGGTGCTGGTCGGGTTGCCGGGCTGCACCGGGCCGGTTGGGACGTGGAAGCTGACTGAGCTTGTGCCGGCGGACGCGGCACGGCACTTCGGCGTGCAGGCGGTGACGTTCGGCGGCGACGGCACCTACCGGCTGTCGGTGGTGCGGGCCGGCCGGCCGACCCAGCTCACCGGCCGGTACGCGTTCGACAAGGAGAAGGAGCTGGTGACGTTCACCGATGCGGCGGGCAAGGTCGTCCAGTACCGCGTGGCGACGTGCGACTCGTGCGGGTACATGTACCTGTCAAACCCCACCGGCAAGGAGGAATGGCGCGCGAAGTTCACGCGACGATGACACGGCGCGGGGGCCGGGTGCGGCGATGAACGCGAGCGAAGTGCGCGGCGTGGTCGTGGTCGTGGTGCGCGACGGGCGCTGCCTGCTCATCCGCCGGGCGGCGAGTGTCGTGGTGCCGGGGGCCTGGTGCTTCGTGGGCGGGGCGATCGAGGCCGGGGAGTCGGAGGCGGACGCGGTCGTACGCGAGTTTCGGGAGGAGCTGGGGGGCGCAGTGCGACCCCTGCGCCGGATCTGGGAGTACGCGCGACCGGACGGGACCCTGCGACTTTACTGGTGGCTGGCGGACCTCGCGAGTGACGAACTGCGGGCAAACCCGACGGAAGTGGCGGAGTGGCGCTGGTGTCGGCGGGACGAAATTGAGGCGCTGCCGAACGTGCTGGAGAGCAACCGTGCGTTTCTCGCGGCCATCGGCCCGGAGCTCCTGGGGCCGCCACCGGGCCGATGATCCGTGTACGCGGGCACTGTGGCTGAGCCGCTGGGGGGGTGGCTAGCGGGCAGCGGCGGTGGACGCGCCGAGCCGGCCGCGGAGGTTGTCGAGCACGTTCATGAAGTTGATGAACGAATCGTAGGGGGAGTCATACGGGTTGAAGTAGCGGTGCACGTCGCCGTCGGACAGGAACTTGGTGCACATGTAATAGAAGTGGTCCGACGTCTGGAGTCGGCGCCAGTCGTGGAGCAGGGCCTCGTCGCCGCGCTGCAGGACCAGCGGCTCGAGGCGATAGAGCTCGTGGAGGGCGTTCGACTGCATGGCGTTGCCGAGCCACGCCGAGAGGTCGCGCTCGGTGTCGGCCCAGGAGATCATGTGGGGCACGTCGTACTCGCCATGCGCGTCGTAGGCGGCGGCGCACTCGCTGGGAGTCTTGAAGTCGTTGCCGGGGAGGTTCAGGATCGCCTCGGGCAGGTGGCGCAGGAACTCGAAGATGCCGGTCTCGGCCCACTGGTGCTCGCCGAACGTCTCGTAATCCAGAAAGAGGTTGGCGACCGGGCCCTGGTCGTTGACCTGGTGAACCCACTGGGCGAACTTGTCCGTGGTCAGGGGCCACTCGGGCCAACTGCGGTTGCTGAAGCGGAAGGCGATGTCATCGGACAAGCGGTAGTTCTTCAGCAGCAGCTTGACGCCGGGCAGGTCGGGCGGCGTGTAGAGGCGCGCGGGGGAGCGATAGCCCAGCAGGTGATCGGCGCCTTCACAGAGGATGGCCCGGTAGCCGAGGTCGGCGGCCGCCTTGGCCACCTCGTTGTTGTAGATCAGCTCCGTGTTGCGGAAGACGGTCGGCGTCTGGTTGAAAAGCCGCTTGATCAACTGGCGGTGAAGCGCGACCTGCGCGCTGAATTCCGAGCGGGAGTAGAGAAAGCTGAGGGAGTGATAGTAGGTCTCGGCCAGGAACTCGACGGCGCCCGTCTCGGCCAGGCGGTGGAACGATTCGAGCACGTCCGGCATGAAGCGCTGGAACTGCTCGATGACGACGCCGCTGAGGCTGAACGCCACGCGAAAGCGGCCGTCGAAGCGGTCGATCAGCTCCAGCAAGACCGCGTTGGCGGGTAGGTAGCACTGGGTGGCGACCTTGCGCAGGATCTCCTGGTTGATGGGGTTGTCGAAATAATCGGCCCCGCGATCGAAGATGCTGAAACGCCGGAGGCGAAACGGCTGGTGGACCTGGAAGTAGAAGCAGACAGACGCCATTGCGATCGGTTTAGCTCGCGTGCGGACCCAGCGCCGCTTCGTACACCTTAATGCAATTCGCGGCCGAGTCCAGCCAGCTAAAGTGCTTGACCTCGAAACTGCCGTGGTCACGAAGGGTGGCGTGCAGCGGCGGGTGGCGCAGGACGGCCACGATCTTGTTGGCCATTTCGTCGACGTCCCAGAAGTCCACCTTGAGCGCGTGGTTGAGCACCTCGGCCACGCCGCTCTGCTTCGAGATGAGGACGGGAACATCGTTCGAGAGGGCTTCGAGCGGCGTCAGGCCGAATGGCTCGGAGACCGACGGCATGACGTACAGGTCGGCCATGCGGTACACGCGGCGCACGTCGTTGCCGCGCAGGAAGCCGGTGAACAGGACCTTGTGGCCGATGCCCATCTCGGCGGCGAGCTCGATCATGCGGCGGATCATGTCGCCGCTGCCGGCCACGACGAAACGCACGTTGTCCATGACCTCGAGCACGCGCTTGGCGGCGGCGAGGAAGTACTCGGGGCCCTTCTGCATGGTCACGCGGCCGAGGAACAGGACGATCTTTTCGTCGCGCGTGATCGGCGGCAGGGGGGGCTGATCGGGTTCCTCGCGGTCGTCGATCGCGTTGTAGACGACCTCCACCTTGCGCGGGTCGACGCCGTAATGCTTGAGCACGATGCTGCGCGTCAGATGGCTGACGGCAATGACCTTGGTGGCGGCGTGGATCCCGGCCCGCTCGATGTCGTAGATGCGCTGGTTGACGTTCATCCCGGACCGGTCGAATTCCGTGGAGTGCACGTGCACGACCAGGGGCTTGCCGCTCTGGGCCTGGACGGCGATGCCGGCGAGGTAGGTCATCCAGTCGTGGGCATGGATCAGATCGAACGTTTCCTCGGCGGCGATCACGGAAGCGAGGGCGGCATACCGTTCAATTTCGGCGAACATGTCGCCCGAGTAGTTCCCGCCCGGATCGGTGCCCGGGCCGAGCACGCTACGAATGCGCGGCCCCCGTCGGGGGCGGTGCCCGCGGACCCCGCCCGGGGCCACGCGACCGCCGGGCAGACCGGCCTCGTCGTCTTCGTCGAAAGGCTCGTCGGGCCGCGCGTAGGGTCGGAGGGCCGCGGCTACCGCGCGGAACTGCGTGTGCTGGAACATTCCGCCGAGGGTGAGCGACTTGCCGCGCACGCCGGCGGAACTTGGGGACAGGATCTGAACATGGGAGCCTTCGGGGTTTGCGACGGCACGGGGCAGGACGAAGAGCACTTCCGTCCCCAGGCGATCCAGTGCGCGGGTGAGCCCGAAGCAGGCCGTGCCGAGACCGCCGCTGATGAAGGGCGGAAATTCCCAGCCCAGCATGAAGACTCTCATATCGACCTCGCGCAAGGGGCCAGGCACTCGCCGACGGCTGTCCGGTAGCGTGCCGATCCTACGCTGCCCCGGACAACGTGAGCCCGAAAGCGCTCCGGCGCCCACTGAGCGCTAGGGCGGGAACGCAGAGTGCGGAGCTTATCGGCCGCCCGGAGGGCTGTCAACCGGCGGGGGACCGAATCAGGCCCGCGGCGGAAGGCCGTGCGCGCGGCCGTCCAGAAATATGCAGATTCGCCGGCGGCCCCGGTGGCGTAACTCGCAAACTCAGGATATGTTATGCGTTGACAGGCAGATCGCACTGGCGTGCGGACGGCAGATGCGACTCGGTGACCGCGTCGGGATTGGAGGGGCGGATCGGCGCCGGGGCGCGTGTGCGCCCATATGTCCAAGCGGTCCGCCCTGCAAGAGTAGACGTGCGTTCTTACCGTCGGCACGCTGACGTTGTTCAGGGTGCAGTCGGCGATTGTGTCTCACGGAGCCTGGTGTGCCCCCGACGTTGAGAGTTCACACGCTGGCGAAAGAGCTCGGTGTCCCCAGCAAGGCGGTGATCGAGAAATGCCGCGCCGAGGGGATCGAACTCAAGAACCACATGGCCGCACTCTCGATCGGGCTGGCCGAGTCGATCCGCGAGTGGTTCTCCGTGGGCGACGACATCACCTCCGTCGAAGTCAGCGATCACGTCGATGTCGAAGCGGTGCGCAAGACCCGCCGCAAGAGTCGTGGTCAAGCGGTGGAAGTCGCCGAAGCGGAAGCGCCGGCCCCGCCCGCGTCACCGCCTGCGGAGGCCGTGCCGGAAGCGGGCCCGCCCGAGCCGACCGGCGAGATCGCAGTCGCCGAGCCGGCGCCCGTGGTGACTGCCGAGCCCGCCCTGCCCGCCGCCACCGAGCCACCGCCCGCGTTCGCAGCGGCGGAAGTGCCGGTCGCGCCGCCGATCCAGGAAGTTGAAACGCTGCCGCCCGTGGCGGAGCCAGCACCAGTCGAACTCGCGCCGGCCGCGCGCGTCGAGCCCCCGCCGGCGGAGTCGCCCGCGGTCCTGCCGCCCGCGCCGCCGCCGCCCCCGATCATGCCCGCGGGGCCGCAGGTGGTCCCGGCCCCGGCCGAGCTGCGCGGTCCGAAGGTGGTGCGCATCGAGGCCCCGGAGCCGCATCGCGTTCCGCGCCCGCGCGGTCCGATGCGCCCGCTGGGGGAGCGTGCGCCGGCGGCCACGGTCGGCCCGGCGCCGGCGACGACCCCGGCGCGGCGCGGACGCGCCAAGGGGCGGAAAGCGGACGAAGAGGAAATGGCGCGGGCGCGCTCGCGCAGCCCGCGACGGCACGGCACAGCCACGGACGTCGATCAGCGCCTGCGCGAATGGCGCGACCAGGATCTCCTGGAGCGCAAAGAGCGACTGGCCAGCGTCACGGGGCACGGCTTGCGGGATCGGCGGGCTGCGGAGCGCCGGCGCCAGGCCACGGCGCAAACGGGGGCACCGGCGGCGGACCGTCGCGAGCCCGTGTTGATCACCGCGCCCGTGTCGATCAAGGAATTCTGTGCCACGGTGGGCGTGCCATTCGTGGCGGTTTCAAAACGGCTGCTGGAAAGCACCGGGCGCCTCTGGACGATCAACCAGACGCTCGACGCCGAGCAGACCGAATTCCTGGCCTTGGAGCTTGGTATTCCGATTCAAGTGGCGAAGGCGCGAACCGCCTATGAGCTGTTGGAGGACGAATTCGCGCAGCGGCCACGCGAGCATCTGGTTCCGCGTCCACCCGTGGTCGCCATGCTTGGGCACGTCGACCATGGCAAAACGTCGCTGCTGGACGCGATTCGGCGGACGCGCGTGGCGGAAGGGGAGGCCGGTGGAATCACGCAGCACATCGGGGCCTACCGCCTTGACCGCGGCGACTGGCACGTGACCTTTGTGGATACGCCGGGACACAGGGCGTTCACGGCGATGCGGGCACGCGGTGCCAACCTGACCGACGTGGTGGTGTTGGTGGTGGCGGCGGATGACGGGGTGATGCCGCAGACGGCGGAAGCGATCGCCCACGCGAAGGCGGCGGGGGTGCCGATCGTGGTGGCGCTGAACAAGATCGACCTGCCGGGTGTGGATCTGAACCGGGTGTACTCCGGCCTGGCGGAGCATGGGCTGGCGCCGGCGGAGTGGGGCGGCGAGACGGACCTGATCAAGACCAGTGCGACGACCGGGCAGGGAATTGACGACCTGGTGGCGCACCTGAGCACGCTGAGTGAGCTGCTGGACCTCAAGGCGGACCCGACGGTGCCCGCCCAGGGCGCCGTGATCGAATCGCAGATGCGCGAGGGGCGCGGCGTCGTGGCGCAGGTGCTGGTGCGCGAGGGAACGCTGCGGCCCGGACAGTGCGTGGTCTGTGGTCCGGGAGCGGGACGTATCCGGGCGCTGCGCGACGATCGTGGTCAGCAGTTGCCTGAGGCGGGGCCCGGGACGCCCGTGGAAGTCTCCGGCCTGGATGAGCTGCCCGAGGCGGGCGACCGGCTTTACGTCGTGGACGGGCTGTCGCGTGCGAAGGAGATCGCCGAAGAAGTCCGGCAGCAGCGCCGGGCGGCCGCGCTGGAGACAGCGCCGAAGCCGCGGACGCTGGAGGCGCTCGTGCAGGGCGAGGCCGAGGCGGGTGTGCCGGAGCTGACGGTGATCGTGAAGGCCGACGTGCAGGGCTCGGTGGAAGTGTTGAAGAAGACACTGGCCGAATTCCCGGCGGCGAAGGCGCGACTGAACGTTCTGCACGCGGCGGTGGGGGCGGTCAGCGAGGCGGATGTGCACCTGGCGAAGGCGTCCGGGGCGCTCATCATCGGCTTCCACGTGGTGGCGGAGGACCGGGCACGCCAGTTGGCGGACCAGCTCGGCGTGGAGGTGCGGCCGTACCGCGTGATCTACGAGCTGCTGGATGATTTGCACAAGGCGCTGGCGGGCCTGCTGGCGCCCGTGGAGCGCGAGGAAGTCCGCGGTACGGCGGAGGTGCGGCAGGTCTTCAACGTGTCGCGCGTCGGCACGATCGCCGGTTGCCACGTGACGGACGGCGTGATCCATCGCAACCACAAGGTGCGGCTGGTGCGCGACGGGCGGGTGGTGATCGAGCGGAAGACGATCGGTTCGCTGAAGCGGTTCAAGGATGATGCCCGCGAAGTGCGGGCGGGTTTCGAGTGCGGGATCAAGATCCAGGACTACGATGATGTCAAGCCGGGGGACATCATCCAAAGTTACGAGGTCGTCGAGGAGGCGCAGGAGCTGTAGCGCTGGCGTCGCTGCGCGTGCGCCGCGGCCCCGCCGGTGCAGTGGCCGCTCCGGGTGCGGTGATGGTGGTCGGAGTCTTGCGCGTCCGGCTGGGCGTCTTCGAAGCGCGGTCGCTGAAGGACAAGCGGCGCGTGACGAAGAGCCTCAAGGACCGGCTGGCGGCGCGACACAACGTGTCGATCGCCGAAGTGGACGATCTGGAACACTGCCAGGCGGCGACGCTGGGGCTGGCGATGGTGGCGAACGAGACCCGCTTCGTGGAGAGCGCGTTGTCCAAGATCGTGGACGAGCTGCGGGTGTATGCGCACGCGTCATTGCTGGACTACGAGATCGAGCTGCTGTAGGCGGGGGCGCGCCGCGGCCGGCCAGGCGCGAACAGGCCGGGATGTGTGAGATCGGGACGCTCGTGTCGCGACGGACTGAGAGAGTCGGGAGCCTGATCCGGTCGCTGGTGGCCGAGATCATCCAGAGTCAACTGGCGGATCCGCGGATCCCCCCGATCACGTCGATCACGCGCGTCGAAGTCAGCGATGATTTCAGCGTGGCCCGCCTGTACGTCAGCGTGATGGCGCCGGACGCGCAGCGGCAGTTGTGCTGCGCGGCGCTGCAGAGTGCAAGCGGGCTGCTCCGGCGGCGGTTGGCCCCGGAGCTGCGCTTGCGGAAGCTCCCGCACCTGGAATTCCGCCTGGATGACTCCGTGCGGCGGGGCTTCGAGACCGTCACGGCGATCGACGCGGCCATGCGCGAATACGGGGTCCGACCGGCGTGGGAGCAGGATGAGGCCGACACGACGGAGGCGGACGACGAACAGCCGGACGACGAGAACGTACCCAAAGCGGCCGGGCGGGACGTGGCCCAGGAGGACGCATAGGCGATGAGGGGCGCGACAGAGTGCACGAAGCGGCTGAAGCCGTTCTTCAGCGCGTTGCGGTCGAAACTGGGGAAGGTCGGGCCGCTGACCGCCACGGACCCGGTCACACAGTTGATCCTGGGGATTCTGTCGCGCGACACGCCGGAGACGAAGGCGCAAGAGGGCCTCGAGCGGCTGCGCGCGGTGGTGGTGGATTACAACGAGCTGCGGGTGGTGCCGCCGATCGAGCTGGCGGCGCTGCTCGGAGATTTCCCCGACGCGCGCCTGAAGTGCGAGGATATCTCGCGGGCACTGAACGCGGTCTTCGGGCACGAGCACGCCATTTCGCTGGAGCGGCTGGCGGGGATGTCGAAGCGGGACGCGCAGGCCGCCCTCGAGAAGATCGACGGGTTGGAAGCCTACACGCGAGCCCGGATTCGACTGCTCGGGCTGCGGCAGCACGCAGTTCCGCTGGACGAGGCCATGTGGGCGGTGGCCCGTCAGGAGGGGCTGGTCGACCCGCGCTGCCCGCTGCAGGAGGCGCAACAGTTTCTCGAGCGTGCCATCCGCGAAGACGACGCCCTGGAGTTCGTGGCCCTGCTGAAGAAATACGCCTGGAGCGAGAAGGGGTCCGCGGTGCGCCGCCGCGAGGTGGAACGCATCGTGAGCGTACCGCCGGATCGCACGGCGCGCAACATGCTGCAGATGGTGTCCTCGAGCCTGGCGGAGGAGCTCGACGATGGGGATGAGTCGGTCGAGGAGGCGCGATTGCCCCGGCCGGCGCAGGCCGAGCCGGGGCAGCCAGCCACACCACGATCGCCTCGCACCCGTTCGCGCCGCGCGGCGCGAAGTCCGACCGCTCCAACGAAGGCGCCGCAGGCCGCCGGACGGGCACGTGCTCCGTCCGCGGCCGGCGGCCGCGCGGGCAAGAAAGCGGTCTCCCGAAAAGGCCCGCCTCGTCAGACGTCGACGCGCGCAGCGCCGGCGCGGCGCGCCAGATCCACTCCCAAGCGCAAACCCCGAGTGCGGGCAGCGAACTGAGCGGCCCTTCTACGACCGCTGACACCGCGGTGGCCCGCTCGGTGCCCCGGGGATGTGTCGCACCCGCATTGGCGCCGGTGGCCCCGACGGCGCAGATCGTTAAGATGTCGCACGGCACCGGCGCCGGGCGCGGGCGGTTTCGGTCCCCTGCGGTCGCCCGGCGGCGCGGGCCATGCAATCCAGGGAGCCGGTCGTGAGGCACTACATAGGGCAGCGGTTCGGTGGGCGGACGGCGGCGGGTCGCGGGCGGACGCGGGAACGCGCGGGCAGCGTGGCCCTGGGACTGGTGCTGGCGTTCACCGCCACGTTGGTCGCGGGGCGCGGTCAGGAGCCCCGCGCGCACGACAGCACGCCGGCCACCGACGCGAACACACCGCTGATTGATGTCCCGCTCGCTCAGATCGAGCCCTACGCCGCGCCGGCACCGCAGCGTGAACACCGGCTGGAAGACGCGCCGGAGGTGAAGGCGCGGTACGACGCGGCGCGCGCGGCGTTCGACAATCGACAGTATGCGCAGGCCGTGGCCGAGCTGGACGCCGCCTTGAGCTTCCCGCACGGGAGCTGCTTCGACGTGCTGTACCTCATGGCGCAGGCGAAGCGCGCCCTGGGGCGCCCCGGGGAAGCGCGCCTGGCCGCGGAGCAGGCGCTGCTGTATCGGCCGGCAGCGGTCGACGTGCACCTCCTGCTGGGACGCCTGCAGCGCGAGGCACGCCGCGCCGCGGCCGCGTGTGCGCACTACCGCGCCGCAACGCTGGCGGCGGAGGACCCGGCCGACAACCCGCGCAGCATGGTGGCCTGGTATGAACTGGGCGACGCGCTGGCGGAAGCCGGCTACCTGGCGGCCGCCGTTGAAGCCTTCGAGCAGTTCGAGCGCGCCGTGTCGGCCGAGCGCCCCGCCCCGCCGGAAGACGACGAGCTGACCGCCATTCTGCAGCGCCATCCGTTCGGCGCACTGGAGCGCCGCGTGGAATTGCTCCGGCGGCTGGATCAGCCGGACAAGCTGGTCCAGGCGGTCGCGGCCGCCCGCGAGCGCCAGCCGGACGAGCCCTACCTGGAGCGGCTGTATGTCCGTGCGCTGATCGATGCGGGCGCGGCGGAGCGGGCGTTCGCATTCTGCCGGGAGCAGCTTGGGGAGCGTGTGGCGGCGCCGGACGTGCCGGAGAACGAGCGCCGCGTGACCGACGCTCCGCGGGTCACGATGCTGCTGGCGCTGACTATTGAGGCGGGGCGCGCGGCGGGCAAGCTCGAGGGGTGGGTGGCGGAACTGGCCCAGGAAGTGTCGGAAGGGCGGCACGCGGAACTGGCCCGCCTGTTGGCCGAGCGACTGGATGCGGTGAAGGATCACCACGTTTCCATTCCACTCTGGCGTGGGCTGGCCACGCACCAACCCGACGACGCGGACGCGACCTGGTCGCTGGCCAGTGCCTACAAGGAGGCGGGTGACCTGGCGACGGCCCTGGACACGCTGATCGCGTTCGTGCGCGGCAACGGCGAGCGGGTGGCGATTCCGCCCGAGCGTCTGGCGGATTGGATGCGGAGCTTCACGGCGACGGAGGACTTTCTGCGGCGCGTGCGGGAGATCACGGCGCGGGGCGACGGGGACCACGCAACGTACACGGTGCTGGGGATGACGGCGGCCGCTGCGGGGCAAGCGGACCTGGCCGAGCAGCTCTTTGAGGCAGCCCTGGAGCAGCGGCCGGACTTCGCGCTCCCGCGGCTGGCCTGGGGCCGCATGCTGCTCAGTGCCTGGCGGTGGGAGGAGGCGCTGGCGCAAGCCGACGCGGCCCTCGCTGCGGTGCAGAGCATCGCGGGCGATACACGGGCGATCCGGGCCGCGGCGCAGCTGCTGCGGGGCGACGCCTGCGTCGGCCTGGATCGCAACGCGGAGGCGGAGCAGGCCTACAAGGCGGCGCTCGAGGCGCAACCGCATGAACCGGCGGCGGTGATGGCGCTGGCGCGGCACTACCGGCGGACCGGCAACCTGCTGGGAGCGCAGCGCTATCTGCAGGAGGCCTGGTCGGCGGACCCGACGCAGGGGGAAGCGATCGAGGAGTTGATCGACAGCTACCTGGAAGGCGGGAAGAACGAGATCGCCCGGAAGTGCCTGCGCGAGGCGGAGGCCTCGGGCGTCCCGGACGACGTCCTGCGGCGCGTGCGGACGGCGCTGCGTTTTGCGGCGGCGCCGATGCAGCCGGACCATTTGGCGGAGCTGACCCGGCAGTTCGAGCAGCATCCGGATGACGTGACGACGGGACTGAAGCTGGCGGCCGGCTTGTACATCACGCAGCGCGCCGACGAAGCCCTGCCCATCCTGTTGAAGGTGCAGGCCCGGGCGCCGCAGGACGAGCGTTTGATTTACCTGCTGGCCCGGGTCCATCTGCGCCGGCTGGAGAATGAGCAGGCGAGCGCCCTGCTCGAAGACCTGGTGCGGCGCTATCCGCGGCGGCGCGGGGCGCTGCGCCTGCTGGCGGACGCGCAGCTCGCGGATTTCCGGGTGGAGGACGCGCGGCAGACGATGCGGCGCATGCTGGAAGACTGCCCGGCCGACGAGGACCAGGAGCAGCGCACGGCGCTCCGGACACGGGTGCTCGAATCCTACCTGAGCTTCGCCGAGTACGACGCCGCCCTCGCGTTGCTCGACGAATGGCTGGCGCAGCAGCCGGACGTCGACGAGCTGATCCAGAACAAGTTGCAGGTCCTGCTGATGGCGGAGCGGGCCGATGCGGCGGTGGCGCTGGCCGTGGCGCGCCTCGAGCCGGTCACGCAGAAGTTCACGGAGGCCCGGACGCGGCTGGAGGAGTTGAGCGCGCAGTTGCGCGAGCAACCGAAGGACGCGGACGCGCAGGCGCAGTTCGAGAACCTCCAACGGGAATATGCCGCCCGCGGCACGGAACTGTACGCGCGGCGGTCGGAATATGTGCACGTCAGCGTGAACGCGGGGCAGTACGAGCAGGCGGAGCGGCGGATCCGGGAATGGCTGGTCGACCTGCCGGGCGAGGCGCAGCTCCAGGAGTGGCTGATCGAGGTGCTGTTGGCGGCGGGGCGCGGCGAAGATGCACTCGAAGCGATCAGTGCGCTCGTGCCGAAGACCCCGACCGATGTGCTCAAGGCATTCATCTGGCGGGCGCGCGGGCTGGCGGCGGCGGGCAAGCGCGACGACGCGGTCCGCGATCTGAACGGGTTGCTGGAGGAGACGTTCATCCGGGAGAACGCGGCGGCGCGCGCGCAGGTGCGGGAGGAAATCCTCGAGCTCCTGGTGCGGGCGCGGGAATTCGACCGCGCGGTCGCACAGTGTGAGCGGTGGCTGAGCGAGACGAGCGCCGTGGACGGCGGGGGGCGCGGCGCGGCCGCCTCGGCCGCGCGGCTGGGCGTGCTGCTGCTGAAGCGCTACGTGCTTGGGGCCGCGGAGCGGTTGGAGGAGCAGTTGGAGGTGTCCGAAGAGCTCCTGGCAGCGCAGCCGCATGACGCCGGCCTGAACAACGACATCGGCTACACGTACGTGGAGCGCGGCGAGCGGCTGGAGCGCAGCCTCGCGATGATCAAGCTCGCCGTCGCGGCCGAGCCGCTGAACGCCGCGTACCTGGACAGCCTGGGGTGGGCACACTATCGCCGCGGGGATTTCGCGGCGGCGCGGGAGCAGTTGGCGCGGGCGGCGCGGTTGCGGGTCGGGCAGGATGCGACGATCTTCGACCACCTTGGTGACGCCGAGTGGCGGCTCGGGGACGCCGCCGCAGCGCGGGCGCACTGGCAAAAGGCGCAGGACCTGATCGAGGCGCGGCCGGCGGCGGAGCGCAGCGAACGCGACGCGCAACTGCTGGCGGCGCTGCGCGGCAAGCTGGAGGCCATCGAGCAGTCCGACACGCCGGCGGTGGCTCCGACCGTGGCCGAGCAGCAGACGAAGGAGACACGGTGAACAGCGCACTGGAGATTGCCCGACAAGTCGTGGCGGACGAGGCCGAGGCCTTGCGGCAGTTGACGGCCAGTTTTGGCGCCGACTTCGAGGCGATTCTCAACACGCTGCTGGCGTCGAACGGGCAGATCGTGGTCAGTGGGCTTGGCAAGAGTGGCAACATCGCGCAGAAGATCGCTGCCTCTCTGACCAGCACGGGCACGCCGGCGGTGTTCATGCATCCCGTGGAGGCGCTGCACGGTGACCTGGGCATCGTCACTTCCAGGAATTGCCTGATCGCGCTCTCGCGCAGCGGGAACACGGAAGAGATCCTGCGGTTCGTTGCCCACTTTCGGCGGCTGGGCGGGCCGGTGATCGGGTTCACCCAGGGGCGCAACTCGCGCCTGGCGGAGCTGGCCAATCACCTCGTGCTCCTGCCGGACGTGCCGGAGGCCGGGCCGCTGAACCTGGCGCCGACGACGAGCTGCGTGATGATGCTGGCGGCGGGGGACGCCTTGGCCATGGCGCTGCTGCACAAGCGCGGCTTCAAGGCGGAAGACTTCGCGCAGTATCACCCCGAGGGGGCGCTGGGGCGGCGCCTCCTGCTGCGGGCGGCCGACCTGATGCACTCCGGCGCCGCGCTGCCCGTCGTGCAGGCCGGGCAGACCTTCAACGAACTGGTCGTGGAAATGACGCGCAAACAACTGGGGTTGGCGCTCATCGTGGAAACCAACGGACGCATGCTGGGAACGTTTACGGACGGAGATCTCCGGCGAATCTTCGAGCGCGTTGCGGACCCGCGCGCGATTGATGCGCGGACGGCGTATGCGCAAAGCCGACGCTCCGCCGCGTCACCCCCCGTCCCGATTTCCGCCGTGCAGGGCTCGCATCTCGCGGTGGAGTGCCTGCGGATCATGCGGGAAAGCCAGATCACGAGCCTGGTGGTGACGGATGACGCAGGGCGCCCCGTGGGACTGCTGCGGCTGATGGACCTGCTGAACGCGGGCCTGGGGTAGCGGCTCGCCGCGTATTATCAGAATAAGGGGCGCGCGGGAGAGACGGTAAATTCTCCAGCTCGGGGGGCGCAGTCTACCAATGTTCCACTATGGCTGTGCCGATATTCCCGGTACGGGGCCATGTATGCGCGGCGGGGCGTGAGTGGATCCGCCGACCGCTGTGTTGCGCTCGCGCGCGCGGCGCGCAGGGAGACGAACGTGCCGGGCAACACAGACAAGGTGGCGAAGCCGACGGGGCTGAAGGTCCTCGTGGCAGAGGATCGGCTCACGGCCTGGGTCCAGGTGCAGGGCGTGGGGCGGCCGGACTTCGCCGTGCCGACTGAGGACGAGGTCGTCGCCGCGGCGCAGGCAGCGCGCCTGGCAGTGACCGACGATGTGCGCACGCGCGCGAAGGAACTGGTGGGGGTCATCCGGGAGGCATGTGCGGCGGGGGCGGAGAGTGCTGTCGCGCGCCTGCCGGAGCGGTTCGTGATCGCGCAAGGGCAATTGCCGGTGGAGGGGGAGGACGGGCGCGTGGAGCTGGTGCCGGAGCTGGCGCAGGCGACGGCCCCGGCGGACGAGGAAGGGCAGGTCGATTACTTCGCGGCGAGCGCGATCGTCACCGTCGCAGCGGGGGCCAAGATCGGCCGACTGGTGCCGGAGCGTGCGGGCACGCCCGGCGTGGACGTATTTGGGCGCCCGCGCGCACCGCGCAAGCCCAAGGGCAACCCGGTCAAGCTGGGGGCGGGCGTGAAGTGTGATCCGGCCGACGAGGGGGCACTCCTTGCGGTTACGGCCGGGCGGCTGGAACTCGACGGTGGCCGGGTGCGGATCAGCGAAGTGCTGGCGGTGCCGGGCGACGTGGATTTCAGCACCGGGAGCATCGAGTCGTGCGTGAACGTACATATCGCGGGCACCGTGCGGGCGAAATTCAGGGTGAAGACGACGGCGTCGCTGGCGGTGGACCGCGTGATTGAGGCCGCCGAGGTGGACGTGGGGGGGGACGTGCTGGTCCGTGGCGGGATTTTCGGGGCGGAACGGACGGGTCACGTCCGCGCGGGCGGCAGCGTGACGGCCAAGTTGTTGAACGAAGTCGTGCTCGAAGCGGGTGGCGACGTGCGCTTTGGCAAGGAAATCCTGAACGCATGTGTGCGGACCCGCGGGCACCTGATCGGCGAGCGCGGCACGGTGATCGGCGGGGACGTTTACGCGCGTGAAGGACTGCGGGTCCTGGTGCTCGGCAGCGAGGGCTGTGTCCTGACCCTGGTTGGCACGGGCGTCGACGTGAATGCCTTGCGACGCGGACGGCAACTGGAGCGCCAGATCAAGGAACTGCACAAGTCAGCCGAACAGATCCGGCAGGCGATCCAGCCCCTGATGGCCAACATGAAGCGCCTGCTGCCGGCACAGCGCGAACGCGCGACGGAATTACTCTGCAAAGCGGACGAGATCGACCTGCAGGTCGATGAACTGAAAAAGCAGATGGAACAATTGCAGACCGAGAGCAAGCCGCAGGGAACGCCGAGCATTCTGGTTGGCGAAATGATCCATCCCGGCGTTCGGCTCGTCATCGATGCGCGCGAGGCGCGCGTCCAGAAGGCCCTGCACGGACCCGTTCGCATCGAGATGCGCAAGATCGACGACGTCACCCAGATGGCCGCCGTCAACCAGCGCACCGGCTCCGTCACCGTCCTCCCCTGCGTCGACGTCGACCTTGACGCGCCCCCCGCCGATGCGCACCCGGCCACCGCCCCGAACCCCAAACCCTCCGAGACCCAACATGCTGCCCAGCCATAACCCAGCCGCCACCGACGCGCCCGACCTCACCACCGTCCTCCTCGACGTCCTCGGCGACCTCGCCTTCATGGTCACCGACGACGAACCCGCCGACTGGCCCCCGGGCACCGTCTGGCTCCAGGCCCAGATCACCTATCACGGACCCGCCACCGGCACCCTCCGCTGCTGGGGCACCCGCGAGTTCGGCACCCGCCTCGCCGCCAACCTCCTCGGCATCGAGGCCGCCGACGCCCAGGCCCAGATCGCCGGCCAGGACGCCCTCCGCGAGTTCATGAACGTCCTCTGCGGACAGCTCGTCACCGCCTGGCACGGCAAACACGCCGTCTTCACCCTCTCCATCCCCACCGTCCGCGAATGCCTCGAGGCCCCCGCCGGCGTCGCCGGCCCGCCCCGGCACGTCTGCCGCCTCTCCATCGAGGGCCAGCCCCTCCTGTGCCTCTACGAACGCGCACAGCCCGACGCCTAGCCCGGGGAGCCGCCCGCGTCGAGCGCCGCACCCCCAGCCCCGACCGAGGAACACCACCGTGCTGACCGAGACCGACCGCGAGCTCACCACCCGCGAATACCAGCTCTTCCGCGACCTGGTCTACGAAAAGTCCGGCATCAACCTCGGCGACCAGAAGCAGCAGCTCGTCCGCGCCCGCCTCGGCAAACGCCTCCGCGCCGGGAACTTCAGGTCCTACCGCGACTACTACGACTTCGTCCGCCACGACCCCACCGGCAACGAGCTCTGCGCCCTGCTCGACGCCATCTCCACCAATACGACCCACCTGTTCCGCGAAAAACAGCACTTCGACTTCCTGGCCCGCGCCCTGCGCGAACGGCTCGCCCAGCCCCCGCGACGCGGGCTCGGCCTGACCCTCCGCATCTGGAGCGCCGGCTGCTCCACCGGCGACGAGCCCTACTCCATCGCCATGACCGTCGACGACACCGTCGGCCACCAGCTCGACTGGCGCATCCTCGCCACCGACCTCTCCACCCGGGTCCTCGACCAGGCCCGTGCCGGCCTCTACGAAACCCACCGCCTCGGCACCGTGCCCCCCATGCTCCGCCAACGCTACTTCACCCGGCCCGACACGCCCGACCGCACCCGCGTCCAGGTCTGCCCCGCCCTCCGCGACCGCATCCGCTACGCCCGCTTCAACCTGATGTCCGCCCAGTTCCCGTTTCGGCACGGCTTCGACTTCATCTTCTGCCGCAACGTCATGATCTACTTCGACCGCCCCACCCAGGAAAGCCTCGTCGCCAAGTTCGCCCACCACCTCCGCCCCGGCGGCTACCTCCTCATCGGCCACTCCGAAAGCCTCAACGGCCTGGCCCACCCGCTCCGCTACGTCCAGCCCACCATCTACCAGCGGGTCGCCACATGAGACCCCCCCGCCGCCGAGTGGACGTGTTCCTCGCCCCGGGCGAACTCACCGTCCACGCCCAACCCGCCCGCGTCAAAACCATCCTCGGCAGCTGCGTCGCCGTCTGCCTGTGCGACCCGCGGGCGGGGGTGGGGGGGGTCAACCATTTCCTCCTGGCGCGCCCGGCGTCCGGCGACCACGCCGACACCCGCTACGGCTGCGTGGCCACGCCGCGGCTCATCGAACGCGTTTGTCAGGCGGGCGCACTGCGGCACCGCCTCCAAGCCGCCGTCATCGGCGGCGCGCATCCGCTCGTCACCAACGGTGGCGGCCCGGCTCCGTCCGATCGCGCCGCCCGCAGGATCGGCGCGGAGAACGCGGCCGTTGCCCTGACCCTGCTCGAGGCGGCCGGCATTCGCGTCGTGCACCAGGACACCGGCGGCCCCTGCGGACGCAAGCTGCTCTTCGACACCGGGACGGGAGAATTGCTGGTCCGCAAGCTGCGGAGCTGGTCGGAGGCGCATCCGGCGGAGGTGCCGGCGACGTGAGACCCACGGGCCCGATCCGTGTTCTGATCATCGACGCCGCACCGGTCTTCGCACGGACGCTGGCGGCCGAGCTGAACCGGTGCGCTGGCCTGCACGCGCGCGCCAGCGGCGGATACCTGGAGGAACTGCGCGGACACCTGCTGCAGTTTCATCCGGAAGTAATTCTCCTCGACCTGGGGCTGCGCCAGCCGGACGCGCTCGACCTGCTGCACCGGCTGCGCGGGCACTATCCCGTGCCGATCATCGTGCTGGCGATGGACACCACAGCCGGTCGCGACGCAGCGGCGCTGGCCCTGCAGCGCGGGGCACTGGAAGCAGTACGCCGGCCGGATAGCCTGCGCCCCGAAGTCCTGTTGCCGCACGTGTACGAGCTGGCGGCAAAGATCCGGGTGGCGGCCGCCCTGGCGCGTCCGGTGCCAATGCCGCTGGCCGGCGAGGCGGGCCAGTTCTCGTTCCGCGCGAGCGGCACACAACCGCAGCAGGCGCTGCTTGCGATCGGGGCCTCGACCGGCGGGACGCAAGCCATCGAGGCCCTGCTCGCGGCGATGCCCGACGACTGCCCGCCAATCGTGATCGTGCAGCACATGCCGGCGGGGTTTACGCGGGCGTTTGCGAACCGGCTGAATCAGCGGGTCCCCGTGTGTGTGCGCGAGGCGGAGGACGGCGAGGTGCCCGGGGTCGGTGAGGCGCTGATCGCGCGGGGCGACACGCACCTGGTGGTGCGGTCGGCGGCGGTCGGCTGGCGCGTGCAGTACACGCACCAGGAGCCGGTGAACCGCCACTGCCCGAGCGTGGACGTGCTGTTTGAGTCGGTGGCGCAGGTGGCGCGGGCGCGGGCGGTGGGCGTGCTGCTGACCGGCATGGGCGCGGATGGAGCCCGTGGCCTGCTGGCGATGCGCGCGGCCGGGGCGGCGACCATCGCGCAGAGCGCGGAAACCTGCGTGGTCTACGGGATGCCCAAGGTCGCCGTGGACCTGGGGGCGGCCCTCCATTCGGCCGCGCCCCAGGACGTGCCGGCGCTCGTGCTGCGGATTCTGCAGGAGCGGGAACACGCCCCCCGGGCGGCGGGTGCTGTCCGCGCACGCTAGACCATCCGGCGGCGGGGGCTTTGCGCGCGGCACGGAGCGGGTATACTCGCGCCCCAGATGCACAACTTCCTCGACGTACTGCAGGCCTACCAGTCTTACGGCTGGGTGGCGTTCATCGCGACCGTGTTTCTCACGCCACTGGCGATTCGCGCGGCGCACCGGCTGGGCGTCCTGGACATCCCGGACCGGAAGCTCAAGCCGCATGCCCGGCCGATCCCGTACCTGGGCGGGACGGCCATCTGCATTGCTTGGACCCTGGCGCTCATCGCGGCGATGTTCACGGGCGCGGTGCGCGAGTGGCCCACCCTCCTCGTCTTGCTCGCCGGCGGCGTCGGCATGTCCATTCTGGGACTGGTCGACGATGTCCGCGGCGTGGCGCCCAAGACCCGCCTGCTGGTGGGGGCGTTGATCGTCACGGTTACGATCCTCCTGACCCGCTCCGGGTTTGCCATCGTCGGCTCGGTGTGCACGGGCGTGGCGGCGTTTTTCGGCGTGAACTTGCACCTGCCCGAGTTCCTCGCGGTGCCGCTCAGCGTGGTCCTCAGCGTGTTCATCGTGCTCGGGGCGTGCAACTCCAGCAATCTGATCGACGGGCTGGACGGGCTGTGCTCGGGCGTGACGGCGATCATCTCGTTCGGCTTCTTCCTCCTGGCCGCGCACCTGGCGATCTGGAACTACAGCACCACCGGCGACCCGATCCGGCTTGTGCTCGCCATCGCCATGTTCGGCGCGGCACTCGGCTTCTTGCCCTGGAACTTCAACCCGGCCAAGGTGTTCATGGGCGATGCCGGCAGCGTGCTGCTGGGCTACAACTGCGGCATGCTCATTCTGCTCTTCGCGGAGCAGGGCGGGATCGCCCGGTGGATCATCGGGGCGCTCATGATCTTTGCTCTGCCGGTGTTCGACACGATGCTGGCCATGTTCCGGCGCTGGCGGGCCGGGCGCTCGATCTTCGAGGGCGACCGCAGCCACTTCTACGATCAACTCGTGCAGCGCGGCTTGACCGTGCGGCAGACGGTGTTCGTGTGCTACGCGCTCACCCTCCTGTATGCGGTGACGGGGCTGCTGCTGATCTGGCTGCGCACGGGACCGGACGGCAAGGCGCTGCCGATGATCCGCACGCGCGTGGCCCTGCCGATCTACCTGGGGATCTGCGTGTTGACGGCGCTCGCCGCGTGGCGCGCGGGCCTCACCCATCCCGAAGAGCCGCGAAACAGACAGTAGAACAGAGAGTAGTGCGCAGACAGCGCGGACGCAGGGCCGGTCGCGCTTTCGTCGGCCGCCCGGGGATTGAGCCCCGCGCGGCCGGCCCGTACCATGCGGGCATGTCCAGCGAGATCCTCAGCGAAGTCAATGGACAGGTCGGGGTCGTCCGCATCAACCGGCCCGCCGCCAGCAACGCCCTCAACCGCGCCGTGATGCAGCGGCTGACCGCGGCGCTGCAGCGGCTGGACCATGATGCGGACGTGCGCTGCCTGCTACTGTTGGGCGACGAGCGGACGTTTGCGACCGGGCCGGACGTGGCCGAGATGGCGGGGGCATCCGTCGTCGACGTGCAGCAGCGTCACCCGCTGGCCGCCTGGAGCGACATCGACAAGCTGCGCAAGCCGCTGGTGGCCGCGGTGGCCGGGTACGCGCTCGGCAGTGGCTGTGAGCTGGTGCTGGCGTGCGACATCGTCGTGGCCGCCGAAACCGCGCGCTTCGGGCAGCCGGAGATCACGCTCGGCATCATGCCCGGAGCCGGCGGCACGCAGCGGTTGACACGGGCGCTGGGCAAGGCCCGCGCGATGGACCTGATCCTGACCGGGCGGATGATCACGGCGCGCGAGGCGCTGGCGCTCGGGCTGGTGAGCCGCGTGGTGCCGCGCGAGAGCTGCGACGGCGAAGCACTCGCGCTGTGTCGCGAGCTGTGTCGCCGGCCACCGCTGGCGCTGCAGCTCGCCAAGGAAGCAATCCGCCAGGCCCACGAGATGAGCCTGAGCGAGGGACTGGCGTACGAACGCCAGTTGTTCACATTGCTGTTTGGCACGGACGATCAGAAGGAAGGCATGCGGGCCTTTCTGGAGAAGCGGCCGCCGGTCTTCGCCGGCCGGTAGGGATCCACCGATGGCCAGTGCGCTTGCGACCGTGCAGATTCAGTCGGGCGACGGCGTGTTGACGGTCACGCTCAACCGGCCGGACGTTCTGAACGCGTTCAACGCGGACATGAGCGTGGAGCTGGGGGCCGCGTTGCGCCAGGCGCAGCGAGATGATGCGGTGCGCTGCGTCGTGTTGACCGGCGCGGGGCGGGGGTTCTGTGCCGGGCAGGACCTGCGCGAACTGCAGGGCATGACGGCGGGCGGGACCGAGGCGGTGGACCTGGGAGCGCACCTCCGCGACAAGATCAACCCCCTGGTGCTGCGCATCCGGACGATGGAAAAGCCCGTGCTCGCCGCGGTCAACGGCATTGCGGCCGGTGCAGGCGTCAGCTTTGCGCTGGCCGCTGACCTGCGGGTGTGCGCGCGCAGCGCGTACTTCAAGCTGGCGTTCGTCGGGATCGGCCTGGTGCCCGACGGCGCGGCGGCGCGGGCGCTGGTGCAGCAGGTCGGCCTGGCGCGCGCGTCGGAGCTGTGCCTGCTGGGCGAGACGGTTTCGGCGGAGGATGCCCTGCGGATGGGCCTGGTCAATCGCGTGGTGGACGATGCGCTGCTGGCGGCCACGGCCCGCGAGCTGGCGCTCCGCCTGGCCGCGCTGCCGCCACGGGCGCTGGCGCTGACCAAGCGGGCGCTGAACCATGCCTGCACCGCCACGTTGGACGAGCAGCTCGAATACGAGGCCTATCTGCAGGCCACGGCGGGACGGACGGCGGATCATCGCGAGGGGGTGGCGGCGTTTCTCGACAAGCGGGCCCCGCGGTTCACGGGGCAGTGAGGCGGCGTCGCGCGCGAGCGGCCCGCCGGAAAGCTGGTGACGCCGATGTGGTCACGATTGACACGGCAACTCATTGACATTGCCTGCGAAGAGGACCTCGGCGCGGCGGGCGACATCACCGCGCCGCTCCTGCCGCAGGCGACGGTGGACGTCGTGGCGCGGGTGGTGGCGCGACGGGCGGGCGTGATCTGCGGGCTGGCACTGGGGCCGGTCGTCTGCGAGGTCTTCGCCCAGCGACTGGGAAAACCGTTGCAGTTCAGCGCGGCCGAGCGCGACGGGCACGCGTGGCAGGATGGAGCGGCGGTCACGGCGGGGGCCTGCGTGGCGACCGTGCGCGGGTCGCTGGCAGCGGTGCTCGCGGTGGAGCGGACGCTGCTGAATTTTCTCGGACGGTTGAGCGGGGTGGCGACGTTGACACGGCAATATGTCGAGGCCGCGCAACAGGTCGCGCCGACCGTGAAGATTCTCGACACGCGCAAGACCATCCCCGGCTGGCGGCAACTGGACAAATACGCGGTGCGGGTCGCGGGCGGACACAATCACCGCATCGGCCTGTACGACGCGGTGCTGATCAAGGACAACCATCTCGCGGGGATTCCCGTCGAGCGCCTGGCCGCGACACTCGAAGAACAGCTCGGCCGTATCACGAACACGCCGGCCTTCATCGAGGTGGAGGTGGATACCCTGGAGCAACTGGCGGAAGTCTGCCGCGTGCCGGACGTGGACATCGTGCTGCTGGACAACTTCACGCTCGAGCAGTTGCGGGCGGCGGTCGCGCTCCGGGATGCGCACAGCCTGCGCGGCAAGTTGGCGCTGGAAGCGAGCGGGGGCATCACACTGGAAACCGTGGCACAGGTGGCCGCCACGGGCGTGGAGCGCATCTCGGTGGGTGCGCTGACGCATTCGGCGCCGGGCCTCGACATCGGGCTGGATATGTAGAGCGCGCAAGAGAGCGGCGTCGAAACGTGTGTTCGACGCCGCAGAAGGTCATGGCACGCAACGACGCAACCCTCTCCCGGCTCCTTCCGTGAGCGGAAGCGGAGTTACGCGTTTACGGCTGCGGGGTCACGCCGAGCAGCTCGATGTCGAAGACCAGCGTCGAGTTCGGCGGGATGCCCGGGCGGCCGGCGGGGCCGTAGGCCAGATCGGACGGGATGATCAGCTTGCGCTTCTCGCCGACCTTCATGAGCCCTACACCTTCGGTCCAGCCCTTGATGACGCGGTTGAGCTGGAACTTGGCGGGCTGGCCGCGATCGACCGAGCTGTCGAACTTCTTGCCATCGAGGAACGTGCCGGTGTAGTGGACTTCAACGGTATCCACCGGCCTCGGCGAGGGGCCCGCGCCTTCCTTAAGGATGACGTACATCAGCCCGGACGGTGTCTTCTCGATCTTCTTGCCGGTCTCCTGCTCGACCTTCCCCAGGAAGTCGGCGAGCTGTTTTTCGCCGGCGGCCTTGGCTTCGGCCTCGGCCTTGGCGGCGGCGGCGGCGGCCTCCTGGGCGAGCTTTGCGCCCTCGGCGGCGTCGGCGCGCTTGGCGGCCTTGATGATCACGGGTTCGGTCGGGACCACCGGCCCCATCGGGAGCTTCGGGTCGCTGTGCACCGGCGTGTTGCGGATCTTGTCCACGGTGTCCATGCCGCCGACCACCTTGCCGAAAACGGCGTAGGCCGCGCCGTCGCGCGGCTGATCCAGCGCGCCGTTGTCAACGACGTTGATGAAGAACTGCGCGGTAGCCGAGTCGGCGACCTGCGTGCGGGCCATGGCGATCGTGCCGCGGACGTTCTTCAGCCCGTTCTGCCATTCGTTCTTGATCGGCGGCCGCAGGCCGTCCTGCTTCTCCGTGAGGTCGGGCAGGTAGCCGCCGCCCTGGATCATGAAGTTGCTCATCACGCGGTGGAAGATCGTGCCGTTGTAGAAGCCCGCGTCGACATAATCGACGAAGTTCTTGGTCGAGATGGGGGCCTTCTCGCCGTCGAGCTCCAGCACGATGTCGCCGAGGCTGGTTTCCAGCTTGACGTAGACCTTCTTGTCGACCGCGGCCGGCGCGGCGGGCTGGGAGCTGGCGGCCTGGAGTTCCTGGAGTTTCTTCAGCCCGGCCTTCTGCTCCTCGGTCATCGTCTCTTCCTTTTTCGGTTCCTGGGCCAACAACGCCGGCACGACGGCCAGCAGCACCATCAGAGTCATCCAACGGGTCATGAGCTTGCCTTTCATCCTGTCAGTTCACGGTGACGCCGCGCTCGAGGCGCGGCAAGACTCAAAGCGTACCCACGGCAGGTGGCGGTACGCAAGCCCGCGCGGCCGGCTACGGCTCGGGTGCGCCGTTATCGGGCGCAGCGTTCGGCGGCGGCGGCGCACCATTCTCGGCGGCGGGCGGAGCCTCGGGCGCGGGCTCGGGTTCGCCGGTGACGGCGCGTTCTTCCTGGTCGCTGACAACGCGGGCGACGGCGACGACCTTGTCGCCTTCGTCGAGGCGGATCAGACGCACACCCTGCGTGGCGCGGCCGATCTCGCGGAGTTCATCGAGCGGCATGCGCATGAGGTTGCCGCCGGCGGTGATCAGGATCAGCGAATCATCGTCGGTGACGGCGCGCAGGGCGACGACCGGGCCGTTGCGCTCGGTGGCCCGGATGTTGATGACGCCCTTGCCGCCGCGGTGCGTCAGGCGGTATTCCTCGACGTCGGTGCGTTTGCCGTAGCCGTTCTCGCAGACGGTGAGGACGCTCATGCCCGGCTCGATGACCACCATGTCGACGACCACGTCGTCGCGGCCGAGGGTGATGCCCCGGACGCCCCGGGCGGTGCGGCCCATGGCGCGGACGTCGGATTCATTGAAGCGGCAGGCCATGCCCTGCCGCGTGCCGAGGACGATCTCCTGGTTGCCGTCGGTGAGCGATACCTTCACCAGCGAGTCGTCCGGATCGAGCGTCAGGGCGAGGATGCCGCTCGGACGCGGGTTGGAAAACGCGGTCAGGGGCGTTTTCTTCACGACGCCCTTCTCCGTGGCGAAAAAGACGTACTTCTCCTCGAACGCCTTCACCGCGAGCACGGCCATCTGGTGCTCGTTGCCCTGCATGGTGATGGCGTTGGCGAGCGAACGGCCGCGGCTGGTCCGCGACATGCTCGGAATGTCATACACGCGCAGCCAGTAGACGCGCCCGCGATTCGTGAAGATCAGCAGGTAGTCGTGCGTCGAGCAGACGCGCATCTGCTCGATGAAATCACCGTCCTTGTTCTCGGTGCCACGCACGCCGCGCCCGCCGCGGCCCTGCTCGCGGTACGTGTCGGCCGGGACGCGCTTGATGTAGCCTTCGTGGGAGATGGTGACGACGACGTCTTCGCGCGCGACGAGCTGCTCCATTTCGAGCGTGCCGACGGCGCCGCCGATCGTCGTGCGCCGCGGCTCGCCGTACTTGTCCTTCAACTCGCGGAGGTCCTCGGCGATGATGTCGCGCACGCGCCGCTCGTCGCTCAGGATCAGCTCGTAATCGGCGATCTCCTCGACGAGGCCGGCGTATTCCTGCGCCAGTTGCTCGATCTCCAGGCCGGTCAGCCGGCGCAATTGCATCGCAAGGATCGCGTCCGCCTGCGTGCGCGTCAGGTGCTGGTCGGTCGACGTGGCGCGCTCGACGAACAGCGCGGGCAGCAGCTTGCGGACGGTCGCGGCCTCGCTCAGCCGCAGGGGGCGCGCCATCAAGCGCTGCCGGGCCGCATCGACGTCCGGCGATTCCTTGATCAGTTGGATGATGCCGTCGATGTCGGCGACCGCGAGGATCAGGCCTTCGAGCACGTGGGCGCGCTGGCGGGCCTTGCGCAGCCGGTACGCCGTGCGCCGCCGGATGACCTCGATGCGGTGCCGCACGAAGTGTTCGATGAGCTGCCGCAGGTTCAGGGTCCGCGGCACGCGGTTGACCAGCACGATGTTCAGCGCGTGCAGGGTGCTCTGCAGCGGGGTGTACTGCCACAACTGGTTCATCACCACCTGGGCGTTGGCGTCCTTCTTCAGCACGATCACGAGGCGGACCAGCCGCTCGCGGCCCGACTCGTCGCGGACGTCGTCGATGCCCTTGATGGTGCCGTCGTGGATGGCCTCGAGCAGGCGGTCCTTGATGGTCGGCAGGAGGACGCCGTAGGGGATCTCGTCCACGATGATCTGGACGCGCCCGGATTTCGTGTCCTCGAGGTGCATCTTGCCCCGCACGACCAGCGAGCCCCGGCCGGTCTCATAGGCTTCGCGGATGCCCTCGGTCCCGCAGATCACGCCGCCGGTGGGAAAATCCGGGCCGGGCAGGTGCTTCATCAGCTCGGCCGTGGTGATTGCGGGGTCATCGAGGCTGGCGATGATCGCGTCGCACACTTCGTTCAGGTTATGCGGCAGCAGGCGCGTGGCCATGCCGACCGCGATGCCTTCGGCACCGTTGACCAGCAGGTTGGGAAACTTGCTGGGCAGCACGACCGGCTCCCGGCGTGTGCCGTCGTAGTTGTCCTCGAAATCGACGGTTTCCTCTTCGAGGTCCGTGAGCATGTCCTCGGCCGGGCCGGCCAGGCGGGCCTCGGTGTACCGCATGGCGGCCGGGGGGTCGCCGTCGATGCTGCCGAAGTTGCCCTGCGGATCAACGAGGCTGTGCCGCATGCTCCACTCCTGGCCAAGCCGGACCAGGGTGGGGTAAATGACGCCTTCGCCATGCGGGTGATAGTTGCCGCTGGTGTCGCCGCAGATCTTGGCGCACTTGCGATGCTTGGCGGTGGGACGCAGGTTGAGGTCGTGCATGGCGACCAGGATGCGCCGCTGCGAGGGCTTCAGCCCGTCGCGCACGTCGGGCAGCGCCCGGGCCATGATCACGCTCATGGCGTACGTCAGGTACGATTCCTGCATCTCCTGCGAGATGGGGGTGGGGATGTTCTGGCTCGCCAATTTCTCCGTGTCGCTCATCTTGGCTCCACACGCCTGAACAGGCCCGGTGCGGCGGGCACGCTACGCGTCACGCGCCCAAGGAATGACCGGAAGCGGGGACTGATTCCAGGCGGCCACCGGCGTCCAAAGAATCGGGCGAATTATAGCCTGAATGCGGGTGGATTTACAGGGCGACGGGCGTCCTGGACAACGCGGCCACGCCCCGTTTTCGGCGGGTTTTGCGCGGTCCCGAAGCGCGTCGCCGAGCGCGGTTTCCACCGGCTTGGGGATCGGGCAGAATAACGGCGGCGATGTCGCGAATCCCGTAGTGGAGGTCGGTGCCGCCGCCGGCGGCGTGAGGTGCGCGATGGCCCATCTTTGCATCTTCGGCAGCCATGCCGGACAGCTCGTGACCGGGCGGGACTTCTTCATCACGGTCTTCGGCGGCATGGATTTGCGTCGGCCGCCGACCGCAACCCACCTGCTACAGGTCCAGCAGCAGCGGCCACAGGACCGGGTGGGCTCGCAGTACACATTCTTCACGCTGTTCGGCGGGGTTGACCTGGTCTGGCCGACACTGGCGGAGGAATACGTCGCGCTGCGCGACGCAGTGGCGGCGGGCAAGCTGCGGCTGGAGGACTGGGATGTGGCCCTCGCCCGGCCGGGGCGTAGTGGGCCTTTGGCCATGATCTCCTTCACGCTCTTCGGGGGCGTCAACGAAGACGTGGTCCCGTCGGAAGAGAAAGAGCTGGACGACCTTTCGTTTCAGCAACACCTGGGTCAGATTCCCCAAGCGACCGCGGACCTGCTGGTCCTGGCGATCGGCCAGCGGGGCGCGCAGCGACTCGCCGCGGTGCGACATGCCGTGGCGCGGACGCTCGCGGGGGGCTAAGTGAGTCCCCGCGCCAAGGCGGTTGTCGCGGCCCGGGGCATCGGCCACCATATCCGGCGGCATGGAGATTCTGGGGCAAGCTGGCGGCGGCGAATTCGTGGCGTTCAGCCCGGTGCACTGGGCTGCGCTGGCCGCCATCGCGGGGGCTGCGGTCATACTTTCCCTGTTGCTGCGACGCGGAGCTGACCGTCCGGGTGTGCGGCGCGGCGTGTGCTGGGCGCTCGCGGCCGTCCTGCTCATCGGGGCCGTGGTGGCGCAGATCGGGCGGGTCATCGGCGGCGTGTGGTCGTTGCAGGAATCGTTGCCGCTGCACCTGTGTGATATCGCGGTGCTCACAACCGCGGTGGCGTTGATCGGGGTCGGGCGACGGGCGAAGTCCAATCGGGCTTCGCAGCTGCTGTATGAACTGGCGTGTGTGTGGGGTCTGGGGGGAACTTCGCAGGCGCTGCTCACGCCGGACGTGACGACCGCGGCCTACAGCCCTGATTGCGTACGGTATTTCGTGTTGCACGGGGCGATCGTAGTCGGCGTGTTGGTGATGACGTTCGGCCTGCACATGCGGCTTCAGCCGGGCGCGCCGGTGCGCGTGTGGCTGGTGACGCTGGCACTGGCGATCGTCGTCGGGCTGGTCGATTGGGGACTCGGTGCGAACTACATGTACTTATGCGCGAATCCGGCCAGACCCTCGCTCTTTGACCTGCTGGGGCCGCGGCCGTGGACGCTGCTCTGGCTGGCAGTGGTGGCGACCGGCCTGATCCTGCTCTGCTACGCGCCGTTCTGGATCGCGGCGCGTGTGGCGCGCCAGGGGTCGCGATGGGCTGCGCACTGAGCCTACGGCCGGGCGAGGACCGCAGCGCCGATGGTCCCCGCGTCCGTTCCCAGCGTCGCGAGTGCGATCCGCGGTTGATCCGGGGCGATCTTCCAGCTCAAGCGCTCGAAGTGATGCTGCACCAAGCTCAGCAGACGCTGTCCGGCGTTGATCAGCCCGCCGGCGAACACCACCAGCTCCGGGTTCAGCACGTGCTGGAGGTTCACCACGGAGAGCGCCAGGTAGAAACACGTCTCGTCCCAGATGCGGGCCGCCAGCGTATCCCCCTGATCGATGGCGGCCAGCACGTCCCGGGCGTCGAAGGCGGTGTGCGCCAGGACTTTCGGCTTCAGAATGGAATCCTCGCCGGCGGTGACCGCTTCGGCGAGACGCTCCGCGACGGCATTGGCGGAGGCATAGCGTTCGAGGCACCCGTGTTGGCCGCACGGGCAGGCACGGCCATTGGGGACGACCAGCGTGTGCCCGACTTCGCCGGCGTTGTCGAAGTAGCCGCGGCAAAGCTGGCCGTCGAGGATGATGCCACCACCAATGCCCGTTCCGAGCGTGAGCATCACCATGTCGCGCACGTCACGTCCGGCACCGGCGGCGAACTCGCCATAGGCGGCGGCGTTGGCGTCGTTCTCAATCACGCTGCGGAACCCGGTGGCCGCCTGCATGCGGTCGCGGAGCGGGATTTCCACGAAGCCGGGCAGATTGGGAGCGTGGTAGACCACTCCCCGTTTGTGAGACATCGGCCCGGGGGCGCCCACCCCGACGCCCGCGACTTGCGCGGGGTCCAACTTGGCGCGCCGACGCAGCTCGTCGACGAGTTCGGCCATGCGGCGGATGACGTGGTCGGGGCCGCGCTCGGCCTGCGTGTCAATGGAGTGCCGGGCGATCAGCGCGCTATGCGCGTCACAGACGCCGCCCTTGATATTGGTGCCGCCGAGATCGATACCGATGGTATACGTCGCCGTCATGTGCCTGTCCGGAGCAACGCGTTCGTGCCGGGCCGTCGGGTCCGGCTGATCCGCGGATCATAAGGGAATGTGGGCATAAGGGCACCGGCGCGCCGGCCAGCCCCCGGCCGATCAGGCGTCGGCCGTCAGATGGACCTGGCCAGCAACGACGCAGCCGCGGATGCCGATGTGCAGCAAATCGCGCGGCGCCACGCGGAGCGGATCCTCGGCCCAGATCGTCAGGTCGGCGCGGGCACCGGGCGCAAGCGTTCCCGCCGGCAACGGGGCACCGAGGCTTGCCGCCGCACCCCGCGTGAAACTCCGCAGTGCCGCGAGACGTGAGATGCGCTGCTCCGGGAACCAGCCGCTGGCAGGTTGACCGGTCTCGCTCATCCGCGCCGTCGCGCCGAACAGACTACGGCGTGGATCGATGGACTCGATGGGCACGTCGGATCCGGCAGCGAGCGTGACGCCGGCGTTGAGCAGACTGCGAAGCGGGAAAGCGTGTTTTCGCGCGGTGGGCCAGTGTCGATCCGCAATGGGGATGTCACAGAGAATGTGGCAGGGCTGCACTGAGCCGATGATGCCGGCGCGCGCCATCCACCGCACGTCCGCCGGCCGCACGCACTGGGCGTGCTCGATTCGGTTGGGGATCGGCGGCGTGGCAGCCTGCCGGGCTGCTTCGATCGCGACGATGGACTCGTGCACCGCGCGGTCGCCGATCGCGTGTATCCACAGCGCCCAGCCGTGGCGGGCGGCGCGCACGGCGACTTCCTGCAATTGGTCTGCCGCGATGGCGGCGACGCCGAAGAAGTGTTTCTGTCCCGGGTACGGCTTGAACATGTACGCCGTTTGCGAGCCAAGCGCGCCGTCGGCGTACACTTTGAGGCCCCCGACACGGAACCAGTCATCGCCCAGGCCGCTGCGCAGGCCGAGTTCCAGGGCGTGCTCGAAGTCCGGGAGATTGACGGCGTGAACGACCCGAATGCCGAGCCACCGCTCGGTGTGATGGCGTGCGAGCTGGGCCAGTGACGCGCAGTCGTCCATGGAGTGCACGCCGACGATCCCGCAGGCCCAGGCGGTGCGATAAGCGGCGCGGAGCGCGCGGTCGATGATCCGCTGCGCGTCGGCGTCGGTGCGCCGCGCCAATTCGCGCAGCGGATTGGGCAGCAGATCGATGGCCAGTTCCTGGACGATGCCCGTGGGGTTACCGCGCGCGTCGCGCACGTAGCGTCCGCCTTTGGGATCGGGCGTGCGGCGGGTGATGCCGGCGCGACGCAGCGCCGCTGAATTCAGCCACGCGGTGTGCCCGTCGCGGCTGTGGGCGATGACCGGGTGGTCTTTCACGACGGCGTCGAGGTCGGCGGCACAGGGCAGACCGCGGCCCCAGCGGTTGTAATCAAAGCCGCGGACGACGGTCCACTCGCCGGCGCGCCGCATCGGGGCCAGTTTGTGTATTCGTTGCAACACGGCGTTGAGCGAGGACAACGCGGTCACGTCGATGACGAGCGCGTTGCCGAGCGCCCAGTAAAAAAAGTGCGTATGACAATCGACGAGGCCCGGCGTCACGACCGCGTCGCGCAGGTCGAGAACACGTGTGGCGCGCCGTCGGTCGCGCAGCATTCGGCGTCGTGATCCCAGTGCCAGCACGCGGCCGTCCGCGATGGCGATGGCCTCGGCCGAGGGGACGCGCGGATGCAGCGTGTGCGTGCGCGCGGCGAGAACAATGAGTTCCGGATCAGGTCTGGCAGGCATCATGGATGCGTATTATCGGCCGCGCACCGCGCCCGCGGAAGAGCTGCTTGGCGCCGGTCTGCCCGGCGCTTTGCGCAAAAAAAAAGAAGGAGCAGGCTGCGACGACCGGGGTGTTCGGGCCGAAGGGAGGGGGGAGGCCGTCGCGTAGTTGCCTGCTCCATCAGTCGTTGCTGATTATATCGAGCAATCCTCGTTCCATCCAGTGGAATCCTGCAAGTGCTCGAAATTTGCGTCACGACGAGGATGTTTCCGACGAAGGTCCGCGTTAACTTCCCCAGCGTTGCGGGAATTCTCACAGACGACCCGCGTGGGCGGCCAGGGGCGCGCCCTCTTGATTCCGCCGGACCGTCCCCCTAAGCTGACATGCGTTCGCCGGTTCCAGCGACGGTGCCGATGTAGCTCAATGGTAGAGCACGGCTTTCGTAAAGCCGGGGTTCTGGGTTCAACTCCCAGCATCGGCTTAACCCTGATGACAATCGAGCGCCGCGGTCCGCACACGGGCCGCGCCGCGCGCGTCGGCGGGATGCGTTCGCAGCGCCCGCGCCGGGATGCCGCGCATCGCGCGGCACGGTCGACGCGTGTGACGTCCGGCGAACGCGCTGCCGCACGTCGCTTCATCGCCGGGTGACAGTTACGGCGCGCCACGCCCCGCGCGGCAGAACGCGCGCTGCAGAGCGCGGCGCCGTGCATGCCGATCCGTGACGACGCGCGCGGGCAGACGCGCACGCGCGAAAACGCGGCACGACACGCGCGCATGTGCGGCGACAGCGCGGCGCAAGAGCATGGCGCGCAGCGCGTGAGCAGTGGCGCGCGTCCGCGCGACAAGCTAAGCGCGGCGCGTGACGGCGCGGTCGCGTGCTCAAAGTTTTTTGAAAAAACCTCTTGCATACCAGCGCTCGTTTCGCGCAAGATTGCGTCATGCGGCGGCTGCACGCCGCACACAATTGAATACAAAGGCGGCTCGCCAGGTGGGTCGCCCGCCCGGATGGAAGGTTCCAAGCGCGCCACGGCTAGACCTTCCATCTTTTATTGCGCGGCGGATTACGCGGGAAAACGAGCCTGAAACCGGATGGATCGGCGGGGCCGCCCTGTCGCCGGGCGGGGCCCCGCGCGTATCCTACGCGGCGTGGAACCGGCGGAACAACCCGCGCGCCGTTGCCCGCGCTGCGACTACGACCTGCGCGGCGCGCGCGCGCCGCGCTGCCCGGAGTGCGGGTTGACCTTCACGGCGGCGGACTGGGACACGGGTCTGCTGCGCGAGCATGTTCCCAGCCACGTGGATGTGTGCGATGTGTGGCAGCCGCACGCGGTGTTGCTCGGCAGCCTCTACGAGTTGTTGCGCGGCGTACTGCGGCCGCGATGGGTGCTGCGCACACTGGATCTGCGCGGCTCACTGGGGCGCGCGGGGTTGACGGGGCTGTGCGGTACGGTGTGGCTGTACGTGCTGGCAGTCGCGCTGATCAGCGTGGCGGGCGGTCTGCACGGTGGAGCGAGCCCGGCGGCGGCGCTGAAGGCGGCGGCGCTGTATTGGGCGCCGCGGGTCGTGCTGGTGGCCATGCTGAGCGCGCTCTTGTCGTTTGGCGCGGTCGTGCAGCCGGTGATGGCCGGCGTGGCCGCGCTGGACGGGCGGGCGCAGCTGCGGCTCACGGCGCACTGGGCCCCCGGCGCAGCCTTGTACGTCGTGGGTCTGGTGGGGGTGCTGCTGCTGCTTGTGCCGGCGTTCGCGACGGAAGTGTCTCCACACATCTGGCCCGTCCTGGCCGTCGTGCCGCTGGTGCGTGGCGCGGGCCGCGACCTGGCGCGCCGGCCGGGTCGGGCTTCCTGGGTCTGGCGGCTGGCGTCGGCATTGCTGTGGGTGGGCTTGGTGTTCTGGACGCCACGGATCTGGCCGGGCAGCCTGGTACCGCCGGCCTGGATCTATGAGTGAGTGACCGAGAGCGGGGGCGCAGAATCGCGCAGGCGGCAAGCGACGGTGACAGCCGCCGCCCGGGACGGGGGCGTTTCTAGATATTCTATGCGGCGCGGCTACCCTTCAGGCGGGCACAACACCGCGGCCGGCCCGGCCGCCAGGAGCACGCCTTGAACCTGCACACCCGACAGCGCGTCGCCGCCGCCCTCCGCGTCCTGGGGTCACTGTGGCCCCGGCGGCCACGTGGACGGCGCGACGCGTCCCGCCTCATTCAACCGTGGCGCGCAGACAGCCTCCACACATACCCGAGCGTCGGACTTACGCCGGCGCGGCTGCTCGGCCTCCTGCAGGCCGCCGACGCCGGCACGCCGCAGGCCCAATTCGAGCTCTTTGACGAGATGCTGCAGAAGTGGCCGCGCTTGGCCGCGGTGGAGCACACGCGGCGTCTCGCCCTGACGGGGCTCGATTGGGAAATCGTGCCGGGCGCCGCGGCGGGACCCGGCGCGGCTGAGGCGGCCGAGTACTGCCGTTCTGTGCTGGCACGCCTGGAGCATTTCAGCGATGCACTGGAGCACCTGGCGGCGGCGATCGGATACGGCCTGGCCGTCGCGGAGCTCGTCTGGGAAGGGGGTCAACTGGTCGATCTCGTGCCGGTGCCGCACGGCCGCTTGATCAGCGATCCACAGGCACCGTGGCGCTTGCGCGTGCTGACCGAGGACGAGCCGAGCCGGGGTCTTGCGCTCGACGAGCAGCCGCTGAAATGGATCGTGCACCGGCCGCAGGCGGCGGCGAGCCGACATTTCTCGGGCGGATTGCTGCGCGCGTCGGTCGTGCTCTACCTGGCGCAGAACCTGAGCTTCAAGGACTGGCTGATCTACTCGCAGGTCGCGGGGATGCCGGTGCGCGTCGCGCAGTTCGAGCCGGGCACGCCGGTCGCGGACCAGCAGCGCCTCCTGAGGATGCTCGAATCGCTGGGCACGGACGCGGTCGCGGTGCTGGGGAAGAATGTCGAGCTGAAGTTCATCGAGTCGTCCAGCGCGGGCGAACGGCCCTTCGAAGCATTGCAGGACTACTGCAACACGGAAGTGACGATCCTCTGGCTCGGGCAGCACCTCACGACGGACCTGCGGCAGTCGGGCTCGCGGGCGGCGGCGGAGATCCACGACCGCGTGCGCGAAGACCTGCTCGTCAACGACATCGGTGAAGAAGGCCGCACGATCCGGCGCGATGTGCTGACGCCGCTCGTGCAGGCGCGCTTCGGCGCTGGCGCGGCGGTACCGCACTTCCGGCGCTCGCTGCTTCAGTCGGTGGACACGAAGGTGCTGGCGGACACGCTGGCGGTGGCGATCAACGAGTTGGGGCTGGCGGTGCCGGCGGAGTGGGCGCACCAGGCGCTGGGCATCCCGATGCGGCGGGGCGCTGAGGCCGTTTTGCAGGGGAGGAACGAAGTATGAGTGCTGCTTGTCCGCGCGCGGCGGAGGTAACAAGGACGCGCGCCACGGCCACGGTGCCGGTGGCGACCCTGACGGTGCGGCCGGCGCTGGCGGGTGACTACGTGCCGCTGAGCTTCTTCTTCGACACCGCGCTGCGGAAAGACTATTTCCTGCGACGGGGGCAGCTCGCGGAGATGCTGCGCAGCCCGTACCACCAGGTCTACGTCGCGGAGATCGACGCCGTGCTGGTCGGGGCGGCGGTCACCACGCGCGGCACGCGGCTGGTGAATGTGCTGGTGCATCCGGCGTATCGCGGGCTGGGAATCGGGCGGGCGCTGGTGCAGTACAGCGGGGCGACGGAGGTGCGTGCGAAATGCGACATGAGCAGCGGCGACCCGCGGGCGTTCTACGCGGCGCTGGGGTTTGAGAGCCTCGGGCGCTCGCACGGGAAGGGACACATCGAGGTCATGCGCAAACGCCGCCCGCGGAGTGCGAAGACGGACTGATCCGTCACGGGCCGCGGGGGCGTTGGCGGGAGAAAGCGAGGGAAGAGCGTTGGATACGTGTAACGGACAGAACGAGTCGGGCACGCCGGTGACGGTGGGGCCGTTCGTGCGGGAGCAGATCCGCGCACGGCTGCAGCAGGCGCTGTGCATCGCGGACAACGGGCTCGGCGGGCAACTGGCGCGGTTCCGCCGGCTGCTCGCCGAGGTCTCGGACTGGGTGGAGGGGCTGGAATTGACGGCCACGGCGACGGCAAACGCGCAGGCGGCGCAACCGTCATCGAGCCTGCCCTTCGCAGCCTTCGCGACGGCGCGCGGCGAGCCGGTGACGGAATTCCTGTTGATTCCCTTTGGCGAGGTTGTCGTGGAGCGGCCGATCGCGGGTGACAGCTTCGTGTTCACGCGGTCCCACGCCGAGGCGGCGAAGCAGTGGTTCGACCGGATGGGTCGCAAGCTGGCCGTGGACTACGAGCACCAAAGCTTCGACACGTGCAACCCGCGCTGCGACGGGTTGCGGCCGGCGGCGGGCTGGATCGGGGGGCTCGAGGTGCGCGCCGACGGGCTGTGGGCGGTCGACGTGACCTGGACGGCGCGGGCCAGCGAGCTGCTCCGTAGCGGTGAATACCGCTATTTCTCGCCGGTCATCTTCTGGACCGACGAGGACCAGACGGCCCTGGCGGCGCTCGGGCCGGTGGCGCTCACCAACGATCCGGCGATGCGCGGCGTGTGCCCGCTGGCGGCGAAACGGCGACGTGACGAGGAGGACGAGCCGGATGTCGAGCTCGAAGCGGCCCGGCGTGAAATCGACGTCTTGCGCCGGCAACTGCTGGAGCAGGAAGCGCAGGCGTTCGTCGAGCGGGGGCTGCGGCTGGGCAAGATCGTCGAGTGCACGAGCGCGGACTGGCGCACGGACTACCTGCGCGATCCGGAAGAGACCGCGGAGCGGCTGTCACACGCACCGGTGCTGCGTCCGCCGGGAAGAGTGATCGTACCCGGCCAGCGCGCGGTACTGCCCCCCAGGACGAGCGGGCCCTCCGGTCCGTGGGCGGTGGATGCCGAGGACTGGGCGGCGTACGAGCGGGCGGCGGCGGCCGGGCGTGTGTTGACCGCGGGGCGCTAACGCGCATCGGCGGGCATCCGGACAAGCAAGCAGCGTTTCTACAGGAGAACGGAAGATGGCTTTGACGGCGAATCGCAACGTGGAGTTCTACAGCTCGCAGGAGCTGATTGACCTGCCGGTGGACGACAACGCGCGAATCTACAAGGGGTCGCTTGTGGGCCGCAACCGGGCGACGGGCTACGCGCGGGCCCTCGTCGCCGGTGACGACTTCCTCGGCTGGGCGTACCGGGCCGTGGACAACACGCAGCCCGGGCATGTTGCCGGCGGCGCGCTCGTGCGGCTGCACCAGGCGGTGGACATCGTACACGCCCTGAGCGGCGTGTCGCCGGCGGACATCGGCAAGGCCGTGTACGCCAGCGCGGACGACACGCTGACGCTCACGCCCAGCGGCAACAGCCGCGTGGGGCGCGTCGTCGCCGTGGAGGCCGCGAGCGTGGCCCGCGTGCGGTGCGCCCCGGTGGCGCAAGTCTGCGGGCTGCTGGAGAATGGCCCGGTGGTGATGCTGGCCGACGCGAACGCAACGCTGACGCTGGATCACGTCAACCGCACGCTGCTGATCGCGAACAGCGCGGCGCGGACGCTGACGCTGCCGCCGGTGGCCACGGTACGGGCCGGCGGCTGGTTGCGCGTGGTGAAGACGTCGGCCGCGGCGCAGGCGGTGACGCTCGACGGCAACGGGTCGGAGATGATCGATGGGGCGACGACGTACACGGCGCTCGATGCGCAGTACGACGTGGCGCTGCTGTTGTGCACGGGCAGTGAGTGGGTGATCCTGAGCCGGGACGTGGCTTAGCGCCTGGCAAGGCCTCTCCCGCGTAGGGAGGTGGCGTCTCGAAACGGACTATTTCCAGGGAGGAAACACATGAGCGTGATCACGGATACGGGGTTGACTTCCCGGGCCGTCGTCGGGCGGTTCTATCGCCGGCTGGAGGAGTACGCCCAGAGCGCGTGGTGGACGCGCCTGGCGATGCACTTCAGCAGCAACCAGGAGTCGGAGACGTACCGCTGGCTGGGCATGGTGCCGCAGGTGCGCGAGTGGATCGGCGGCCGGCGCGTGCGCCCGCTGCGCAGCCAGGGCCTCACGCTGGTGAACAAGACGTGGGAAGCGACGGTGCGCGTGGACGCCGACGAGCAGCGGCGTGACAAGACCGGCCAGATCATGGTGCGGGTCAACGAACTGGCGCGGCGGGTCGCGACGCACCCCAACAAGCTCTTCACGACGCTGATGCTGAGCGGGCACACGGCAGCCTGCTACGACGGGCACCCGTTCTTCGACACGGACCACGCCGAGGGCGACTCCGGCACGCAGAGCAACGACATCACGCACGACGCGGCGACGCCGACCGCGCCGACCGACGTGGAGATGTACGAGGCCATCGTGCAGGGCATCGCCCAGATCATGCAGATCAAGGACGACCAGGGCGAGCCGATGAACGAGTCGGCCCGCGAGTTCCTGATCATGGTGCCGCTGAGCTTCCTGTCGGCGACGCTGGCGGCGCTCGCGACACGCACGGCCGATGCGCAGCGCAACCCGCTGGTGACCGGCGAGCCGTTTCGCGTGACGTGGGTGGCCAACCCGCGCCTCACCTGGACCGACCGCTTCGCGATCTTCCGCGCCGACGGCAGTACGCGACCCTTCATCTTCCAGGAAGAGCTGCCCGTGCAGATCCAGGTGCTGGCCGAGGGCAGCGAGCTCGAGGTCAACGAGAACCAGCACCAGTATGGCGTGAAGGCGATTCACGAGGCGGGCTACGGCTTCTGGCAGGATGCCTGCCGCGTGACATTCAGCTAGGGCGGGCACGGGGCGGCGCCGGCGCTGGGCATGAGCCGGTGCGCCGTTCCCTTGGGGAGCGACCTCAATGGCGTACATCACGACGACTGATTTGAGCGCGCGGCTGGGCGTGACGCTGTACGCGCGCCTGACGGATCGCGTGCACGGCACGACAGCGGACAACGATGTCGCGCAGCAGATCGTGTCCGAGGCCGAGGCGGAAGCGGACAGCTACCTGGCGAAACGGTATGCGACGCCGGTGGATCTCGGCGCGCATCCCGGGCTGGCGGGCGTGTTGCAGGCGCGGGTGCTCGACCTGGCGGAGCACGCGGCGTGGAAGAGTTCACCGTTTGTCAGTGATCCGCCGCAACGCATCCGCATGCTGTATGCCACCGCCCTCGCCTGGTTCGAGGCGGTGGCACGAGGCGCGGTGACGTTGCCGGCCGCGGCGCCGCCGGCGTCATCCACGGCGGATGACGCGGGGCCACGCTACGCCGCGCAGCCGCGGGTCTTCACCGCGGTCGAACTGGATGGTCTCTAGGCCGGCACGCGTCGGACGAGTTGGACGCGTTGAACGACGGAGGACCGAGCGATGGCGATCGTGTTCGGCAGTTACACGGGCACGCAAGTCAACACCGAATTGGTGCCGGCGCAACCCGGGCGGATCATCCGCGTCGTCAAGTTGCTCGTTAGCGGTTGGACGGCGCTGCGCCTGCAACTGATCGCGGACCCGAGCGGGGAGGCCGCGCCGCTGCTGCCGCACATACATGTCGGCCCGGGCGGCCTGCTGCTCGGGCTCGGGCGGCAGTGTGCCGTGAGCACGGGGCCGGGCCAGGGCCTGGGATTCACGGCGACGTTTCAGGGGGCGGCGGCGAGCTTCGGCGTCGCCGTGTGGTACGAGGTCGTGGCGTGAGCGCACAGCGCGGCGCCACGGGTTGGGAAGGAGTGAAGCATGGATTGGCGAACGGTGATTCAGAACATCGATGCGGGGACGGCGCGGGCGTTCGTCTCCGCGGCGCGGCACTTGATCGACGCGCTGCTGATCGAGGCCGAGCGCAGCCGGGCGACACAGACGCCTGCAGCGCGGGATTACGAATCGGCGACCCTATCGCGCACCGCGCCGCCCGACGGGTGGCTGTCGCCGGATGCGCTGCGGGCGACGGCGCAGCGCATGTCCGAAGCGCTGACCGCGGAGAAATGGATGGACGGTTTTCTGGCAGCGCTCAAGGCGTTGGGCGCACTGGGAGGGTCGCTATGAATCGACGATTCAGACCGGCAATGTGGTGTGTTGCGGCGCTGGCGCTCGGGGTGAGTGGCGGCTGCACGGCGGAGTCGACGCGCGTGGCTCTGGAGACGCAGCGCCGGGCGGACGATGTGCAGCAGGCGGTTTTCGACCGGCAGCACGAAGCGCTCTGCACGCTGCTGTACCGCGACCTCGTGCAGCGCCTGGCCGCGGCGGACGCGCCGTTGACGGCGGAGCAGCGCGCAGCGCTCAACGCCGCGTGGAACGACCGGGACCTGATCGAGTTCTGGTCGCTCCAGTTCGAGCGGGCCCGGGCGCTGCGTGTGGTCGGGGTGGACGCGAAGCTCTACGCGGACCAGTCGGTGATCGACTTGCTCTGGAAGACGATCGCGGCGCGGGCGGATCGTGTGCAGCAAGGCCTGGCGACGCAGGTTGCGCGGGAGGTCGTCGATGAGAACGAATGAGCCGTTACGCGAGCAGATACCCGCGTTGCCGTCGACGGGCTGGCGGCGGTGGCTGTGGCCGTTGCGGAGCCGCAAAGTGCAGGTGGCGGTCGCCACCCTGATCGTGGCCTACGCGGCCCAGGTGGGACTGGCGGTCAGTGAGGACACGGTCCTGGCGGTGCTGGGAATGGGGGTGGCACTGATTCTCGGAATCGCCCATGAGGACGCGGGGCGTGGGTCCGCGGCGTGAACTCGTCCCGGTCATGGGACGCGCATCGGTCAGGTCTCGCGCAGCACCTCGGCAGTGAAGAGCAGCACCTCGGTGTCCGGATGCCGCCACGCATCCGCCGGCAGGCCGGCCTTCTCGGCGCAGCAGCGCGAGAGAAATGTTTCCTTGTCCAAGCGGTGCTCGACGGCAACCTGTGGCAGGAACAGGCCGCGGCGTCCCTGTCGCTGGACGAGAATGCCGTGCCGGCCGATCTGCAGATCATCGAGTGAACGCATGGGGACTGGCGGCGAGAGGATCGACACCTCGATCTCCAACTCGTCCAACTCCTGCGCACGGACCGACGTGAAGCGCGGGTCTTGCAGTGCCGCGCACACGGCCGCCTGCCGGACGGCGTCGGCCAGTGACAGCCCGGGATCAAGGATGCCCATGCAGCCGCGCAGCATGCGGCGCTGGTGGAGCGTGACGAAGACCCCGGCGTGCGGTCGTGACGCCACCGCGGCCGGCGGGACCGACGCGGGGTCGCTTCCGCGCACGGCGCATGCAATCACCTGCCGGGCGAAGCTCGGCCAGGACGGCGGACTCGTCCCTGATTGGGCCATATCCGAAATGCTTTCGCCGCGGCTGCGGGCAAAACACAAACGCTCCGACCCCGATGCGCTGGGGCTCGGGGCCGGAGGCCGATTGGCACTGTCTAAGGGCGGGCCGTTCGTCGTGCGCTGCGCAGGTTACTCCTGCTGCTTCTTCTTGATGATGATCAGCACGATGACGATGACGAGCAGAACGCCGATGAGGATCCAGTTCCAAGTGGGCAGACCAAGGAATTCAGCAAGAGTCATCGCTCATGATCCTCGCAGGTTGATGGGGATCCGGGTTCCATAGTCGAGGTCCACCGCGAACCGCGCGCGAACGTAGTAAATCGAAGCGCGGCGACGATGTCAACCGGTCAGGCAGGCAGCACCATCAGCCACGGCGGCGCAGTCGCGTCGGCGCGGAACGGCTGCGCGCGTGGCCGCACATCGCACAGGCAGGGCGCCGGCGTTCGCGGCCAGCGCCGACCGGTGACGTTGATCCGACAGGCAATGGCGACGGTGCCGGCCGCGAGCGCAAACCTAACTTCTTTGTTAATATATATTTGTGCTAATATCGCCGCGACGGCAGACGGAATTACGTCATGTGCCGGGATGCACTAGTCGGGTCACCGGACCGCGCTTCGTTCGCAAATGATTTATGTGAAATGACTTGCGATCAGATCGGCCCGGTAGTCGCTCACTGGAATGTTGTTTGCCGGGATGTCTGACGGTGTAACTATGCGCATCTGAAATGGCATGTTCTAGCTGTGGGTACTGGCGCGGATCGGCCGAAGTGAACGTCTGGTCGATGCGAGCCGCGTGGAAGACAACGTTTTAATAGGAGCTTCGTATGTCAGGACGACTGTATCGTGTGTGCCTGTTGGGCGCAGCGGCAGTCGGGATCCTCGCTGGTCCGGCGCTGGCGGATGAAGGCACGTCAGCCCGCACCAACGAGGGCGTGGCCCGACTGGAGGCATTGCTGGAGGCCCAACAGCAGAAGATCGAAGCGCTGGAGCAGCAGGTCGCGGCCGCCCAGCAGGCGGACATGGATGCCGCGCGAGTGGAGCAGATGAAGCAGCAGATCCGCGAGGTGCTCAGCGAACAGGAGTTCCGCGAGAGCCTCATGCCTTCCACCGTCCAGGCCGGATATGACAAGGGCTTCTTCATCAAGAGCAGCGATGAGAAGTTCAAGATCAAGTTCAACGCCCTGCTCCAATTCCGCTGGACCTACTACAACACCCGCAGCGAGAACCGGTATCTCTCGCCCGGCTTCCGCGTAGGCGGACGCGACCGGTCCGGTTTCGACTGGAACCGCGCGCGGTTCCGGATCAGCGGTCACGCCTACAGCAAAGACCTCACGTACTTGCTGGAACTGGACATGAGCTCGGCCGGCGGGCTGGATGCAACGCTGCTCTATGGCTGGGTGAACTACCGGGTCATCGACGAATTCCAGATCCAGATGGGCGCGTTCCGCGTCGCCAGCACCCGGGCGGATTTCGGCTCGACCGCGTCGATGGTGTTCCCCGAATATCCGATGATGAACTCAGTCTTCGGACTGGGAACCGGTCTCGGCGTCCGTTTCTGGGGCAAGCTGCTGCAGGGTAAGGGCGAGTACTACTTGGACATCGTGAATGCGATCAGCCGCCCGACCAAGCAGACCATCACCACGGATGAGGCCTGGTTCGCCCAGGGGCACGACAACAACCCGGGCATTGTGTTCCGGACGGTCTGGTCCCTGCTGGGCGGCACTTGCCTGCACCCCGACGACGCTGGCCACTGGACCGAGCCGTGCGATATCGAGATCCACACCGAGCCGTCTCTGAACATCGGCTTCCACTACGCCTATGAGGAAGATTGGCACGAAGGCAACCTGCGGATCCCGTTCCCACGGCGCACGTTCTTCCGCGATGGCGGATTCGGCCTGGTCAGTTCGCAAGGCCTGCAATTCCACCAGTTCGGCCTCGATGCGGGCTTCAAGTACCAGGGCTTCTCGCTGCTGGGCGAATACGTCGTGCGGCTGCTCGACGTGCGCCACGCGGCGGAAGCGCCCTTCACGCCGCTCTTCCTGATGACCGGCGACGACTCGACCAATGCCCAGCAGGGTGCCTATCTGCAGGCCGGCTATTTCCTGCCGATCCCCGGGTGGGAACGCAAGTTTGAGATCGTCGGCCGGGTCGGTGGCGTCTCCGCCCTCTCGGGTGGCCAGGAAGGCACATGGGATTACGGCGGCGGCCTCAACTACTACATCGAGGGTCACAAGGTTAAACTACAGACCGACGTGACCAAGGTCTCCGAGGTCCCGATTTCCAGTTCCGGCTACAGCCTGGCGAATGTCAACGACGACGCTTTGATCTTCCGAGTGCAATTGCAGGTTTCGTTCTAAGAGCGGTCCACTACCCGAGATCATCACGGAGGAATTCGCATGACAAGTTCGTGGTCGAAAGTCAGACGGTCGCTGCTCGTACTCGCCCTCGGCGGTGCTACGCTGGCCACGTTCGGCGTGGATGGTTGCTGGTACGCGCTGAACCGGGATTACGAGAACCTGTTCCAAGCTTCAGGCGACGCCATCATCCAGACCGTATCCGACAACTACTTCAACTTTGGGACGGACTACAACACGGTGGTCCGTATCCCTACAACCGCGTTCGCCCAGGCTCTCTGGAACAACTGGGTCGCGGTACACGTGCCGAATGATGCCGAGTTAAGGTAGTCCACGCGGCCGACCAGTCAAAGGCCGGGTAGCGCTGTATTCTGCCGCGCTCCCCGGCCTTTCTGTTTGCGCAACTCGCCGGCCCTGCTGTGCGCAGCGGGAGGTGCACCCGGCAGGGGCAGGCGCCACGTTCGGGGTGCGGTCGGTGATGGTTTTCTCAGCGCTTGATAACGCGGCTGGTAGACGACAACGCCTTCCGAGAGGCAGGGGGGCGGCGCTCGCGGAGGTGCCCGCGCGGATTCTCGCTTACCGGTCATCTGGGCGCGCCGCTTCACTCCCGGGGTGGGTGTCGCGATGGGGTGTGCAGTGGTTGGTGGACGCGGGCGGCTACTTCACGACCGTCCAGAGTCGGTTGTGCGTGTAGTAGCCCGGTGTGGCCTCGGCGGGGAACGCTCCGCCGCCTTCGCCGGTGCGCAGATCAACCGGCGGGATGTACGGGTAGTAGTTCTTGCGCCACTTGCTCTCGGTGTTGAGATTGACGGGTTCGCCGGCGTACCAGAGATACGTGCTGGCGGTGTTGATCGGGGTGGCCGCCGTGAGATCATAAGCCGTCCGCGTCACATGCCCGTCCTGGTAGAGCAGATTCGCGGTGTGCCGGAAGTGGCGCCACTCGATGCAGTTGTCGTAAAGAGTGGGATAACTCCAGTCGTGGCCGGAAAGCGCGTCACCGCTTAGATTGTAGATCGTGCTCCAGTTGCTGTCCGCTGCGAGCACGCGCTGACCAGGGTACCGGTCGAAGTCCTCAAACCGCCGCGGGCGCGGGTCATCCGGCGGCCCGAAATCCGGGCGCCAGTGCCAGCCGGCACCGGCCAGCGGCACCGCGATGCCGTAGCTGTAGTCGATGCCGTACTTGCCGCTATTGCCCGGGTACAGGACCTGGTAGTACGCACCGCGCGCCGCGTTGATCTCAGCGGGACGCGCGTCATCGGGGCAGTAGGCCACACGTCGGTCAGCCAGCATCCGCCGCTGCAGCAGCACGTCGATCCACGTGAACCGCGTTGGACTGCCCAGATCATCCCAGACCGGGTAGTAACGGAATTCGTTGCGTGCATTCTCCAGTGCGTAACCGATCTGCTTGAGCTGCGCCGCGCACCGCGCTGCACGCGCCTCGCGGTGGGCCGACTGGATTGGTGGCAGCAGTATCGCGATCAGGAGCGAGAAGATCCCGATGACCACCAGCAATTCGGGTAAAGAGAATCCCCGCCCCCCCCAGCGCCTGCCGCGGATTCGTGATCGCGCCATACGCATGAGCAACACTTCAGATGTGGCGCCACAAGACCGGCGTCACGTGTCCCATGCGGGGCCTGCTGGCCCGCGTCAAGTGTCCCTATGCGGCGGCTTCAAACACATACGCCGCACCGCGGACCGGGCCGGCTCCCGCTGCCGCCCAGTTCCGGATACAACCTCTCCATCTGTAAGAATAAGCGCGGTTCCTGTAGGTTGCAAGCGATTTTTTGTAGTCGATCGACCCTGAGGGGGGTCGTTTTATCGACGCCGAATTGCGCTGGCAGCTCGCACATATGATCCGGCTCGCCCGTCATTCCACCGCGGGAGCAGCCATCCGAGACCGAGCGGATTGCGGCTTGGAGGCGCGCCCTGGGCCACTGGACGGGGGCCATTTGTCTTTATCGGTCGGTCCCTGCCAGACTTGAGTAATTTCGCACCGGCCGGAAGACCGAATGCGTGCCGGTTTCTCGTGCGCGCGCACGAATCGTGTTCTAGAATCGGAACCCACCGCTATACGATTAGGTTGACCAGCCGCCCCTTCACCACGATCGCCCGTTTCACTGTTTGATCGGCAATCTCGCGGGCCACCGCCGGCAGCGCCTTTGCCTGGGCGATGATGTCCGCTTCGGCGGCGTCGGCGGCGACCGTGATCCGGCCCCGAATCTTGCCTCGCACCTGGACGGCCAGTTCGACCGTTTCATCGCGCGTCAGGGCCTCGTCATAGGTCGGCCACGGCTCTGCGACCAGCGACGTCGGGTGCCCGAGACGCTGCCAGAGCTCTTCGCAGATATGCGGTGCGAAGGGCGCGAGCAGCAGCAAGAAGCGCTCAACCTGGCTGCGCCCGATGGACTTGGCCCGGCCGGCCTCATTCACCCAGACGATGAGCTGAGCGATCGCGGTGTTGTAGGCGAAGCGCGGAATGTCGTCCGTCACCTTCTTGATCGTCTTGTGCAGCAGACGTTCCAGCCCCGCATCGTCCTCCGCCACGATGGCCGGATTCAGCGGCGGTGGCGGCGTGGCCTGCCCCTCCGCGGGCTGCGGTACCAGCAGCCGCCAGACGCGCTGCAGGAAGCGGTGTACGCCAATGATGTCGCGCGTGTTCCAGGGCTTGCTGGCCTCGAGCGGCCCCATGTACATCTCGTACAGCCGCAGCGTGTCGGCGCCGTATTCCCTGATGATCGTGTCCGGGTTCACGACGTTCTTGAGCGACTTGGACATCTTCTCGACGGCCGCGCTCAGCCTCTCGCCCGTCTCCCGGTGAAACGGCTCGTCACCCCGGAATTCCACCTGGTCGTGGGCGACGTACATGCCGCGTCCGTCGCGATACGCGTAGGCCTGGATCATGCCCTGGTTGAACAGCTTCTGGAACGGCTCAGGCGTCGAGACGCTCCCCAGGTCATACAACACCTTGTGCCAGAACCGCGCATACAGCAGGTGCAGGACGGCGTGCTCAGCGCCGCCCATGTACAGGTCCACTCCGCCGACGTTGGCCTGGCCGTCCGGCCGCCGGCTCCCCATCCAGTAACGCTCCACGTCGCGACCGATCAGGGCGTTCTCGTTCCGCGGGTCGCAGAAGCGCAGGTAGTACCAGCACGAACCGGCCCACTGCGGCATCGTGTTCGCCTCGCGGCGGAACTCCTCGCCGTTGCGGTGGACGGTGAGCCACTCGGTCGCGCGGCTGAGCGGCGTCTGCGGTTCCGCGTTGGGGTCGTCGCTGGCGTGCGGCCGGAAGTCCTCCATGTCGGGCAGGGTTACCGGCAACTCGGATTCGTCGAGCGGCACGATGCGGCCATCCGCGCCGTACAGGATCGGGAAGGGCTCGCCCCAGTAGCGCTGCCGGCTGAAGAGCCAGTCGCGGAGCTTGTACTGCACGGTGCCCTCACCCACGCCTTGCGCCTCGAGCCATTGCGTCATCACCCGCTGGGCCGCGGGCGTTGGCAGGCCGTTCAGAACGCACTGGCCCTCGAAACGCGCCTCGCCCTCCGGTGGCGAGTTGACCGCCACACCGTCGTCCACGAAGCCGCGCCAGTCCTGCCCGGCGGGCGGCTGCACCACCTGGATCACGGTGAGGCCGAACTTCTCCGCGAACTCCAGGTCGCGCGTGTCGTGGGCCGGAACAGCCATGATCGATCCCGTGCCGTAACTGATCAGCACGTAGTCGGCGACCCAGATCGGCACGCGCTGCCGGTTCACTGGATTGACGGCGTACGCCCCCGTGAACACGCCGGTCTTGACCTTCGTGTCGGCGGTCCGGTCGAGATCGGTCTTCTGACGCGCCTGGTTCACGTAGGCGCGGACTTCTTCACGCCGGTCCGGCGTCGTGATGATCGGGACCAGGCGGTGCTCCGGCGCCAGGACCATGTACGTCGCGCCGAAGAGCGTGTCGGGCCGGGTCGTGAAGACGCGGATGATCTCGCCGGCGGCGGGGCTGTCGCCCTCGACGGCGAAGTCGACGTACGCGCCTTCGCTGCGGCCGATCCAGTTGCGCTGCATGAGCTTGATCGATTCCGGCCAGTCCAGCGCGTCGAGATCGCTCAGCAGCCGCTCGGCATACTCCGTGATGCGCAGCATCCACTGCCGCATCGGCCGGCGGTAGACGGGGTGGTTGCCGCGATCGCTGCGACCCTCGTTGGTGACCTCCTCGTTGGACAGCACCGTCCCCAGCGCCGGGCACCAGTTCACCGGCACTTCGGCCAGGTAGGCCAGGCGATGCTCGGCCTGGAAAGCCGCGATGGCGGCTGGGCCTTGGGCTTTCACATCCGGCGGAATCGGCAGTTCGGAGATCGGGCGGGCAGCGCCGACCACGGTGCGGCCGGCGGCATCGGTCCAGCGCCACTCCGGGTCATACCACGAGTTGTAGATCTGCAGGAAGATCCACTGCGTCCAGCGGTAGTACCTTTCATCGCAGGTCGCCAGCTCGCGACCCCAGTCATACGCCAGCCCGATCATCTTCAACTGGCGCAGATACGTGGCGATGTTCTTCTGGGTGGTGATGCGCGGGTGCACGCCGGTCTCGACCGCGTACTGCTCGGCCGGCAGCCCGAAGGCGTCCCAGCCCATTGGATGCAGGACGTTGTAGCCGCGCATCCGCATGAAGCGGGCCATGATGTCGGACGCGATGTAACCCAGCGGGTGTCCGACGTGCAGGCCGGCCCCGGACGGATAGGGGAAGAAGTCCAGGACGTAGAACTTCGGCGCGCCACTGCCCGGCTCGCCGGGGTTGGCCGCGCGAAAGGATTCATGTTCGTCCCAGTACCGCTGCCAGCGAGGCTCGAGTTCGGTGAAGGCGTAGGTGTGGTTCATTGCGGGGTTCCGCCCGACTCCGGGGCGGGCTCGGCCTCAGGCTTGAAGCCGGTGCGGGCCTTGATGAAGTCCGGATTCCACCAATCGCTGTAGAAGCGTCTGGCCTCCCAGTTCATGCGGAGCGCGCCGGCAAGCTGCTCCTCGAATTCGCCCTGATAGATCGGCTTGAGTTCGTCCACCTGGGCCACGACCCAGCGCTGCTGAGTGGCCAGCGGGAACGCCGCCGCGCGGTGCTGGGCGCCTTCCGCCACCGGGGCTTCCGCGAGCTTGAAGAGCTCCTTGGGCAGGTCCTGCACGGTTCCGATGCGTGGACGGATCAGTCGGGCGCTGCGCGTCAGCCGTTCGGGCGTGACCGGCACCAGGCTCTCCGCGTACTGCGTGGGCAGCGCCGCCGGCGTCGCCGGCTGCGACGCCGCCTGGTCCGACGCGGCCAGCAGGTCGCGCAGCTCGGTGGCCTGCTCGACGGCCGCGGCGAGCCCGATTTCGCGGGCGCGGGCGGCCAGCGTTTCGGCGTGTTGTTTGGCCAGCTCGTGTGCCTTCATGAGCTTCCAATCACGGACCAGGTCTTCGCGAATCTCGTCCAGTGCCGCGGGCGGGGCGCTCGGGGCGATCTCGGTGACGCGGAACAGATACGCCTGGTAGGGCCCGCCGCGCGGGTTCGCCGGGTTCGGTCGGGTGACGACCGGAGCCGGCTCCATCAGGTTCAGGACCGGCAGATTGTCGTTGGGGTCCGCGGTCAGGAGGCCTTTCACGCGGAGCGCGAGTTCTGGGACGCGCAAGGAAACCTGGCGGCCGACGGTCAGGCTGGCGGAGCCCAGGCCGGGCACGCCCTGCAACCGCTCGGCACTCATCAGCTCGGTCACGCCGTGCTGCACTTCATAGGTACCCGAGAACTTCGTCTTGAGATCCTCGAACGAAGTTGGCGCCGCGGGGGCGGTGAGGAAGCCGTCCGGCCCGCGCTGGGCGGTGCTCCACGGGAGGTGGGCGTCAGCGTACATGTCGTTGACCAGGCTCTGCGCGGCCTCGATGGCCCGGGCGGTTCGGCAGTCCTCCCGGACGCGGTCCCGCGCCTCTTCAAACGTCATCGGTATCTGCGGCACGCGGCCGCCGACGGGTTGCGAGGCAGTCGGGTCCGGCTTCATGTAGCGCGACGCGTTTTCCTCGAAGTAGCGCTTCACCTGCAGGGCCTGGACCGTCACCGCGCTGCGAATCTGTTGCGGATCGACGGTGAGGTACTCGACCCGGACGCGATCGGGCAACAGGTAGCCGTACTCGAGCTTCTGCTCGGTGTGCGCCGGATTGCGGTTCTTGCACTCTTCGAAGAACGCCTGGAGTTCGGCGTCCGTCGGCTCCGGGACGAGCCGCACGAAGGCCTTGTCCTCGATCACGGAGATCTGGGCGACGGCCTCCTGGTGCTGGTCGCGATAGCTCGCCTCCTGCCGCGGGAGGGTGTCGACGACCGCGCTGGCCTGGAGCCCCAGCAGCCGCTGGGTGGCGAAATAGCGCCCCATCGTGCCGTAAATGTCTTTGAAGCTGCGGCGCGTGTCGCGCTGGATTCGGCGCAGGTGTTCGTCGGTGATCTGCCCGCTGCTGCCGAGTCTCGATTTGACTTCATCCTGACCGACGCGCACGCCCGCCCGCTCGGCTTCCTGCAGCAGGAGGTGGTATTCCAGCGCCGCGTTCTCGGGTAGGGCCACGTTCAGGCCCGCGGTTGCGAGCAGCCGCATGTCATTGATGGCCGTCAACGTCTCCTGGTCGGTGATTTTCCGGCCATAGGCCTCGCCGAAGGTGCGGCTCATCCAGCGGCCGCGCCCGCTGAGACTCTGGATCGTGTCGGGGATCAGGAAGGCGATCAGCAGCAGCGACATGAACACCATCAGCAGGGTGCGGCTGTTGGCGCGAAGGAACTTGCTCAACTTCATGGCGGTTGTCCCGGAGTAAGCTTCGACGTACCCAGTGTCAGATCTCTAAAGTCCGCAGAACCTTACATCATACGGATTGCGGCCGGCCGTACAAGGCGCCGGGGCGGGGCGGCGGCGCCCGCGACGCCGTTTTCGGGCCGGTCGCGGGTGGGTGGCAAGAAAAACGCCCGCGTCCGGGGACGCGGGCGGGAGTGACTGCGAGCGTGGGCCGGGTCGACCCGGGGCTAGGCCCGCGGGTGCGACTTGTCGTAGTTCTCCTTGACGGTCTCGCCGCTCAGGTGCGTGTAGATCTGGGTGGTGCTCAGGCTCTGGTGGCCGAGCATCTCCTGGACGCTCCGCAGGTCCGCCCCGCGCCGCAACATGTGCGTCGCGAAGCTGTGCCGGAGCGTGTGCGGGCTGACCGACAGGTCCAGGCCGGCGTCGAGCAGGTACTTGTCGAGCTTGCGGCGCACGCTGCGGGTGCTCAGCCGCTGGCCATGCTTGTTGATGAACAGGGCTTCGCTGTCGAAGCTCGCGCTGCGCGGATCGTTGCGACGCAGGTCCAGGAAATGCAGGATCGTCTGCACGGCCCCGGGGCCGAGCGGGATGACCCGGCGCTTCTTGCCCTTGCCGGCGACGCGGACGACGTTGCTGGTCAGGTCGACGTCGGCGATGTCGAGGGCGATCAGCTCGCTGACGCGCATGCCGGTCGAGTACAGGGTTTCCAGCATCGCGCGGTCGCGGGCACCGAGCAACGTGGTCGTGTCCGGATTCGCCAGCAGCTTCTCGATCTGGTCCACCTCCAGGCACTTCGGCAGGCGCTTGTCCTGCTTGGGTGTCCGAATCGGCGCCACCGGGTTGTTGCTCAGGTAGCTGCGGCGGACCAGGAACTTGTAGAAGCTCCGGAGCGTCGCGAGCTTGCGGGCCACAGTGCTCTTGCAGTAGTTGTGGTCGCGCAGTTGCGACATCAGGGCCCGCACGTCGTCGGTCTCGACGAGCAGCAGGCGCCGGTTCAGCTCCTCGCCGGCCACGCCCGGCGGCGGGGCGAGCTTGGCCATGTCGGCGGCGGTGGCGGTGTGCCCGTTGCCGCTGTCGCCGGGCGGGGGCCCGTAGCGTTCCAGCGTGCAGAGGTAGCCGCAGAACTGTTGCAGGTCGGCGGCATAGCACTTCGCGGTGTGCGGCGAGAAGTGCCGTTCGGCCCGCAGGTAATTGATGAACTGCTGAACCAGGCTGGCTTGCTCACTCATACGTCCATCACTTTCGGCGAGGCTCGTTTGGGGCGAATTTCCGCTCGCCACTGGTGTGTTCCACATCGCTTTGGCCCTACTCCAACTGGGCGACCGAATCGAGCTCTCTCGAGAGCTGCTGACCCATCTGGTATGAAAGAACGGCCGCATCGAACCAATCGAACTCGCTGTCCGGATCGTTGGCGAGCGCGACGAAGGCACTCAGCAGCTCGGACTCAGCACCTTCCACATAGCGGAAGACGTAGCGGTGCTCGCCCTTCACCATGCTCAGGCATCGTTGTGCTGGATTCATGACTTCGTCTCGCTCGGCTCGTGTGCCGTGTCTTCGTTTTTGTCCAGCTTTAACATCGTCCGGATCATGGCCCAGGTTGCGTAACGGACGTACAGTTCTTGTGAGCGAACATAACGCCGCCAGCCGTACGGGCTTTCGTGCCCTTCGCGCGCGTCGGCAAAGGAGCGAATTTGCTCCAGCACCTGCTCGTCTGCGGCGTTATAGACCCGCTGCACCTGCCAGCGGGGCGCGAGCCTGGTTTCGTCCGATAACACCGTCGCTGCCTCGGACACCGCCGGTTCGCCGGTCGCCCCGATCGCCGCCGGCGACGACGCATACCACTGCATGATCAACCCGATCACCGGTGGAGCGTAGGGGCTGTACTCGGTGACGGCGGTAACGATGGTGGCGTCGGCACCCAGCACCCGCGCCAGCTCAACCGCATCCGCAGGAGTCTCGACGGCCTGCTTGCCCCGCCGTGCCAGCTCCGCCAGCGTCAAGTTCACCGGCACAACGGTCACGTTCGGGAATTCGAGGAACTCCGAGGCGACCAGATCGGTGACCTTGAGCGCGTCGAAGTCTTGGGACCCGCTCAGATTCAGGACCGGCGCGACCACGAATACCCGCGGCGGCGACATGACGGGCGCCGGTGGGCGCTCCTTTTCGGCACAGCCCGGGAACGCGGAGAGATACGCGATCAGAATCAGCGGCGCACCGCGCAGCCGCGCAGCCCGCAACGCCGTAACCATCCCAGCACCAAAGTGCAAGGCACATCTGGCCCGCCGGCGAATTATAGGTCGTATGTCAACAAGCGTGCGCGGTTTACGGCGTGCGGCCGGCCGACCGGCAAGTCGCGCGGTTCGCGTTCTCAGAAAAGCCACCATCGTCAATCACTGCCTGCGATGCACAGAATACCTAATCTATTGCCGTAAAACGAGTTGTGATGATATGCTCCCGGCCGCTTGCGCTCTGGCCGGACGCGAGCAGCGCCGTCTCCGGCGCAAGCGACCAGATGCGCTCCGTTCCGCTCATCCCCGAGACGAAGAAGATCCGGCCGTCCGCCGCCCACGCGGGACTGAAGGACGCCCCCTGCGCCGCTGGGAGACGCACTTCGGCGCCAGTCCGCACATCCACGGTCCACAGCTCGGCAATCTCTGGCGAGTCGCGCCCTGCGCCCGCCGCACTCACCGTCGTCGGCACGGCGCAGTACAACAGCGCTTTGCCGTCCGGCGACCAGCGTGGTGCGAGACACGCGGCGCCGTGTTTTTCAGCAATCCGACGGGCATTGCCACTGGCAACGTCCACCGTCCAGATTTCGAACGCCCGGTCGCCGCCCTGAGGTGCGCGCTGCACTGCGAGACACGTGCCGTCCGGCGACCACGCCGGGCACATGCCCGTTGTGATGAGGCGGCGGGCTGCGGGTCGCGCCACCGGGCAGCCCCAGATTTCCCACGTACGCGCGCGCCGACTCCAGACGCTGAATGCGATCTGCGTGCCATCCGGCGACCAGCAGGGTGAGAACTCGGCCGCCGGATCATTCGCGAGCGGTATCAAGCCGGTGCCGTCGCGGCGCATCACCCAGATGTCCCAGTCGCCGCCACGATTCGACGCAAACGCAATGTGCTCGCCGTCCGGGCTGAAACGGGGCTGGATGTGGTCTGCGGTGTCCGGCGTAAGCTGCACGCTGTCGCGGCTGCCCAGCGGCTGCACGAAGATCGCCGAGTGCTCGGAATGGCGCGTGGAACCAAACGCGAGCAGACCAGCGCCGGAGGCGACATCGGGGTCGAAGTCGAGGCCATCGGTGGCGAAGGTGTGCTGTGTGAGCGGGGCGCCGGCGGCCGCGTCGGCCTCGGGGGCGCAGGTTCCGGTCAGCGTCACCCCGTCTGCGGTGCAAAACGTGTCGCGCGCACGCGCGGTGTTCGTGAGCGGTTGCAGCGCTGTGGGCGCTGTGTGGCACGCAGGCAGTGCCGTCGCCAAAGCGACCGTTGCTGGGACGATGGTGCGGCGTGCGAGTGAGCCCATCGGACACCTGTTCGGGACCACCGGGGGCAGTCTGTGCTTAAGTGGATAAGGCTCAGCCAGTTACAGCTCTGCGAGGCCGCACCGCGTCGGAGCGGCGCGCGCCGGACTCGTCGTCGTTATCGGCACTTGCCGGGCAGTGACTTGATTGAGGTGGGGACGAAGCGCGGCAACTACGGCACTGCGGCAACGGCGGTGGATGGGCCGGCCTCGTCCAATGCGTTGGCGACGATGCCAGGGGTCAGGATAACGGGGAGTTCGATGACTGCCTCGGGCCGTCGTGCGGGGTAGAGCAGATTCAGCGGCACGCTGTTGCGTCCATGCGCGAGGAGCTTCTCGCGGATCGCCGGGTCGCGCCTGGTGTAGTCAGCCTTCAGCGGGATAACGCCCAAGGACCGCATCTTGCTGCGGGTGGAATCGATCTCGATCGCGGTGGCTTTGTTCGTCTGGCAGGTCACGCACCACGTGGCGGTGAAGTCAACGTACACCGTGTAGCCCCGCCGCGCGAGTTCTTCGGGAAGTCCGGGGTGGTACGGCTGCCACGGGACATGGTCGTTCCAGTTCGAGGCCTGCACTGCGGCCACAATGGCCGCGGGGTCGACCGCGAGGCCGGTGCCTGGCTGGATCATGCGGGCCGGCGGCGGCCCCCAAAGGGACCAGCCATACATGAGCGGGAAGCTGAACCACCATCCGAGCACGACGATGACGAGTGCGCTGAGCCACGTCAGGGCCCGGGTGCCGCGGCTCCAGTTCAGGCCGATCTTGCCGATCAGCCAAGCGGCGAAGCCCAGGAAGCACAGGAAGGCCAGCGTCCACACGACCGCGCGGGCGTCCAGCAGGTCCGCCACCACGAGCAGAAGCCAGACCGCGGTACCCAGGAGGATGAAGCCCATGGCCTGCTTGAACGTGACCATCCATTGGCCCGGGCGCGGCAGTGACTTGAGCCACCCCGGATACGCGGAGAGCAGCACGTACGGCGCCGACATCCCCAGGCCCGCACCCGTGAAGATGATAAACGCTACGGCGCGGCCCTGCGTGGCGGCGTACGCGGCGGCCGTGGCGAAGAACGGCGCCGTGCACGCCGTGCCCAGCAACGTTGCCAGCAGCCCCTTCAGAAACGCGCCGGTGTAGCCCTCGCGCGTGGCGGCTTCGTCGAGCTTCGTCGCGGCGGCGCCGGGCAGCGTGATCTCAAAAACGCCGAACAGGTTCAAGGCGAACACGAACAGGATCGCGGTGAGCAGAATCACGACCGCCGGATGCTGCCAGGGTACTTCGCCGATGCTGGTCAGTCCGGCGAAGATCCAGAACCAGACCATGATGCCCGCGGCGAACGCGAGGCCCAGCCGCAGCACGCGACCGCGATCATCGCCGGCCTGTTTCACGAAGCTGAGGATCTTGATCGAGATCACGGGGAATACGCACGGCATGACGTTCAAAATCAGGCCGCCCACAAAGCTGAGCAGGAGCATGTAGAGCAGGTTCTGAGGGCCGTCCGCCGCCGGCGGGGCCGTGCTTGCGGCTTCGGGTGCCTGCGCGGAGACGTGGTCCGCGATCGTGATCGCCGGCATGAGCGAGCCACGCGGCCCCGTGCCGGCCAGCGCCGGGTTCGGGGTTTCCGCCGTGAAGCGCACCGCGGCCTCAGCCGTTTCGGGCGGATAGCATGTGCCGGCATCCGTACAGGTCTGGTATGTGAACAGGGCGCGCAGCGCGATGGGGCCGCTGGCGAACTGGGCGTCGTCAATCCGCACGGGGACCTGGACCTTGAACTCGCCGCTCTGCTCGCGGACCTGGCCGAAGCCGGGCATATCGCGCAGGTGCGCTTCGGGCCATTTCTGCGGACCGAACTTCAGGCCGTCGAGCGACTCGATGAACAGCCGCGACGGAATGAGCAGCTCGTTGCCCGGGTCGCGGTCCTGGACGTGATGACCCTTCTTCACGCGGATGGTCAACTCGATCATCGCTTCGCCGTCGGGCGTCAGCTTTTCCGGCGCGATCGTGAGGCGACTGCCTTCGATATACTTCGCCTGCTCGAGCGGCGTTGGCAGGGCTTCGCGAGCTTCCTTGAACAGCGCGGTATTCGCCGGCGTCGGCGGCGCCGCGGCGACCGTGAGCGTCAGGGTCGTGTCGGCCTTGACCGGGACGCACAGTTCCTTGCACGCAAGCGCGCGGACGTGTGCGGCGATTGTCAGCGGGCCGGGCGAGACATCCTCGGCCAGCGTCAGCGTCGTGAGCACGATCGTGCGCTGGTCGAGCTCGAAGTACTCGATCTTCTCCGTGACGCCGAGCATCGGGGCGGGAAAGCGCAGCTCGCCGAGCGTGACGCCCTTGGGGACCGTGAAGCTGATGTCCGTCGGCGCGCCGGTGTCGAGGACGAGTGGGTGGTAGATGTGCCAGCCTTTCTCGACGTTGAGCTCGATGGCCAGGTACGTCTGGCCGCCCGGCTGGATCGACCCGTCCGCCGCGTAGAGCTTGGCGGAGAACTTTGGTCCGGCGGGCTGGAAGAACGCGATGACGGGGAGCAGAACGACGGCCAGGTTCATACGGCGGGCACCTCTGCTGCGGTCCACGTTGCGTGCGAAGCTACCTCCGTTGTGCCCGGACCGGTGGCCGGCCGGGCGAAGCTACGCTCCTAGAGTATACCCGGTGCGGGGGCGGGGGATTCCCAACCCGGATCGGTTACTGCCCTGGGCCGTCGTTACCGTGGCCGGTCGCTGCCGCGCGGGGTTCGGTTGGGCGTGCGGTCCTAGGAGCGGAGTGGCGGGGCGCCGGAGCCGTCGTACGTGAATTCGTACTCGTCGAAGAGGCGGCCGCCGGTCGGCAGGTGCAGCCAGACATTCAGCGTGTACTGGCCGGGGGGCAACGGCTTCTGCTCAAGCTGCAGCGGAAAGTCGTAGAAGCGCGAGAGCTGATCGCGATACATGCGCATGGCCTTCTCGGTCTTGATGTCGACCGGCCAGAATGCGGCCCGCGTGCCGATGGTCTCGCCGACCTTGCGCACCTGCAGCTCGAAGTGGAACGTGCCGACGACCTTGGTGAGATCGCCGGCCGAGTCGTAGGCGGCCAGTATGACCTCCAGGCCGTCGGCGCTGCCGTCGCTGGCAAAGCTGACCGGCTTGGTCAGGAAGCGCTGAATCTCGATGCGGGCAGGCAGGACGAGCTGGACGTACTGGGCGACCTCGGGGTCGGATGGCTGCACCTCGGTGGTCGGCGCATTGCAGGCGCCCAGGCCGAGCGTGACGGACGCGAGAACCAGAAGCAGGCAACGGCGTGCGTAGTGCATGGAGGCGCTCCCGCGATGGGCCGGTCGAACTTGCATGGCGGGAGTATATCGCCGGTGCGGCAAAAGTCATGCGACCCGGGCGTCAGCGGTCGGTGCGCCGCTGCTCGAACAGCCACTTCCACACTTCGCGGTTCTCGTACACGCGATCCCAGATGAAGTGTGTGCCGTCCTTGTATTCCGTGTACTCGATATGTCCCCCCGCGGCGCGGATGGCGGCGACCATCTCGCGCGTCTTCTGCACCGGGACGTTCGCGTCCTGCGCGCCATGAAAGCACAGGATCGGGATGTCTTTGAGTTGCGGCGCCAGTTGCCGGGCCTCGGTATCCGAGTCGCTGAGGTCCGCGAAGCCGCAGATCACGATGAGCGCGGCGAAGCGATCCGGCACGCGGGCGGCCAGGTGCCACGCCCCGTGTCCGCCGAGCGACAGCCCGGTGAGATACAGCCGTTGCGCGTCGAGGTGGTACTCGTGTGAAATCGCCTCCACGCAGCGCAGCGCCAACGTGCCCATCTCGCCAGCCCAGGTCTCGCCCGGGCGGCACTGCGGCATGACGACGATCGCGGGGATGGCGCGGTAGTTCCGGCGGAGCGCCCAGCCGAGCCCCACGTCGGTCTGCAGGAATCCGTCATCGCCGCGCTCCCCGGAGCCGTGCAGGAACAGGATCACCGGCCAGGCCCGGTCGGGCGTGTAGTCCGGCGGGACGTAGACGCAGTAGGCGCAAGTTACGTCATTGAAGGCAATGGTCTTATAGATGAATCCGCTGGCGGCGGAGGTCGGGGCGGATGCGGGCGGCGGGTCGCCGGCGCCCGGCGTCAGGGCGGCGAGGCATGCCAGGATCGGCCAATTCAGCACGGGCGGACTCCTGTTTACGCGGCGGCGGCGCGCGCGGCGGCCACTTGTCGCAGTGATTCGCCGGCTCTACACTGCTCGATCTGGGGCGCCGTCTCAATCCCCGGTGCAACCGGTCGACTGTGCCGGCGATAGACTCTCACTCACAGGAGAACCGTTTATGGCGACCATGAAAGCCGTGGTCAAGACCAAACCCGAACTCGGCGCCGAGCTGCAGGACAAGCCGATCCCCCAGCCCAAGTCGGACTGGGTGATCGTGAAGGTGCGCGCCACCAGCATCTGCGGCACGGACGTGCACATCTACAAGTGGGACCCGTGGGCGAACGGGCGCATCGGCGCCAAGGCCCTGCCGCAGATCCTCGGCCACGAGGTCGCCGGCGAGGTCGTCGAGGTCGGTGAGCACTGCAAGCGCATCAAGGTCGGGGACTACATCTCCGCCGAGACGCACATTTTCGACCCGGGCGACCTGACCACGATGCTGGGCTCGCCGCACGTCGGTTTGCACATGAAGATCCTGGGCGTGGACTACGACGGCTGCTTCGCGCAGTACTTCGCGCTGCCGGAGTCGATCTGCTGGCCGAACGACAAGTCGATCCCGCCGGAGATCGCGACGATCCAGGAGCCGCTGGGCAACGCGACGTACGCCGTGCTGGGCGAGGACGCGGACGTGGCCGGCAAGACGATGCTGATCACCGGTGACGGGCCGATCAGCCTGTTCGCGATCGGCGTGGCCCGCGCGGTCGGCGTCGCGAAGATCATCCACTTCGGCAAGTACGACGTGAACATGAAGATCGGCCAGCGGATGGGTGCCGATCTGCAGATGTACACTAACAAGACGACCGGCAAGGAACGGCTCGAGTTCGTGAACGACCACACCGGCGGCAACGGCGTGGACATCGCGCTCGAGATGGTCGGCTCGCAGGACTCGGTCGATGACTGCTTCGCCGCGGTGCGCAAGGCCGGCCGCGTGACGGCGTTCGGCGTGGCCAGCGAGAACACGCTGCCGATCGCGTATAACAACGGGATTGTCTTCAAGGGCTGCCAGATCCACGGCATCAACGGCCGCAAGATCTTCGACACCTGGTACCGCAACCGGAACCTGCTGGCCTCTGGGCGGTTGGACCCCACGCCGGTGATCACGGACCTGTTCCCGCTGACGGAGTTCGCGGCGGGCTTCGGCAAGATGCTGGAGCGGCCGCGGACCAGCGCGAAGGTTGTGCTGTTCCCGGACAAAGAAGAGTATCAGGCGGCGTTGAAGCGGCGTAAGTAGCCTTGTGCCGGGTCAGCGGACCCGACCGACATCTTTTTCGGAGCGAACCCATGTTCGGCAAAATGAAGCAGGACCTGCAGAAGGAGCTGGCCGCGGTGCGCGAGGCCGGCCTGTACAAGGAAGAGCGTTACATCCTGGGCCCGCAGGCGGCGGACATCCAGGTGGAGTATCCGCTCGGCGCGCCCAAGAAGAACGTAATCAACTTCTGCGCGAACAACTACCTGGGCCTCTCCTCGCACCCGCGCGTGATCGAGGCGGCGCACGAGGCCCTGAAGACGCACGGTTACGGCATGAGCAGCGTGCGCTTCATCTGCGGCACGCAGGACATCCACCGCGAGCTCGAGTCCAAGATCGCGCAGTTCTTCAAGACCGAAGACACGATCCTCTACTGCGCGTGCTTCGATGCCAACGGCGGCGTGTTCGAGCCGCTGCTGGGCAAGGATGACATGATCATCACCGACGCGCTGAACCACGCGTCGATCATCGACGGCATCCGGCTCTGCAAAGCGACCCGGTTGATCTACAAGAACAACGACATGGCCGACCTGGAGGCGAAGCTCCAGGAGGCGAAGGGCGCGCGGTACCGCATGATCGCGACCGACGGCGCGTTCTCCATGGACGGCACCGTCGCGCAGCTCGACAAGATCTGCGCACTGGCCGAAAAGTACGACGCCCTGGTCATGGTCGACGACTGCCACTGCACCGGCTTCATGGGCAAGACCGGCCGCGGCTCGACCGAGTACTGCGGCGTGATGGGCAAGGTGGACATCATCACCGGCACGCTGGGCAAGGCGCTGGGCGGGGCGTCCGGCGGCTTCACGACCGGCCGCAAAGAGATCATCGAGATGCTGCGGCAGCGCAGCCGCCCGTACCTGTTCAGCAACACGGTGTCGCCGATCGTCGTGAAGGCGTCGATCACCGTGTTCGACATGATTACCGAGTCGACCGCGCTGCGCGACAAGGTGATGGCGAACACGAAGCGCTTCCGCGAAGGCATGACGAAGGCCGGCTTCGACATCAAGCCCGGCGAGCACCCGATTGTCCCGATCATGCTCTACAACGCGAAGCTGGCCCAGGATGTCGCGCGTGACATGTACGCCGAGGGCATCTACGTGATCGGCTTCTTCTACCCGGTCGTCGGCAAGGGCCTGGCCCGCATCCGCTGCCAGATGTCGGCGGCGCACGAGTTCAGCCACATCGACAAGGCGATCGCGGCGTTCACAAAGGTCGGGAAGAAGTACGACATTCTCGGTAAGACGAAGGAACAGATCATCGCGAAGTACGGCGAGTAGCAGGTGTGGTGCGGGCGTCACGCCCGCAGTCGGCATCAGGGCCCCGAGCGCGAGCGACGGGTTGCCGGATGGACCGAGGTCCGCCGGGAACCTACTCGCTGGCGCTCGGGGCTCTGATGGTTTGCGCAGCCTTGTTTGTTCGGCGAAGCCGCTATCAGCCGTGGCTGACGATTTCGCGCGCGTGGTCGCGATACCACGCGATCGTCCACCGCAGGCCGTCCTCGAACGGCGTCCGGGCCTCGAAGCCGAACAGCTCCCGCGCGCGGGTCACGTCGAGACAACGGCGCGGCTGGCCGTTGGGTTGCGTCGTGTCCCAGACGATCCGGCCCATGTAGCCGATCTCGCGCGCGATGATGTCCGCCAGGTCCTTGATCCGGATCTCGCGGCCGTTGCCGAGATTCACCGGCGCGGCGCCGTCGTACCGGGCGGCGGCGGTGACGATCCCCAGGGCGGCGTCCTCGACGTACAGGAACTCGCGCGTCGGCGAGCCGTCACCCCAGAGCACGACCTCGCCGGCACCGTTCTGCTTGGCTTCCCAGAACTTGCGGATCATCGCCGGGATGACGTGCGACGTGTGCAGGTCGAAGTTGTCGCGCGGGCCGTACAGGTTCACCGGCAGCAGGTAGATCGCGTTCAGGCCGTACTGCGCGCGGTACGACTGGCACATGACGAGCAGCGCCTTCTTTGCGATGCCGTACGGGGCGTTCGTCTCTTCCGGGTAGCCGTTCCACAAATCATCCTCGCGGAACGGCACCGGCGTGAATTTCGGGTACGCGCAGATGGTGCCGACCTGGACGAACTTGGCGACGCCGCGCTGGCGGGCGTGCTCGATCAGGTGCAGGCCCATCGCCATGTTCGCGTAGAAGAAGCGGCCGGGGCGCTGCCGGTTGGCGCCGATACCGCCGACCTCGGCTGCGAGGTGGATGACGAGGTCCGGCCGGGCGGCGTCGTACATGCGCGCGACGTCGGCCTCGCGCGTCAGATCAAAGTCCTGGATCAGCGGAACGAAGATGTTCTCGCGGCGGGCGCCTTTGGCGACCAGTCGCTCAATGATGAACGAGCCGAGAAATCCGGCGCCGCCGGTGACGCAGATGCGACGGTCGGGCCAGGATTGCGCGGTCACGGAGTGCTCCAGGTGGGCGATGCCCACCCTACCGCTTGTCGTCGGCCGGGGGCTCGGTCGATTCGGTTTCGGCGGACTCTGCATCCGGGGCGGCCTCGGCCTCCTCGCGGGCCTTGCGGGCGGCGTATTCCTGCTGCTCGTTGCGGAAGCCCTTGGCCTGGCAGATGGCCGCGATGATCTCGTCGAAGAGCTTTACTTTCTCGTTGTCGAGCCGGAGCTTGCGCTGTGCGGAGCCCGCGTTGTAGTACAGGTCAATCCAGCCTTTGGCGTTGTAGTCGCGGAGTGAGACCATGTCGGCGAACGCGATCCGCTTGCCGGCGTAGACCATACCCTCGTCGTCGATCGTGACACGCAGGGTCATGGCCTTGATCAGCCGCCACAGGAAGTACAGGCCGAATGGTGTGGGGAGCAGGGCCCAGAGGAATTGCTGCCGGACCTCATCACGCGTCTTGTACCAGGTGACCCAGTCGGATGGGTTCAATGTGATCGTCCCGCCCCTGGCACTGATGCGGGCATAGCCGTAGCGGCTCATGAAATAGTGGTCCGCTTCATCCGTGAACGTCGGCTCGCCGAGCGCGGCGCGGACCTGGTCGAGCCTGGTGGGCCGGCTTCGGAGCAGCTTGTCGAAGTCGCTTTTGGTCGGCGTTTCGCCCAGGCTGTCGTACTTCACCTGGCCGCCGAACGGCTCCGGCGCGGCCAGCTTCCGCTCCGCTTCCACGCGGTTCTTCTTGGGCCAGCCGAGCGCGCCGTCGTAGACGAAATACAGAGCGAAGCCCAGGAAGATGACGCTGCGGACGAGCTGCCAGTTGCGGTCCGCCTTGGCCGGTCCACTCTCGAGTCTCATGCCTGCCAGCCCTCGCACCGAGATTCGCCACCCAAGTCCGCGACCCGGGACGGGACCCGCCGGTCCGTCGATTCGCCCCGGCGGTGCTATGCCGCTATTATGCCGTGGGGCTGCGTGGCTGTCTGCGGGCCGGCGGCGGGATTTTGGCGCCGCCGCCGTCCGGGCCGGCGAGCCCTGGGAGTGCATTCGATGGCGTCGACGGTGGTGAAGTGCCGGCCATGTATCTTGCTTGTGCGCGACGGATGGGGCGAGAACCCGGACCCGAAATGGGACCATGCCAATACGATCAAGCTGGCGCAGCCGCCGGTGGACGCGCGGCTGCGGGCCGAGTGGCCGCGCACGCTGATTCAGACCAGCGGTTTCGATGTCGGGCTGCCCGAGGGGACGATGGGCAACAGCGAGGTCGGGCACCAGAACATCGGCGCCGGGCGGATCGTGGACCAGGACTCCGTGCGGATCACCAAGGCCATCCGCGACGGCTCGTTCTTTCAGAATGCCGAGCTGGTGGCGGCCGTCGAGACGTGCCTGGCGCGCCGCGGTCGGCTGCATGTTTTTGGCCTGGCCAGCGATATCGGCGTGCACTCGCTGCTGGAGCACCTGTACGGCGTCGTGGAGCTGGCGGCGCGCCGGGGCCTGAAAGAGGTCTACGTGCACTGCTTCACGGACGGCCGCGACTCGCCGCCGAACAGCGGCATCGGCTACGTGCAGCAGATCGAGGCGCAGCTCCGCCGGATCGGCGTGGGTCAGATTGCCAGCGTGTGCGGGCGCTACTGGGCGATGGACCGCGACAACCGCTGGGACCGCGTGGCCCGGGCCTACCGGATGCTCGTGCACGGCGACGCGGACGCGGCGCCCAGCGCGACCGAGGCCATGCAGCGCTACTACGACCACCCGACCGAAGCGAACATGCAGGGCGACGAGTTCGTAACGCCCACGGTGATCAGCCCGGATGGCCGGCGGCCGCTGGCGACGGTGCGCGACGGCGACGCGATCGCGTACTTCAACTTCCGCGGCGACCGGCCGCGCGAGCTGACCAAGGCCTTCACGCTCGACGAGTTTCCCTATCGGGCGCAGGACAAGACCGGGGCCACGGTGCAGATGGGCTTCGACCGCGGCAAGAAGCTCGACGTCCACTACGTGACGATGACGGCGTACGAGCAAGGGCTGCCTGTGAAGGTCGCGTACCCGAAGCTGCCGAAGATGGCCAACATCGCCGGTGAGTACCTGTCGAAGCTCGGTTTGCGCCAATTCCGCTGCGCCGAGACCGAAAAGTACGCGCACGTGACGTTCTTCTTCAACGACTACCGCGAGGAGCCGTTCCCCGGCGAGGAGCGGCAACTCGTCGCGTCGCCGAGCGTCGCAACGTACGACCTGCAGCCGGAGATGTCGGCATACGGTGTGACCGAGCTGATGTTGAAGCGGATCGCGACCGGCGTCGACGATTTCATCGTGCTGAACTATGCGAACCCGGACATGGTCGGGCACACGGGCTCGATTCCCGCCGCGGTGAAGGCGTGTAAGGCCGTCGATGAGTGCGTCGGCAGGGTCTATGACGCGATCATGCAGGCCGGCGGCTGCGGGATCATCACGGCGGACCACGGCAATTTCGAGCTGATGATCGATCCGGAGACAGGCGGGCCGCACACGGCGCATACGACGTTTCCGGTGCCGCTGTACGTCTTCGGCGAGTCGTTCCGCGGCGCGCGGCTGCGCGAAGGCGGGCGGCTGGCGGACGTCATGCCGACCGCGCTGACGATGATGGGGCTGCCCGTCCCGCCGGAGATGACGGGGCGCTCGTTGCTGGTGTGCTGACGGCAGCCCCGTTTAACGGAGGAGCAGGGTCATGTACATCGTGGCACTGTGTGTGTCAGCGGTCCTGCTGCCGGCGCTGCCGCAGGCGGCCACTTCGCAGCCGGCGGCGCTGGTGGCGCGGGTCGATCCGCGCGTTGAGCTAATGAGCATCATCTTCCGGCTGGCCGGGCATCCGGAATACAACATGCCGAATTCGCAGTCGGCGTACTCCACGGCCGTCGAGGAGCAGTTCGGCGGCTTTCGCGATCACGCCGTCGTCAAGCTGGCGCGCGAGCTGCGGGCCCGCCGGGGTGTGAGCTACGACGCCGTGATGAGCATGGCGGTGCATCTGACGGACACGCGCGAGCTCAAGGAGCGGGTGCCGTTCGACCTGCCGCCGGCGCGGCTGGACCAGCGCTGGCACGCGGCGGAGGCACGCGAGTTCCTGGAACGCGCCCGGGAGTTTGTCGCCGAGTCCAAGTTCAACGACTTCTGCACGGCGCAGCGCAAGCTATACAGTGCCGCGGGCAAGCGGCTGACGAAGAAGCTTAACGAGCGCGGCTACTTGAAGTGGTTCGACAAGTTCTTCGGCGCGCGGCCCGGCGCGGAGTTCCACGTTTTCGTTGGCCTGCTCAACGGCGGGGGCAACTACGGCGTGGGGATCCGCTATCCCGACGGGCGCGAGGAAATCACGCCGGTCATCGGCGTGTCGGAGTTCGACGACGAAGGCGTTCCCGAGTTTGGCGACGGCCTCGTGCCGACCGTCGTCCACGAATTCTGCCATTCGTACACCAACCCGCTGGTGGATACGCACTTCGCCGCGCTGCAGCCGGCGGCCGAGCGCATCTTTGCCCATTGCGAGGACACCATGCGCGACCAGGCGTACGGATCGGCGCAGACCGTGCTGTATGAATCGCTGGTGCGGGCCTGCGTGGTCCGGTACACGCACGCGACGGACGGCGCCAGCGCCGCCAAGCGCCAGATCGAGGCCGAGCACGCGCGCGGCTTCGAATGGATCGGCGAACTCGCGGAGCGGCTGGCGGAGTACGAGGCGAACCGCGCGAAATACCCGACGCTCGACGCGTTCATGCCGCGGATCGTCGCGTTCTTCAATGAATACGCGCCGCGCTACGAGGCTCTCCAGAAGGATGCGCCGCAGGTCAAGTCGATGACGCCGGTGAACGGCGCCCAGGATGTGGATCCCAACCTGAAGGAAATCCGCATCGAGTTCGACCGGCCGATGCGCGACCAGTCGTGGTCGATCGTCGGCGGTGGTCCGCACTTCCCCGAGCTCGCCGGCAAGCCGGCGTACGATGCTGCTCGCCGCGTGCTGACGGTTCCGGTCAGGCTGAAACCGGGATGGTCGTACGAGTTCTGGCTCAACCGGAATGAATACCGTGGCTTTGTGAGCGAGGACGGTCAGCCACTCAAGCCGGTCGCCGTGACGTTTGAAACGCGAGCGGAGTAGCGGGCGCCCGCAGCCGTGGCCGTCGCACTTTGGGGGGCCTAAAATCGACGCGCGTGAGGCGGCAAAACAGGGCCGAAAGGAAATCATCGTATGGCCACGAATCGTAACGGTAGCACTACGCGGCGGGGTTGGTCACTGCGCGGGCATGGGCGACGGTGGGCGGTCGCCGGCGTCTGCATGTTTGGGCTGCTGTCGCTGGGCGGTTGTCCCGAGCCGTCAGAACCGGTCCCGGACGACGCCCGGAGGATGACGCTCACACGCATCGCCAGCGGCTTCACGGCGCCCGTGGGACTGGTCGCGCCCAATGACAACACCGGCCGGCTGTTCGTCGTCGATCAGGTTGGCGTGATCCATGTCACGAGCGCGACTGGAACCGTATCGCTGACGCCGCTGCTTGACCTGCGCGACCGGCTGGACACGCTCAATTCCGCGTACGACGAGCGCGGGTTGCTGAGCATGGCGCTACACCCGAGCTTCACAAGCAACGGCCGGTTCTACGTGTTCTACAACACGCCGCCGAGCGAAGACGCGCCGGCCGGGGCGGCCACCGAGGTGCGCGTGTCCGAGTTCAGCGTGTCCGCTGTCAATCCGAACCAGGCCAACGTCAGCACCGAGCGCGTGCTGCTGCGCGTCGCCAAGCCGGCGACCAATCACAATGGCGGCCAGCTCGCGTTCGGGCCGGACGGGTTCCTGTACATTGGGCTGGGTGACGGCGGCGGCGCCGGCGACACCGGCACGGGCCACACGCTGCTGATCGGCAACGCCCAGGACACGACCAATCTGTTTGGCGCCATCCTGCGGATCGACGTGAACAGCGGCAGTCCCTACGGCATCCCGGCCACGAACCCCTTTGCCGCCAGCTTGACGTCCCGGCCGGAAATCTACGCGTACGGCCTGCGCAACCCGTGGCGGTTTTCGTTCGACACGACGCCCGGCGGCGCAACACGCCTGATCGCCGGCGACGTCGGCCAGGCTTTGGTCGAGGAGATCGATATCATCGAACTGGGCGGGAACTACGGCTGGAACATCCGGGAAGGCGCGCTGTGCTTCAATCCCCTGAGCTTCAGCACGCCGCTATCGACGTGCAGCAGCCTCGGGCCCGACGGCTCGACGTTGCAGGCCCCGATCCTGGAGTACCGCCATACGGATGACGCCGGCAAAGCCTTCGGGACGGCGGTGGTCGGCGGCTACGTGTATCGCGGGTCGACGCTCGCCGCGCTGCGCGGGCTCTACGTATTTGGCGACTACTCGGCGGGTGGCGGCACACGCGGCAAGATCTTCACGGCGACGGAGGGGACGACGGCGTGGACGATGGCCGAGGTGAAGATTGCCGGCACGACCGACGGGCGGATCGGGCGCTACGTACTGGGTTTCGGGCGTGACGCTGCCAATGAGTTGTACGTGCTGACAAGCGCCGTGAGCGGGCCGATCGGCACGACCGGCGCGGTTGACCAGATCACCGGATTTGAGTGACGCCGGGGCGGCGGGTGTGCGGTTACGCGTTCCCGGGGCGGCGTACGGCGCACCGCGCGCAGCCCGGGATCCGTCCGCCGCCGGCGGAAACGGTTGACCGCGACCGCCCGGTCTGCGAAAGTGTGGGGGTGGTCCTCGCCGAAGTGGCGGAACTGGCAGACGCGCGGGATTCAAAATCCCGTGGCCGCAAGGTCGTGAGGGTTCGAGTCCCTCCTTCGGCAGTCCCGAGGTCGCCTCCTCCGGGGTCCGGGCCAGGCCACTCCGCCGGCGGGCGCAGCCGGCGGGCAGGGTAGCACACGCGTGAGCAAGGCCAGCAAATCGCGGAAGCGCGACATGCCGTCGCGCCCCCCGGCCGCCACCGACGGCACCGCTCCGGATGAGGTGGCCCTGTCAGCCATGCCCGGCTGGGTGGCCGCGGGCGTGGGCGTGCTGTTCGTGGTCGCGTGCGCCTTTGGTGTGCTGGAGGTGCACTACTCGAATGACACCTGGATTGCCCTGTCCGCGGGGCGCCAGATCCTTACCGAGCCCCAGTTTCCGACGAAGGACACGTTCAGCTACACGTTCTACGGGCAGACCTGGTTCAACCAGAACTGGCTCAGCCACGTGTACTTCTGGCTGCTGTACGACCAGCTGGGGCCGACCGCCGTGGTGCTGGGCTCGTGGCTGCTGGGGGTGGCGACATTCACGTTCGTGCTGCTGGCGACCCGCTTGCGCTGCGGCTCGTGGGCGGCGGCGATACTGGCCGGCGCGCTCGTGGCGACCGCCTGCCGCGACTGGCTGAGCATCCGGCCGGCGACTGTGCAGTTCTTCCTGCTGGCGGCCGCGTGGCTGGCGTTTTCCGCCCTGGCCGCCGCGGGGGCGCGCCGCAGGTGGTGGCCCATCGTGCTCCTGCTGTTCGTATACGGCGTCTGGCCGCACGCGCACGGCAGCTTTCTGTTTGGATTCGGCCTGCTCGGCTTGTTCGTGGCGTGCGCGGTCGTGCCATACTTTTTCCGACGGCGGCCCACGCTCAGCTTCGCGCAGCTCGCGGCGGTGATCGGAGTCGGCCTCGTCGCCGTGCTTTTGGGGGCGCTCGTCAGTCCGTACGGCGTGGAGAACTTCACGCACCCGTTCAAGGTGGTCGAAAGCGAGAAGTTCCGCACGGTCGGCGAGTGGCTTTCGCCCTTCGTCGCGCGCCCGGCGTTTCCGGGGACGCGGCGCTTCTGGATGGCGGTTGCCATCGCCGCCGCGGCGCCGCTCATCATGTTGCTGCTGCGGGGCTGGGATCGGCTGCGCGGTCTGCAGCCGGTCATGACGTACGCGGTCGCGCCGCCGCTGTCAGACGGGATGACCGTCGGTTATGCGACGACCTCCGGTCGCGGGGGGCCGATGGCGCAACCGCCGATCCAGTGGCAACTCGTGCTATTCGACCTTGCAGCGGTCGGCATCGGGTTGGGCATGGCGCTGTTCGCCCGACGGTTTGCCCCGATCTTCTACATTCTGGCGACGCCCGCGCTGACGACCTGGACGCTGCGCCTCGGGCGGTCACTGTCGCTGCCTACGCGGAACTGGGCGCGCGATGCCGTGTTTCTGGGGGCGTGGGCGGGCGCGGCGGCGCTCGGCTGGCGCACGGTGAAATCCGCGTACAGCGAGCTGGTCACCGACGTGCCGACCGACGCGGCGTACAACCTGCTCGATCGCGTGACGCGCAACGTGCAGACGCCGCGCCAGGCGCTGGAGTTTCTGAAGCGGAACCAACTGACGCCGAACGTCATGACGGAATGGAAGGTCGCCGGGGCCGTGATGTTCGAGGTGCCCGGGGCGCGCGTCTTCATTGACGGGCGGGCCCAGCAGGTATACTCGGAGGACCATTACCTGGCCTACCTGTGGCTGCTCGGGCCGCTGGACGCCGCCGGGGGACGTGCGGTCGCGCGGCTGCTGGACAAGCATGCCACCGAGGTCGTGCTGCTGCCCAAGTGGGGCGTGACCAAGCGGCTGTCAGCGGTCATCGATGGGCAACCCGAGTGGATTCCGGTCCTGGATGCGGAGTACGCGACGCTCTGGGTCCGGGCCGGGTCGCCGCTGCTGGCGGAGCTGGGACGTCGGGAGCGGGCCGGCACGCTGTGGTGGCCGGACGACGCCGGCGCGCAGCTCCAGCGCGGCCTCCTGATGCTCACCACTGAGCCGCAAGACCTGCCGCGGGCCCTCGAGTTGTGGCGGGCAACGCTGCAGCGCGAGCCGGCGATCGGCGTGCGCGCGTATCCGTGGATCACCGGCACGCTGGTCCGTATCGGGGCCGCCGGAGAAGCGGCCGAACTGGTGCGCGAGTGGCGCGAGCGCCATGCGCAGGCGATTCCGGGCCTGTCTGACGCGACCCAAAGTGAGCTCCAGGCAGCGCTGCGCGAGTGCGAGCGCATCTTGGCGGGGGCGCCGGGGCAATAGCCGGCCCCGCGGGATAGGCTCGCCGCCGGGCGGTGTGGCCCCGTACAATACTGCAGGACGAAGTCGTCCAACGTCAGGAGGTGTGCTGTGCCGAAGTTTGTATTGCTGCTCACGCTGTGGCTGGGAATGGGGGTGGCGGCGGCTCAGGAAAGTGTCATCCAGTGGATGACCGAGCCACAGCCGGCGATCGCCGAAGCACGACGGAGCTACCGTCCGTTGATGGTCTACGTGCTGGCGTCGTCCAAGGACCGCGACGACAAGCTCGAGAACGAGCAGCGCCGCGCGCTGTCCGATCCGCGCGTCTTGGCCCTGTGCCAGCGGTTCGTGCCGCTGAAGCTCTCGCGCAGCCAGCATCGCGACATTCTGAAGGACTTCGGTCTGCCGGAAAGCGCGAACATGATGATGTCATTTGTGACGCCCGACGGCGAGAAGCTGGGCGACCTGGGGGCCAGCGGGGTGGCCCAGGCGGGGTCGCTGGCGAGCAAGCTGCGGCTCGTTCTCCAGTTGTACGGCAAGAAGCTCTACGAGACCGATGTGAAGCCGGTGCTGCAGAATCCGGACGCGAAGCCGGCGGAACTCAAGCGCGCGCTGCAGATGGTGGCGGCGTTCGAGATGTCCGCCGCGGAACCCGGTGTGCTGGAGCTGGTGGCACGGCCGAAGCTGGACGCCGCGACGCTGGGGCTGGCCTGCGATGCGCTGGCGCAATTCTCCTCCGAGAAGGCGGTCAACGCGCTGCTGGACCTGGCGCGCGCGGGTAACAAGCCGGCGGAAAAGGCGCTGGAGCAGTGCAACCCGGCCGGGGCCGCGATCATGGTTGCGGGGCTGCAGACGGAAGGGCAGCCCTTCGATTACGTCGCCTACCGGGCCGCGGCCAGGATCTGCGGCATCAAGAACACCAAGCCGGAGCGGTATTTCGAGACCGCCAAGCCGCAACTGCGCCAGCAGGAGATCGAGCGCGTCACGAAATTGGTCCAGGAAGCCGCACAGCGCTGGAAGGGGACGCAGGATGACGCCCGTTGACCTGCGGAGCGACACCGTCACGCGACCGTCGCCGGGCATGCGCGCGGCCATCGCCGCCGCCGAGGTCGGCGACGACGTGCTGGGTGACGATCCGACGGTAATTCGGCTCCAGGAGCGGATGGCCGGAATGCTCGGCCAGGAAGCGGCGCTGTACGTGCCGTCCGGGTCGATGGCGAACCAGGTCGCGATCCGATCGGTGACCGAGCCCGGCGACGAGATCATCTGCGCCGAGGCCACGCACAGCTACAACTTCGAGGCCGGCGGGCCGGCGGCGCTATCCGGCGTCAGCATCCGCCCGATTCCCGGCTTCCGCGGCGTGTTCACCGCGGCCGAGGTCGAGGCGCTCGTCCGGCCGAACAACGTGCATTACCCGCGCTCGCGCATGGTCATCATCGAAAACACGAACAACCGCGGCGGCGGCAGCATCTGGCCGGTGGAACAGGTGGCGGAGATTCACGCGGTTGCCCGGCGGCACAGCCTGCACGTGCACATGGACGGCGCGCGGCTGATGAACGCGTGCGTCGCGACCGGCCGCCAGCCGACGGCCTACACGCAGCACGTGGACTCCGTGTCGATGTGCTTCTCGAAGGGTCTGGGGGCGCCGATCGGCTCGATCGTTGCCGGCCCGCGGCCATTCGTGACGCGCTGCCACCGCTTCCGCAAGATGTTCGGCGGGGGCATGCGGCAGGTGGGGATCCTGGCGGCGGCGGCGCTCTACGCGCTGGATCACAACATCGAGCGGCTCGCGGAGGATCACGCCAATGCCCGGCGACTGGCGGAGGCGCTCGCCGAGTTGCCCGGAATCAAGCTCGATCCGCGGACGGTCGAGACGAACATCGTGATCTTCGACGTCGAGCCAGGGTTCGCGACGGCAGCGGACCTGGTCGCGCGGCTGCGCGAGCGCGACGTATGGATGCTGCCGACAGCGCCGCAGAAGGTACGGGCGGTGACGCATCTCGACGTGTCGCGTGACCAGATCGAGTATGCGATTGGCGTGTTCCGCGAGTTGTGCTGCGGCGCGAAGTCAGCGTCTGTACGTTAGCACGAGCGCCGCGGCGATCGCGATGACCACGAGCAGCAGGCCGGCTCCGGCAATCCAGCGCAGCGCCCGCGGCAATTTCAGACCGGTTCGCGGCGCGAAGTCGTAGGCTTCGCCGTCGAAGTGGATGCCGCATTCGGGGCACCGGCGGGCATACGCGTTGATCAGCGCACCGCACTTGGCGCAGCGGACAAGGTCGCTGCCCTCTTCCTGACGGTATTCATCCAGCTCGTACGTGTCGTTCTCGTCCACAGGCGGCTCGCATGGCGAACGTGATGTCTGAGCGTGTATTCTAGCGGCTGGCGCAGCGATGAGAATTGCGACCCTACATGCTTGGCCGCGCAGCCCGCGGGCCGCGATCGCCCTGCAGCAACGGCTGGCCCCGCAGGTGCGCCTCGAACCCGTGCGGGCGAATGTGCACATACTGGCCGGTGCCGACGTGGCATTTTCACCCGACGGCCAGCACGTGATCGCCGGGGTCGTCGTGTGGGACTTGCAGACGCGCGAAATCCTGGAGCAGCGGACGGCGCGCGTCCCGTGCCGCTTTCCGTATGTGCCGGGGCTGCTGAGCTTTCGCGAAGTGCCGGGCGTGGTGGCCGCGTTTCGCAAGCTGCACACGGTGCCGGAGGTGGTATTGTGCGATGGGCAGGGTCTGGCCCATCCGCGCCGCATCGGCCTGACGTGCCACATCGGCTTGTGGCTTGGCATCCCGACCGTCGGCTGCGCGAAGTCGCGGTTGCTTGGCACATATGAAGACCCGCCGGCCCAGCGCGGCGGAGCCAGCAAGCTGTGGCACAACGGCGAGCAGGTCGGCGTGGTCCTCCGGACGCGCACTGGCGTGAAACCGCTCTTCATCAGCCCGGGACATCTCTGCGATCACGAAAGCGCCGTGCGATTGACTCTCGCCGCGACGACCAAGTACCGGCTGCCGGAGCCAACCCGACTGGCGCACCAACTCGTGACGGCGGAGCGCGCGCGCTGAATCTGCCCTGGCGGGCGCCAGCCATGCGGTTGGGCGTTATGCTGTCACTATGACGCGCGACGAGATTTGCTCGAAGTTCCTGGAGTCCGTCCCGTACCAGCTCTACCCGGTGCAGGAAGAGTCGCTGCTGGCGTGGTTCGAGTGCGAGGGCGGCATCCTGGTCTGCGCGCCGACCGGCATGGGCAAGACGCTTATCGCCGAAGCCGCGATCTACGAAGCGCTGCACACGCGCCAGCGGCTGTACTACACGACGCCGCTCATCGCGCTCACCGAGCAGAAGTTCCGCGAGTTCGGCGACCTCGTCGAGCGCTGGGGCTTCCCGCGCAGCGAGGTCGGCTTCATCACCGGCAATCGCCGGGAGAACCCGGACGCGCTGATCCGCGTCGTCGTGGCCGAAATCCTGCTGAATCACCTGCTCGCCACGGACCCGACCGTCGCCGACCTGGAGCACGTCGGCGCCGTCGTCATGGACGAGTTCCACAGCTTCAACGACATGGAACGTGGCGTCGTATGGGAGCTGTCGCTCGTCCTGCTGCCGCCCCACGTGCGCGTCATGCTGCTGTCCGCGACCGTCGGCAACCCGCACGACTTCGCCGATTGGCTCAAGAACAAGCACAACCGCCGCGTGCAGGTCATCACCTCCGTCGAACGCCGCGTGCCCCTCGAATATCACTGGGTCGAGGACCGGCTGCTGACCGAGCAGCTTGTGCAGATGTCGCAGGGCGATGGCGACGCCTGCCGCACGCCGGCGCTGGTTTTCGCGTTCAATCGGGACGAATGCTGGGAATTGGCGGAAAAGCTCAAGGGGCTGGCGCTGATCTCGAACCGCCAGCGGCAGGAGATCGAGGCCCACCTGGAGACGTGTCAGGGCGACCTGTCGGAGGGCGTCGGGCCGAAGCTCAAGCAGATGCTCCTCCGCGGCGTCGGCGTGCACCACGCGGGCGTGTTGCCGCGACACAAGCTGATCGTCGAGGAATTGTTCGAGCGCAAGCTCGTGCCGCTGGTCTGCTGTACGGAGACGCTGGCGGCGGGGATCAACCTGCCGGCGCGCTCGGTTGTGCTGACGACGCTGCTGAAGGGCAAGCACGGCGAGAAGAAGCTCATTCCCGCCAGCAGCGCGCACCAGATGTTCGGCCGCGCCGGCCGGCCGCAGTTCGACACGCAGGGGCACGTTTTCGTCACGGCCCACGACGATGACGTGAAGATCTTCAAGTGGCGGAAGAAGTACGACCAGATTCCGGCCCAGACCAAGGACCCCGGCCTGCTGCGGATCAAGAAGGACCTGGAGCGCAAGCGCCCGACGCGCCGCAAGACGGAGCAGTACTGGAGCGAGGGGCAGTTCAAAACGCTGATCGCCGCCGGGCCGGCGAAACTGTTTAGCCGCGGGATGATCCCGTACTCGGTGCTCATCTTCCTGTTGACGCGGACGGGCACGCTGCGCGAGGTGCGCGACTTCATCGCCAAGCGTTTCGCCGGGGCGGAGTTCATCGAGCGGTTTGGTAAGCAGCTCGACTTCATGCTCGACAATCTGCAGGCACTAAGCTATCTCACGCGCGACGCGGACGGTGAGCACGTAACACTGAACGAGAGCATCTACCGGCTGCTGAATTACCGCAGCGTCGATCCGCTCTTCGGCGACTTCATCGCGGAGCAGCTCAACTACGCCAACGCCGACGAGAAGCTGCTCGCGCTGGAGGCCGTGCTGGAAGTACCGCCGGTGATCCTGCGGCACGTGCGGATTCCGGACACGGTCCCCAAGGGGCCGTTGCAGGCACAGGTACTGGAGCCGCAGCTCATCGCGATGGGTGTGACGGTCACGCGACCAGAAGCGCCGCCGGAGGACGGCCCGCGCCGCTGGGTGGACGCGTGGGAGGAGGACGAGGAGGAACATCCGCCGACGTTCCCGGAGATGCTGAAGATCGCGTTCGAGGCGAAGCTGGCCGCGCCCGAGCCCGCGTTCGTCCAGCCGAAGTGGATCGCCGGCGACGCGTTCCTCCGTGACGGCGAGTTTTTCAAGTGCGTGAAGGCGCTGGACCTCATCAAGCAGGAGGGGCTGATCCTGCGACACCTGCTACGCCTGGTGATTCTCGCTGGCGAGTTCTTCGTGCGGACCGAGGACCCGGAATATCAGCGCATCGGCGAACTGGCGACCAAGACCTGTGCCCGCGTGGACGAGAAGTACACGCAGCGGTTCCTGTCCGAAGCACAGAGCATGCAGGCGGTGATGAAGACCGAGGGGATAGTACGGGCGTCCGGCCGGTCATAAGAACGGACAAGCTGCTCGCACCGCCGGTCGCGGTATAATCGGCGTAGAAACATGATCTCCTTCAGGGCTTATGCGATGGCAGTCGAACGGGTGGAGCGGCGCCTGCGGCGTGTGACCGCAGCGCTGAATGCGGCGGGGATTTCCTACGCGGTGGTGGGCGGCAACGCGGTGGCGGCGTGGGTCGCGCGCGCGGACCCGAGCGCCACGCGGTCGACGAAGGACGTGGATTTGCTCGTACGCCGGGCGGATCTGGACCGCGTGACGGCAGTGATCAGCGGACTGGGATTCGAGCGTCAGGACTTACGCAGCCTGGTGCTGTTCGTTGATCCGGAAGAGCCGAGCCGGCGTGCAGGGGTGCGCCTGGTCTGGGCCGACGAGCACGTCCGGCCGTCGTACACCGTGCCGGCGCCGTCCGTTGACGAGGCGGAGCTCGACCCGGAGGGGTTCCGAGTCTTGTCGCTGCCGGCCCTCGTTCGCATGAAGCTCACGTCCTACCGCGACATCGATCGCGTCCATGTGGCTGACTTGCTGAGCGTCGGACTGATCGATGAGTCCGTACGGCGAGCACTCCCCGCCGAGTTGCGGGAGCGACTCGCGAGCATCGAGCAGCAAGTAGACGAATAGGTTTCCCCAGCCCCGCTGCTCGCGCGCTAACAGGACACTGCTGCGGGTGCGTTCAGCCGCTGTTTGAGCTGCAAGAGCCCCAGCAGCCCCACGTCTCCCCGGCGTTCCACGAGCAGCGGCGCGACCACCGGCTTGCGGCCCGTCGCAGCTCGCACCAGTTCCACGAGCTTCCCACAGAACGCACGCTCCGGGTCGGGTTGATCGATCGCATGGTGCAACGCCGGCGAAACGTGCTGCCACGTGTCACGCCGCAGAAGCGTGCACGCCAGATCGACCGTCTCCGCCTCGAACGGCCTGGTCAGATCCGCCATCGGCAGGTGCGGCGGATATTGCAGCTCGCCAGTGGCCGGATCGCGCAGCGCGAAGTTGAACGCGGTTTGCCCGTTGACCACCGTGCGGCTCATCGCCGTGACGACGGGCGCGTCGAGCGCGGCAAGTCGCGCCAGCACGTCGTGTGTCGGCACCACACCGCGCCCGATGAGCAGCAGCCGTTGCCAATACGGGTCCTGGGCCCCGGACTGGTTGAGGAAGCGCGCCAGCGCCCACGCCGGGCTATCCGTCTCCACGATCCGCACGCCGGCGCGGATCGCGGGATCAGCCTGCCAGCACAAGAGGCATTCCGCCGTGCTCAAATCCAGCCAATGGTCGCGCGTCGCCGCCACGACCATCGTCGGCGGGATCGTGCCGGCAGGCTGGCCGGCCCACCGTGGCGCGGGCGGGTTCGGTACGAGCAATTGCTCGAAGCGCGTCAGGTCGGCCGCCTTCAAGTGATCGCACATTGCTTCCGGGTGCACCAGCAGCCGATACCCCGCCTGCCGCGCCTTGCGGAAGAAGTACACGTCCTCGCCGACGCTCGCCCGGTTGTTCACGCTGATCGCCGCGAACCACGGCGGCTCGATCCGTTCGAGCACCTCGCGCGCGATCAAGCAGAACGACAGCCCCGACGCGTCGCAATAGAACGGCTCCGCGGGATGGCTGCCGTACTCGCGCCGGACGTATTGCACGTGCGGGTCATCGGGAGCGATTGGCTGCCCGCGCTGACCCGGCTCCTGGGCGTCGACGATGTTGGTCGTAAGCAGAAATGTGGCCTGGGCTGCGCCCGGCGGAGCGATGCGTCGGCAGATCGGGGCCGGCCCGCAGACCAGCGGCGCCTCCGTCGCCAGCAGCGTATCCAGCCCGTGCGGCGGCACGACCATGTCGGTATCGACGAACAGCATGTGTGTGCGGCTCTCGTCGGCGAGGAAGTCGCGGACGAGCTGATTGCGGCATTCGGCGACGGGGCGGATGTTCTCCCACGCGAGTGTGACGTCGGCGGCGCGGCGCGTGGTGCCCATCATGGCCTGTAGCGACCCCAACGTCTGGACGTGAATCTCGCCGGTGGTCGGGAGGGCGAGCAGCACGTGGGCCGGCGCACGTTGGCCGCTGGTGTCTGCGGGCGCGCTCCCGGTTTCGGCCCTGTCGGCGGGGCGATGATGTCGGCGTTTATGCGCCATGGGCGGCTCCCGTGGATGGAGGTCGCGGATCGTCTGCCCTTCTCATCGGGAGGTTGCGGCGCACGAATTGCGGGCTGGGGCTTTCGATCGGCCGGCTGACGGGCTAATTTCAGCGCGAACGTGACGCCGGGAGCGCCGCAATGCCGGATAGCCGCAAGCTGTTGATCACCGCCGGACCGACGCACGAGCCGATCGACGCGGTGCGTTACATCGCCAACCGGTCGAGTGGCCGGCTGGGTGTGGCGCTGGCCGAGGCAGGCGCGACGGCGGGGTGGGACGTCACGCTGCTGCTGGGACCGGTGGCCGTCGTGCCGTCGGCGGTGCGAACGCTGCGGTTCGAATCCACCGGCGAGCTGGCGGCTCTGCTCGACCAGCAGTTCCCTGGCTGCGATGTGCTCATCATGGCAGCGGCGGTGGCCGACTATCGTCCGCGACTGGCGGCGACGCGGAAGCTTCCGCGACGGGATGAGAAGCTCGTGTTGGAGCTGGAGCCGACGCCGGACCTCGTGGCCGCGTGCGCCGCGCGGAAGCGCCCGAGTCAGCGGATCATCGGGTTTGCGCTGGAGGAGCCGGCGGTGCTGGCCCAGCGCGCCCGCGAGAAGCTGTTGCGCAAGGGGCTCGATGCGATCGTGGCAAACCCGCTGGAGACGATGGGGGCGGACGAGATTCGGGCCACGCTTTTCACGGCCACAGGCGCGGCGGTTGCGCCCCCGGCGGGCGACACGGGGCGGCTCAGCAAGACTGCCTTCGCACGCTGGCTCATCGAATGGCTCGGGCCGCCTGCGTAGCGTCGGCGCCGATGTACGCTTTTACCGGGGGGCGATACCATGGCCGCGGTATCCCATGCGCCGGGGTACGTGCGACCACGGCGCGCGTGTGTCGCAACGAATATGGCCAATACAGGTGACCATCACGAGCTGGAGCGGGAGCGGCAACGGCGACGCCAGGCCGAGGCGCAGGTCGAGCTGCTTAAAGCCCAACTCGAGTACTACAAGGCTGAGCTGAAGCAGCGGCAGTCGGAGGTGCGTTACCGGCTGGGTGACGCGCTGGTGCGGGCGGCGCGGCCGTCGCTGGACACGCTCAAGCTGCCGGTGCGCCTGGCGAGCCTGGTACTCGAAGGCATCCGGCGACAGCGTGAACGCCGGGCAACCACGGCAGGTCGGCGCAAACCCGCCGCGCCCGGCGCGCATCCGCCGGCCCCGCACTTCGACGCCGTACCGCTGGTGCGTGAGCCGTACGCGACGGTGCCGCCGGAGCTGCGCCGCCGGCGCGACCTGTGCATCGCGGCGGTGACGGACGAGTTTTCGTGGTGGGCGTGGCAGTTCGAGGCGGACGTCTACACGTTCATGCCGAACACGTGGCAGGCGGCGCTGGCGGAGCGCCGCCCGGACTTGCTGCTGATCGAATCGACTTGGCGCGGCTTGGCGGATAGCTGGCACTACCAGCTGCGCGACCTCGGCCGCCAGCCGAACATGGTTACGCGCTACGCCATCCTGGACATCGTCGCCTGGTGCCAGGAGCGCGGCATCCCGACGGTGTTCTACAACAAGGAAGACCCGCCGAACTTCGAATTCTTCATCGATACGGCGAAGCTCTTCGACCACGTCTTCACGTCGGACGCGAACTGCCTCCCCGCCTATCGCGAGCAGGTCAAACATGAGCGCGTCTTCGCGCTGCCGTTCGCGGCGCAGCCCCGGCTGAACAACCCGGTCCTGACGCAGCCGCGCGACGGGTCGGTGTGCTTCGCGGGGACGTGGTATCAGCACCGGCATTCGCACCGGCAGGACGCCGCCGCGGTGATTCTGCGCCCGGCGTTGGATTTCGACTTGCACATTTTTGACCGGATGGCGAACGCGGCGGACCCCAATTACCAGTGGCCGCGCGCGTTCCGGTCCGCGCTCCGCGGGAACTTGCCCTACGCACAGATGCTCAGCGCGTACAAGCGCTACAAGGTTTTTCTCAACGTCAACAGCGTGACGAACTCGCCGACGATGTTCGCGCGACGCGTGTTCGAGCTGCTGGCCTGCGGCACGCCGGTGATCAGCTCGTATTCGGATGGCATCCGGGAACTGTTCGGGGAAGACCTGGTGCTCATGAGCACCGACGCGGCGACCACGCGCCGGCACCTGGCGCGCCTGCTGGGCGACGACGAGTACCGCGACCGGCTCGCGCTGCGCGGCCAGCGCCGCGTGTTCGCCGCGCACACGTACACGCACCGCTTGCAGACGATTCTCGATGCGCTCGGCCTGGCGCGCCCACCGCTCGCGCGGCCCTGCGTGACGATGCTCGCGGCGGCCGACAGCGCGGCCCAGGTCGGCGCGGCGTGGGAGAATTTCCGCCGGCAGACGCATCAGCACAAGCGGCTGGTGTTGTGTGCGACGCAGCCGGCGGCAGCGGCGAGCGTCGATCAGATCACGCGGCGCGCCGACGCGGTGCACGTGGTTGCGACCGACGGTCCACCGTGGGGCCGGTCGCTCGGTGAAGCGCTCCGGGCCTGCACGCCGGGCTTTGTCGCCGCGCTCAATCCGCGCGACTACTACGGACCGGAGTATCTCACGGACTATGCGCACGCCACGCTGTACGTCACGGAAGCCGCGCTGGGCAAGGCCGCGTTCTACGAGTCCGACGGGCGTGGGGCGCCGCGCAGCGTGGGGGCAGGCGGTGAGTATCGCGTGGGCGCGGCAGTGCATCCCTGGACTTTGTGTCTGGATCGCGATCGCTTGCTGGCCGCCGCCGCTGCGCTGACGGAGGCCGGCACGCCCGCGGACTGGTGGGCAGCCGTCGCGCGGGAGTTGCCGTCGGCCTACGCCGCGGATCGCTTCAACTACGTGCGCAACGCCGCGCCGACGGGTGAGGTGCCCGCGGCCGCCGTCCAGGTCGCGACGGTCTGAATGTGACGCTATGACCGGCGGCGGCGACAGCGCCAGCACGCCAGCGGCAGCGCCACGCACAGCACGCTCGCCGTGGGGCACAGGGCGGTTGTATAGAGCTGTGTGGTTGGCAGGGTTTCGGGCAGCGGGCCCAGGTCGCCGCGGGACTTGAGCGGCAGATCGATCCAACTCGCGTGCCGCGCGTTGCGCTGGATCGCCAGCGTCGGCGTGCCTTCCGCCGGATAGCGTACGAACGTGTCCGCGTCGTGACCGGCGATCGCCACGCGAATCCGGTGCCCGTCCCGGATGATCGTCGAGATCGGCAGCAGGTCGAACGTGATCTCGGCTACTTCGCCCGGCACGAGCGGGGCGGCGTCGGCGCGCGCGAACGTGTGGTACGGCCCGAAGATCGCGACCGGCGACGTGTCGCTGGAAACCGCGCGCTGGATCGCGCGCAGCTCGCCCTCCGTGATGTACACGACCTTGCCATCGGGAAAGACGTCCTCGAGGTACACGTAGAACGCGCCATCCTCGTGGGTGGAGCTTACCTGCAGACTGACCACTGGGTGCCCGGTCAGCTCCACGTCCTCGGTCATCTCCGGCGTTTCGTAGACCAGCAGCCGCTGATCCTGCGCCGCGCGGTCGACGTAGCGGATCGGCACGCCCGCCAGCCCCGAGAACCAGCGGTTGTCGAGCCCGGTGGTGGCCTCGAAATCAACGGTGTACGTGTCCGCGCCGATCTCGGCGGTCGGGGCTGTCCGGCTCAATGCGCCGCCAGACGCGAAGTACCAGCGCTGCGTCTCAAACCCCGCCGGCGGCCACTCCGCGGTGGTCTTCCATTGTCGCTCGACATACGTGTAATACCGCACCTCCCGGCGTGGCGTGGCGGCGCCGCCGTTCCTCAAATGGGCGTCGAAGAACGGCACGGCCCGCCAGACGTCGTTGATCACCTCCGTCCGCCGGAGCGGGCGCGGGTCGCCGAATTCGTACGCATCGGCGCGGTAGTTACCCGTGTGTGTCTCCGGCGCGATGATCAGCGCGTGGTAGTCGGCGTCCAGCGTGTTGAAGCTGCGCAGCGCGCCGCGCGCGGTGCCGGCGTCGAGCCAGCCGACGACGCGCTGGATGGCGGCGGTGCGCTGCGGGCTGGCCGCCCCCAGCAGCGGGCTGACGTCGGCCACGCTGACATCGCCGAACAGGTCATCGCGAAACTCGAGCGGTGCGGCGGCGTCGAACACACTCGGGTTGTCCTGGTGTTGGGCGATGGCATCCGCCAGCGCGCTGCCCGCCCCGGTGACGGGACGCACGCCCAGCAGCGCCGCCGACGCGACGTCGATGAAAGTCGCCAGCAGGCCGTACGGGTTGGCGGCGGCGACGATGTCGAGGAAGCTGACCTCGTCGCGGTCCATCAGGGCCGTCACATCGCTCCAGGCCTTCACGAAGCGCTGGTTGAAAATCCCGCCCGGGTGGCTCACGTCGAGAAACACGTCACTGTAGCTGTACGTCGGCAGGACGGCCCGCACGGCCGGATGCCGCAGCGCTCCGAGCCAGTCGGCGGCCACACCCTCGTACGAGACGCCGACCGAGCCCACGCGACCGTCGGACCAGGGCTGCGCGATTACCCAATCCACGATCAGACCATAGTCGGCCACTTCGCGCGGCGACCACGGCGTCGTCGCCACGCCGAACGAGGCCCCCGTGCCGCGCACGTCCACGGCCACGACGGCGTAGCCCGCGTTGTTCAGCCAATCGACGCTGCCGAGGTACTTGCCGATGAACTCCGGCAATGACCCCGGCAGCTCATAATCGCGCCAGTAGCGGTTCAGACGCACAACCGCCGGGACGGGCGTGTTGTCGGTCGCCCCTCCCGGGCGCCAGACGTCGATGGCGATCTCCGTCCCGTCATCCATCGGGATGTAGGACGATTCGGGCGTGGGCACGCCACAGCCGGGCAGCGACAGCACCGCGCACAGGGCGGCTGTCGCGCAGCCGCCACGGCACCGGCCCGATAACCTCGGAAAACCCAGCCCAACGGCGCGCATCGTCGTTCTTCCGTCGTGTTCGAGCCCGACGACCAGCGGTTAAACGCTCCCCCGGCGCGCCGGTCGTCCTCACTATCATTATCGTGGCGACGTCGAGGGGTGCTTAGCACGCCGGTGCAGCGGACGAGGCGCGCCGCTGCGTGTGCCAGCGCAGCAGTCGGTCGGCGATGCGCTCCGCGGCCCGACCGTCCCATAGCTCCGGAATGCGATGCGTGATGCGGCCCTCCCGGATCCGCTGGTAGCCGGCGAGAATGCGGCCCGGATCCAGGCCGACTAGTTGGTTCGTGCCCTGGGTGATGGTGATCGGGCGCTCGGTGTTCTCGCGCAGCGTCAGGCACGGCACGCCGAGCACCGTCGTCTCCTCCTGGATGCCGCCCGAGTCGGTCAGCACCGTGGCCGCCGTCGTCATGAGCTTCAGGAAATCGAGGTATCCGAGCGGCTCGGTGAGCCGGACACCTGGCATGGCCTGCAGGCGCGCGAGCAGGCCGTTGCGCTCCAGGTTGCCGCGCGTCCGCGGGTGCACCGGAAAGACCAGCATCAGCGTATGCTGGATTTCGTCGAGCGCGTCGCAGATGCCGCCAAACACCGCCGGATCGTCCACGTTCGCCGGACGATGCAGCGTCACGACGCCGTAGCGGCCCGGCGTCAGGCCGAGCTGGTCGAGCACGCGGGACCGGTCGGCCAGTGGCCGGTGGGCCAGCAAAGTGTCGATCATGACATTGCCGACCAGGTGAATCTTCTCTTCGGCGATGCCCTCGCGGCGGAGGTTCTCGACGCCGGACGGCTCGGTGACGAAGAGCAGGTCGCTGAGGGTGTCGGTCAGGACGCGGTTGATTTCCTCGGGCATGGTGCGGTCGAAGCTGCGCAGGCCGGCCTCGACGTGGACGAGCGGGACCTGCAGCTTGGCGGCGACGAGGCCGCAGGCGATGGTGGAATTCACGTCGCCGACGACCAGCACGGCGTCGGGTCGCTCGGCGATCACGATCGGCTCGAAGCGCTGCATGATGAGGGCGGTCTGGACGGCGTGCGATGCGCTGCCGACCTCGAGGTTGACGTCCGGGCGCGGCAGGTGCAGGTCGTCGAAGAACGTCTGGCTCATCGTGTCGTCGTAGTGCTGGCCGGTGTGGACGAGCCGGGCGGTGATTTCCGGCCGGGCGGCGAAGGCGCGCATCAGCGGCGCGATCTTCATGAAATTGGGCCGGGCCCCGCAGATGTTGATCACCTTCACCGATAGTTCCTCGTTGCGCCCGCGCGCCGCGCGGCGGACGGGGTGTGTCCATCATTCTCCGTCCCGCGCCGGACCGCAAGGGACCGACGCACAGCCGGGGCCGAGTATAGTCGGGCCGGCCGGTCTTGACATTTCCTTGGGGTTGGTTTGCTATGCGCCGCAGACCAGCGCGGCACCGTGGCGGGCGGCGAACCGTTCCGCGCGCGGGCCTTTTTGTATGCGAACAGTGCTGATCGGGGTGTGTGCGATGATCCCGGTGGCCGCGGCGTCGAACCATTCGCCCAGCCTGCTACACCGGTTGCGCGAGCTGATCGCGCGGCGCGAAACCGTCGTGTACCTGGTGTCCAGCAGCCTGAAGGCCGGCCACCGCAACAAGGTGCTGGGCAACCTCTGGAACCTGCTCGACCCGCTATTATCGCTGGGTGTGTATTACCTCGTGTTCGGCGTGCTCTTCCGGCAGGCCCAGGGCGGGGCGGTCAATTACCTGATCTATCTTTTCGTCGGCGTGCTGGCCTGGCGGTTCCTGGACGGCACGATCTCGCAGGCGGTCAACTGCATCCGCAGCAATCGCGGCCTGATCAGCGAGATCAGTTTCCCCAAGGCGGTGTTCCCGCTCTCGATCAGTCTCTCGCGCCTGTACGACTTCGCGTGGGGGCTGTTCGTGCTCGTCGTGGTGTTGCTGGTCAGCGGCCATACGCTCTCGCTCGACGCGCTCTGGTTTCTGCCGCTGGTTCTGATCCAGTTGCTGCTCACGACCGGCCTGGCCTACCTGGTGGCGTACCTCGGCGCGTTCTTCGCGGACACCGCGAACATCAGCACGGTGGCACTGCGGCTGGGCTTCTATGCCAGCCCGATTCTGTACTACGTCCACGGCGAGCACACCCGCATCCCGGAGCAGTACCTGCGGCTGTACATGCTGAACCCGATGGCCTGCCTGCTGGAGGGCTATCGCAGCGCGCTCATCGCGCGGCACGCGCCCGACCCCTGGCAGACGCTGTACGTGCTGGGCTTTGCGCTGGCCACGCTGCTGATCGGCTACGCCGTGTTCAGCCGCGGCGAAGGTAAGTTCGCCAAGTATGTCTGAACGCCCGGACAGCCCGCCCGCCATCCGCGCCACCGACGTGTGGGTGAAGTTTCTCATTCGCTATCACCGCGCCGAGGTCACCCTGCGCGAGACGTTCGTGCGGCTCGTGCGGATGGTCTCGGCGGCGAAGGCGAACGGACGCTGGCAGCAGGAGTTCTGGGCCCTCCGCGGCATCGACTTCACCGCCTGGCCCGGCGACGTGGTGGGCATCATCGGCCGCAACGGCTCGGGCAAGTCCACGCTGCTGAAGACGCTGGCGGGCATCTGCGAGGCCGATCGCGGCCACGTCGAGGTGCGCGGCAAGGTCGGCTGCCTGCTCAGCTTCGGCGTCGGGTTCAACGCGAACCTGAGCGGGCGGGAGAACGTGTACCTGAACGGGTCGATCCTCGGACTGCCGCGGCGCGAAATCGACGCGCGCTTCAAGGACATCGTCGAGTTCAGCGAGCTGGGCCAGTTCATCGACGCCCCGGTCCGCACGTATTCGGCCGGCATGCGCGGCCGGCTGGGCTTCTCGATCGCGATTCACATCGACCCGGATGTACTGCTGCTGGACGAGGTGCTGAGCGTCGGCGACAGCGCGTTCCGCGCGAAGGCCGGCACGATCCTCGATCGCTTCCGCAGCGCGCACAAGACGGTCGTGCTGGCGACGCACAACATGTCGCTGGTGCAGGAAGTGTGCACGAAGGCCCTGTGGATTCATGACGGGCAGATCAAGGCCGCCGGCACACCCGCGGACGTCGTGGCGGCGTACAACGCCACGCAGCCCGCCGGCGCGAAGACCGCCCACACGCACAGCGACTGAGTCACGCCGCCGGGGAGCGACAGAGCTCCGCTCTTGTCGTGCGAATGTGCCGCTGCTCTCGAGCAGTGCCCTCCGTGCGAGACACTGCTCAAGCGCAGTGGCACACTGCAACGCCGACCCGCAACCCGGACGTGGAAGTCCTACTGGCGGCGCAGCTCGATTCGCAATTGCTGGCCGGCCTGCAGCTCGACCGGCTGATCGAGTTCCACCACGCAGCGGGCCTCTTCGCGCGCGAGCTTCGCCGGCACCGTCTGCGGCGTACCGGCCTCGTCAGCGCGGAGCGTGACGACCACCTCCTTTGCCGCCGCGTCCGCCGGCACTTCCAGGTCAAACCGCTTCAACCGCAGCGTGCCCCAGCGCAGTTCGATCTGGTTCGACTGCCCCGCGTCCGTCCGGCGTTGTGCCAGATTGCCCCAGCCGGTCCCCGCGGCGAAAAAGCACGCGAAGTCGTCGGGGTGGAATCGCGGCGCGATGCCCAGCCGCCCCGCCGGCCCGTCGAACGTGAAGCCCGCCAGCGCGTGCAGCACGCCCCACGACGCCAGCGCGCGCGCGTAGTGATCGCCGCATTCGACCTCGTTCCACGGGTTGTGCTTCGCGCCGTCATAGCGCTGCTCGACCCCGTGTACGATCAGCAGCCCCTCGTCGACGAAGCCCTCCCAGACCAGGCCCGCCGCGAGCTGGTACTCGATGCCGGTCCACACCTCGTCGCGATAGCGCACCGGCTCCTTGGGACGCCCGCCGCGCGGCCACGTGCAGATGAACAGGCCCGGCTCGCCGGGACGCGCGAAGACCCGCTCCGGCGGATACACGGCGTTGAGCGGGCCGACGTCCGGGGCCCAGTTGTACTTGTACGCGGCGGTCAGGGCGCTGCGCACCTGCTCCGGCGGGTAGATGTAGCCGAGGTCGAGCACGTGGGCCCAGTTCTGGCCGAAGACCTGGTCGCTGAGGCAGCCGGTTCCGTACTGCCAGTCGCGCGTGTCGCCGGGCGGCACGCGCTGCTCGTAGTACTCACCGTTGAAGAGGTGCTTGGCCGTCCAGTCGCGGCCGCGTTCGAAGAGCGCACGATAGCGCTCCGCCGCCGGCGTGTCGCCGACGTGGCGGGCCATCTCTTCGCCGGCGCGGAGGGCCGCGAGATAGAGGGAGCCCACGAACGTGTTCGGGCCGACGAAATTGATGTCGTACGTATTGTGTTGTCGGTCGCTCTCGAGCAGGCCGTTATCGTCGCCGTCCTCGCTGATCAGGTATTCGAGCGCCGCCTTGATGCGCGTCCAGTGCTTGCGCAAGAACACGTCGTCCGCGGACGTGAGATGCTCGCGGTAGCACTTCAGGATGGTGCCGGCCTGGCCGTCGGCGGCGAAGTTGCGGTCGCTGCGGAAACCCACGAGCCCGCTGGTCTCCTCGAACCCCGCGCCGAGGTCCTGCATCGTCCGTGCCGAGCGGGCCAGCTCGGGGAACAGCCAGGCCTCGCCCTGCGCGTAGTTCCAGACGTGCGTGCACGTGCCGCTGCAGCAGTAGGCGCCCTCCCACGCCCAGAAGCGCCCGTTCTGCCACCACTGCGCCGTGCCCGTCGCGAGGTTGGCCACCGGCATCATCAGCCGCGACGCCAGCCACCAGGGCAACGTCGTGCCGCGATAGTAGCTATCGCAGAAGCGCCGCGTTTCGGCCTGCAGGCGCGGCAGGTCAGCCGCGAGCTGCCGCGCGACATCGCGCGCGTCGCCGAACCAGTTCGTGTACATCCGGCCGTGCCCGGTGTGCAGGTTTGGGAAATACCACGACACGATGAAGGTCACATTTTGCGTGGCACCCGCGGCCAGCGTGAGCTGGCTTGTCACCGCGCCGACCAGCGGCTGCCCGCCGCCCGGCTCCAGTTGGCTGCCGCTGACCGAACGAACCTCTCTGCCGAGCAGCGATGCGAGAAACGCATTCTGGTCGGTCCAGTGCAGCGTCGTCTGGCCGTCGCCGAGCAGCGTCAGCGCCAGGTTGCCGAAGCCCAGGGCGGCCTCATCGTACTCCCGGTACTCCGGCCCGAGCGCGTTGGTCAGTACGATGTCATCGACGTTGATGTGGCCCCAAGCGCCCGTGGCCGTATCCACGATCTCGATCCGCGCCATCTGCCCCGCGAACATGCTCACGTCCCATACACGCGGCTCCAGTTTCTCGTTGTCGCGCCCGGTCGCGCTGCGCACCACGCGGTCACCCACCACGAGGTTCAGACACGCCGCGTCCGGGTGCCGGCCGCCGCCGATGCGGAAGGTCAGGTACGGCAGGTCGATCTTGAGCGGCGTGCTGACGAGCCGGCCCGTCGTCGGGTCGCCGCCATGGAACGTGTTGACCAGTCGCGCGCCGCCGAAGCCGCTCACTTCCTGTTGGTTCGGCAGCGTGCCCCGGGCGGGTTCCTGCCCAAACGCCTCGCCGGTGACGGTCCACCCGTCGTACGTGCCCACTTCGAAGTCGGCGATGACCTTCGTCTTGGCCGGGCCGGCCGGCATGGGCGGACTTCCCTCGACCACGTCCATCAGCACCGTTGTCAGCCCGTCGCCGACGATGGCCTGGTTGCGGCGTTTGATCGTCAGGTCGTTGGTCCGCTCGCCGCAGGCCATGTTCTCCAGCCAGCCGCCGAGCGCGACCGTGAAGGGCTGTGCGGTGGGGTTGGTGACAGTGAAATGCAGCACCGTGGCCGGAAACGCCGACGCCCGCGCGTCGAGCGGGATGAACGGGCTGAATACCTCCAGGTCCACGCTGACGGGCGGGACGGCCCTGGCCGCGCCGGCTGCGCGGTAACACACGCGGGCCCGTGGATACTCGCCGACGAACTCGATCGCGTCGTAGCCCGCGTCGTCGAGCGTGGCACGCGACACTTGGCCGTCCGCGTCGCGCACCGCCAGCGCGAACCCCTGCGCGATCGGCTGCCGTGGCCGATACGTGTCGTAGCTCGTGTGCCCGACGCCGCCGAAGTACGTCCGCCCGTCGATCTCCCAGCTCGCGAGCGTGCCGTCGCCGCGGACGAAAAGCTGCCCGGCGCACAGTCCGCCGCAGGGCATGCCGATGGCCTTGCGCGCGGCGCCGGCGTAGACGCGCTGCGTGCCGCGGGCGCGCAGCGCAGTCAATTGCTCCGCGGAGCATCCCTTGTCAGCCGGAACGAGATGGGACGCGGGCTGCGCGGCCGGCTCATCCGCGGCGCTGGTCGCCGGCAGGCCGGCCGCGAGCAGGGCCAGCAGCACCGCCACGGGCACCGACCGGGCGGATGCAACGGACGCGCATGCTGGGCGTGAAGCACTTGGCGGGTGGCTTGGGTTGGCAGACACGATGGCAGCTCCTCATATGGGTGTGTAAGCGGCAGCCCCGTGGGCATTCGCGCAGGACTGTACCGCAACACCCGCACGCATTGAAGCCCCGCCGGCGCGCCGCGTTTCACCACAATATGCCAGACCCGGTATCATGGCCGCACGCGGGTCGGAGCCTGGCGCGGGCGCCACGCGTGAGGCTCCGGTCGACTCGGAAGCCGCTATGTCGCACCACCCTCGTCCGCACGTGCCGGCTCAGCCCGCGGCAGAGCGCGCCGCCGTACGGCGGCCGGTCAACCGGCTGGGGGCCATCGGTTTGCTTGTGGCCGTGGCGGGCTTCCTGGCGCTCGCGGCGTATTTCTGGCCCTACGTCAACGACGACGCGTACATCACGTTCCGGTACAGCCGCTTCATCACGCTCGGCCGCGGGCCCTATTTCAACGACGGTGAGCATGTCGAGGGCTACACGAATTTTCTGCTCATGCTCCTGCTGGTGCCGGTGATCGCGCTGGGCGGCGCGGATGCCGCGCCCGTGTGCGCCAAGGGCCTGGGCGTGGTGAGCGGTGCGATCGGCGTCGTGCTCAGCTTCTGGCTCGCGCGGCGGCTCGACGATGACGCCACGCCGGACAGCGGTCTCCGCGCCACCGTGTGCGGGCTGGTCGCCGCGACCCTGGTGGCGCTGGCGCCCGGGTACGCGCTCAACAGCACCAGCGGCCTGGAAACAACGCTGTTCGGCGCGCTGCTGACGGCCGGCGTGTGCACCGGCCTCACCAGCCTGGAGGGCGGTCGCTGGCGCGGCTCCGGCGTCCTGTTTGCCCTCGCCGCGCTCACGCGCCCCGAGGGGGCGCTGCTTTTCGCTGTATTCTGGTGTGGACAGCTACTGTGCAGCGCGACCTGGCGCGGACCGGGGCACGGTACACTTGGCCGGCGGCTCGCCACCTGGTGGGCGCTGCCGGCGGTGCGCCGCCATCTGCTGCCCGACGCGCTCATCGTGGTTGTCGCCGTGGCCGCACACCTCGTGTTTCGACTCCTGGCGTACGACGGGCACTGGGTGCCGAACACGTACTGGGCCAAGTCCGGCGGCTTTGGCGCCTTGGAGGCCTGGCGCTACATTCGCGCCGCGGCGCTGCGTCCGTTCGGCGATTCGCCCGGCGTATTCCTCGCGTTTGTCGGCTGGCTGATTGTCGGCACGAGCGCCGTGCGCCGCCGCAGCGCCCCGGCCATCCTCGTCGCCGTCGTCGGCGCCACGCTGCCGTTTGTCACCGGGACGGACTGGATGCTCGGCGGCCGGCTGATCGTGCCGTTCATGCCGCTGCTGGCCGTGTTTGTGGCGCTGGGCTGGGTGCGCATGCTCGCTTGGGCAACACGCCGCTGGACGCGCTGGGGGCTCCTCGCCGCGCTGGCGGTCCCCCTGCTCTGGGGGCTGCACTTGAGTGGCCTGCAGGCGGGACTGCGGAACCACGTTGTGATGCGGTCCGTGGGCTACGCGCACGGTCACGCCGCGCTCGCCCGCTGGCTGCGCGACACTGCCGCCCGTCCCGGCGACACGATCGCGCTCATGGACATCGGCATCGTGGGATACACGTGCATCGACCAGAGCATCCTGGATCTCACCGGCCTGACCGATCGACATATCGCGGCCCTGCCGGGTGCGTTCCTGTCGAAGCTGTACGATCCGCGCTACGTACTGGACAAACGCCCGGCCTTCATCGTGCTTGTGCTCACCGCGCCCGGCGATCCGACGCAACCGCCCCCCGCTGACTTCGCGCTCTCCGACTGGACCGCGGCGGATGGCGCCCTGCGCGCGGACCCGGAATTCCGTGCCCACTACGTGCGACAACGCGGGCCCGCCGCGGACAGCGCGCCCCTGGACCGCATCGCCGCCCAGCTCGGCGCGCAGCGTGTCTTTCTGCACCTGCATCCGGCGCTGTACTACTTTCTGGCCGTGTTCGAGCGGCAGCCGTAGGCGCGGATTATGGGACGCGCGGCTGAGTGCGCGCCGCGCCGATAACCCCGCGTTGAAAGCCGATCCCCTGTCCGGCTACTATGAACCTGGAGGACCGCTGGGTGGCCGCGCCGGCCCGGCGACCGGCGCAAACCGCGCAACCACTTCTCCCGGGTTCAGGCGCACGGCGCAGGAGGCCATGTTATGCTCGCAGTGCGACACAGTGCCACGCTGGCGGTTGCGACCACGTTGATCAGCCTCGCCGTTTTGGTGAGGCCCGCCGCAGCCCAGGTTGAAGGTGGCACGCACATCCCGATCCGGCTGGAAACGCCCCGCGATTACAAGGGCGCGGGCGAAACGCCGGAGACGCGCTGGAGCTACGAGCTCCACGACTCCGACGCGACGTATATCGCCATCCACTTCCGCGATTTCGACCTCGGGCCGGGCGACTACCTGCTGGTCTCGGATGGGGCGGGCCGCCAGGCCTACACGCTGCAGGGGCGGGGCAAGATGAATGCCGGCACGTTCTGGGCGCAGCACATCAAGGGCGACACGGTCCTGCTGGACCTGGTCGTCGTCGGCTACGAGGGCGGTCACGGCTTCGAGATCGACGAGTACGTGGCCGGGTTCATCGACCTCGGCCCGCCGCCGACCAGCCGGGCCATCTGTGGCACCGACGACAAGCAGAACGCCAAGTGCTACCAGCTTTCGCATCCCACCGAGTACAACCGCGGGCGCGCGGTCTGCCGCCTGCTCTCGAACGGCAGCGCGTTCTGCACCGGCTGGCTCGCGTCGGCCGAGAACCACGTTATCACCAACGAGCATTGCATCACGTCGGCATCCGAGGCGTTGAATACCGACTTCGATTTCATGGCCGAGGCCCCGACGTGCGGCACCCCCAACTGCGCCAACTGCTTCCCGGGGGTCGTATATTCGGGCGCGACGTTCATCCAGGACAGCTATAACTACGACTACTGCCTCGTGCAGATCGCGAGCGGGAATCCCGCCGCGTCCTTCGGCTACCTCGAGCTGGACAACCGCGTCGCCGTTCCGGGCGAGGAGATCTACATCCCCCAGCATCCCGGCGGACGTGCCAAGGAGTTCGCGATCTTCAGCACGGCGCCGCAGGACGCCGGCGGGATCGCCCGGGTCTACTCGATCACGCAGCCGGCCTGTCAGGGCAGCGGGTACAGCGACGTCGGCTACTACGCGGACACGGAGGGCGGCTCGTCCGGTTCGCCCGTGATTGCGCGGTCGAGCCACAAGGTCATCGCGCTGCACCACTGCGCGAACTGCCCGAACCGCGGCGTGCCGATCACGCTGGTATACGGTGAGATTGGTGCGTACCTCACCCCGGGCCCGGCCGGCACGCTCGAGCTGGACAAGGGGCGTTACGGCTGCGCGGACCTGGTTGCAGTCGAGCTGCGCGACGGCGACCTGCTCGGCACGGGCACACACGCGGTGACCGTGGCCGCGACCGGCGGTGATGCCGAGACCATTACGCTCACCGAAACTGGCGCCAACACGGGAGTCTTCGTCGGGACGATCGCGACCAGCGCCGGCCCAGTCAACTCCGGCGATGGCACGCTGCAGGTGGCGGACAGCCAGACCATGACCGCCACGTACATCGATGCCGATGACGGAGCGGGCAACTACAACGTGCCGGTGACGGACTCGGCCGCGGTCGACTGCGTTGGCCCGCAGATCCTGAACGTGCAGACGACCAGCGTCGAGCCGCGGTCCGCCACGGTCACCATTACGGCCAACGAGGCGGTACGTGGTATGGTGCGCTATGGCCTGTCGTGCAACGAGTTGGGCTGGACGGCGACCGGGTCGGGCTTTGCGACTGCCGCCGTCGTGAATGTCACCGGCCTGACCGACGACACGACCTACTACTACAAGGTCGAAGCGGCCGACGAGGCCGGCAATCTCACGATCGATCCGACCTGCTACAGCTTCACCACGCCGGAGGTGCCCGACTTCTTCACCCAGCTCTTCAGCGGCGACAACGACCTCGACTACCAGAGCCTGGTCTTCACCCCCA